>JBKJQR010000192.1:0-8299 GCA_046593895.1 Gemmatimonadaceae bacterium | reverse complement strand
GCTTCATCTCGGCGAAGTATTTCGGCGGCTCCGGCTGGCCGGCGAGGACTGCCTGCACGAACTCGTCCTCGCTGATCGTCGCCAGTCCCCAGTTCGCAAACCGCTCGTAGCCGAGGGTCGACGACGGCACCGCGCCTAACGCCTTACCGCACGCCGACCCGGCACCGTGGCCAGGCCAGATCTGCAGGTGGTCAGGGAGCTGCTTGAACCGTTGCAGGCTGCGGAAGAGTGTCCGCGCGCTGGCTTCCATTGTTCCGTGCATCTTCGCCGCCCGCTCGAGCAGGTCGGGGCGCCCGACGTCGCCGACAAAAATGAAGTCGCCGGTGATTGCGCCCATCGGGCGATCAGTGGCCGGCGTATCGGTGACGAGGAAGGTCAGATGCTCGGGCGTGTGCCCCGGGGTGTGCATCACGTCGAATTTCAGGTTGCCCACCATGAAGCTGTCGCCATCGTGGAGCAGGGTCGCGCCGGCAGCGCTGGCGAACGCGTACTTCCAGTCGGCGTCGCCCTCGTCGGAGAGCAGGAGCTCTGCCCCGGCGCGCTCGGCGAGCTCGCGGCTTCCCGAGACGAAGTCGGCATGGATGTGCGTTTCGGTGACGAAGGCGATCGTCAGCCCCTCGTCCGCCGCCGCCCGCAGGTACTGGTCGATGTCGCGGTTGGGATCGACGACGATCGCTTCGCCGGTGGCGGCGCAGCCGATCAGGTAGCTCGCCTGGGCGAGCTTGGTGTCATAGATGCGTTTCAGCAGCACGATTGATGTCCTCGAGCAGGGTGCGATGACTGCGCGGCGGCCGTTAGGCGGACGCCGCTTCGTTGTCGATGTAGGCGAACGCGGCGCGGGCCAGCTCGTCGCTGCGCAGACCGATGCCATGCGCGACCTGCAGCGCGTCGTCGCGGCTCCGGCCTTCGTCGAGCACCAGCCAGGGAATGAGTGCCGCACCGACGCGGTTGGCACTGGCGCAGTGGACGAGCATCGGCCTTGCGCCCGCGTCACGCAGCAGTGCCCGCACCGCGCCGAACTCGCGAGCCCCCATCACGCCGCCTGTCACCGGAATGTGGTGGTAGACGCCGCCGGCCGCCGCGACTGCCGGCGGCTCGTCGAAACCGCGCGCCTCGCTCGCCGCGCGGAGGTCGACGATCGTCCGCACGCCGCCGCTCACCAGTTGCTCGAGCTGCGCGGCGGTCGGCTGCCCCGCCGTTATGATGCCGGCAACCGGCGTTCGCGCATTGGCGATCCCGGCAGCCAGCTGTTGCAAGTCTGCTGTCATCATTCGCTCCGCTAACGTGATTGGCGCGCAGCGCCGGCTGGGGCAACGATTGGCGCCGACGCTGGCAGGAACACCGCGCGATTTCTGTAGAGAATGAAGCCGCCCATCACCAGCACGAACACGGCGAATGCCTGCTTCAGTGCCGCCGCCGATACGAAGCGCACCAGCCGCGTGCCGACCAGAATTCCCCCGATGGCGACCGCGGTGAAGCTGATGACGAATCCCCACGGAATGTCGACTCGGCCAACGTAGCCGGCAAATCCCGCCGCGGAATTCATCGCGATGACGAGCAGCGACGTACCGATCGCCTGCTTCATCGCCACACGCCCGAGGACGACCAGCGCCGGCACGACGAGAAATCCACCGCCGATGCCGGCCACGCCGGTGAGCAGCCCGACACCAAGCGCGACCGGGATCAGCGCGCTGAACGCCATGCGCTGCGCGCCGGCTCTGGTGTCATCGGCCGACACCGCTGCACTCCGGCTGCGGCGAGCCGACCGGAACATGGACGCCGACGCAGCGAGCATCACGACGGCGAGCAATGCAAGTTGCGCCGCACCGGTGAAGAACACGGCGAGTCGCGATCCGCCGTACGCACCGAGCATCGCGATCACCCCGAACAGCGCCGCCATCCGGAGATCGACGTTTCCGGCGCGCCAGTGGCCGATCGCACCGACGAGGCTGACAGTGCCGACCACAGGGAGGCTGATCGCGATCGCCAGCTTCGGGTCGAGTCCGACCACGTAGACGAAGATCGGCACGGTGAGGATCGATCCGCCGCCGCCGATGAGTCCGAGCGAGAGCCCGACCAGTGCTGCGAGGATGTAGCCGAGGATGATCACGAGGGAAGGATTGGGTGCGGCCGCGAGTGGCGTGATCAATACATTACTATATGGTAATATAGTTGGCAAGGGGGCTGCGCTCGTTCCCGTCGCTGCGCTCAATCGAGGCGAAGCTTGACAGTGCGACCAAAGCTGGTACCTTCGCCGCTCGGACCGCCACGAGCGAGGGTGGTCCAGATCAGGTGCTTATCGATTGTCGACTGGAGAGTGCGATGCCGCGCTACCGTCCGTCCTCGCTCACCTACGTCCCGGCGCGACCGCCCGCCCGCACGGTTGGTCTGGTCCGGGCGCGCCGCGCCGCACTGCTGCTGCTCTCGGCGCTGCGCTGGCTGGCGATCGCTCCCGCGCTCGACGCGCAGGACGCCGCAACTCCGATCCTCGCGACGGTCACCCCCGGCTCGCCCGGCGACACGCTGACCGCGCCTAACGTTCTGGAGAACATCTCATCGTCGCGCGGCATCGTCGAGGTGCTGCTGACCGCCTCCAAGGCGCGAATGTCGCTCGTGCCGGGCGCCCCGCCCGCCGACGTCTACACCTACAACGGCAGCATTCCCGGGCCGACGCTGGTCGTTCACGAAGGGGCGCGCGTGATCGTGCATTTCAAGAACGATCTGCCCGAGGCGACGACCGTGCACTGGCATGGCGTTCACCTGCCCGCGGACGCCGACGGGAGCCCGTTCAATCTCGTCGAGCCCGGACATCGCCGCGACTATGTCTTCACCTTCGGGAAGGGAACGGCCGGCACTTACTGGTATCACCCGCACCCTGACATGCGATCGGCGTACCAGGTCGCAATGGGACTGTACGGCGGCATCATCGTACGCGCCGCGGACGATCCGCTGCCTGCGTCGCTGCCGGAAAAGCTGCTGATCCTCTCCGACAACCGCTTTCGCTCCGACGGCGCGCTCGACTTTCCAAATCCGGATTCCCCCGAGGGACGCGTTGACGGCGTGAACGGGCGCGAAGGCAACGTGATCTTCGTCAATGGGCAGGTCATGCCGACGATCGCGATTCGCGCCGGCGAAGTGCAGCGCTGGCGCGTCGTCAATGCGTCCGGCGCACGCGTCTATCGTCTGGCGATCGGTGGGCAGAGTTTCCTCCATGTCGGCAACGACGGCGGGCTGTTCGAGAAACCGATCGAGGTCAGGGAAATCACCGTCGCGAATTCGGAGCGCGTCGAACTGCTGGTGCGCGGCAGCGGGACGCCGGGCAGCCGCGTGACGGTGCAGGCACTGCCGTACGATCGCTACGTCCCGCAGACGCGGCCTCCCGACTGGGATCACCCGCGCGACGTCCTCGCCCTGAAATACAGCAGCGATCCACCGCTGCGATCGATCAAGCTGCCGTCGACGCTGCGCGTGATTCCCGCGCTCGATACGACGCAGGTGGCGGCAACGCGAGTGATCGTCCTCAGCCAAGGGCTCATCAACGGCCAGGCGATGGACATGAATCGCGCCGACATCACGGCGCATCTCTGGACGACGGAAATCTGGGAAGTCGAGAACGTCGTCGGGATGGATCACCCGTTCCACCTGCACGGGTTTCAGTTCCAGGTGCTCGATCACGATGGCGTACCGACGACGTACCGCAGCTGGAAGGACACCGTCAACGTCCCCAAGCACCAGACGGTGCGCATTGTCGTCCGCTTCGACGACTTCCCGGGGCGGTGGATGTTCCACTGTCACGTCCTCGATCACGAGGACATGGGGATGATGGGCGTACTCCTACTCAAATAGAGAGGCCGACATGACTCGATGGTCGAATACAGCATCGCTGGTCGCTGGAGTGACCGCGGGAGTGCTCGCGTTAGGCACGATGGGTGGCTCGCGGGCCACGAGGTCGCTGCATGCTGCGGCCGGCGGCGAGCAGCGCGTGTCGCCGAACGAAAAGGTGTTGCGCGGACGGTTCCTCGTCATTTCGCACGACTGCGCGGGATGTCATAACGGTACGAGCCCGGCGGCCAAGGACTGGTTGGTCGGCGTCAATGCCCCCGGCCAGGAATTCCTCATCGGACCCTGCCGCGTCGATCCGGCGGCCAAGCCCTGCTTTCATACCCGGCCACGCAACCTGACCCCCGACAACACCACGGGCCTCGGCCGCTTCGCCGAGCGACAGATTTTCAATGCGCTCCGCTACGGCCTCCGTCCCGGCGAGACCCCCGACGTCGAGATCACCTCGACCACGCCTGGCGTCGGTAATTTTCCGGCGCATCCGCGGTACCTCGCCGTACCGATGCCCTGGCCGGCGTGGCGCCACATGTCCGACGACGACCTCTGGGCGATCGCTGCCTATCTCAAGCAGGGCGTGAAGCCGGTGCACAACCGGGTCGAAGACAGTGAGGGTCCGCCCGATTTCTGGGCGAGTGATTACACCCCGGACAAGATCGGCACCTATCCGGCAGCACCCTTCCCCGCGGCCAGCGAGCGGATGCCGATCGCGGCCGCTCAGCGTTAGGCAGGCGGCCGGCGGCGGGACGCAGCGTCGGGGCCGTTGATCGCCGGCGGCGGCGCCTCGCCTTCGCCGGCGCGGGGTGGTGTTTCGGGCTCGGTGAAGATCCGCGTCATGAAACGCTGGCCTTCACCGATCCGCTCGACCTCGATGGCGACGGCATCGACGGATTCCTCGATCTTCGTCAGGCGGTTGGTGAGCTCAGGGGAGGTCGCGGCGATCGCCGACTGACGCCAGGGCCAGAGGCGGCGCGCACCGAGTGGTGCGAGCCGCTGCACACCGTATGCACCGAGGCAGCCGAGTGCGACGTGGAGCGCGGCATGAAGTGCCTGACCCTCCCACGCAGCCATCACCGCACCGGCGATGTTGACCACGGTGAAGATCACCGCGGCCACCCAGAAGCCCTTCGATCGTGCGCTCATGATCTCGCGCTCCGGTGGTGAGTAATGACCTGAGGCAAGAACGGGTCAGGCCCGCACTGATTGCGGTCGGACCGGCACCGTACGCGACGCGAGAGCCGGGAGTTTCCGCGGGTCGTTCTCCGGCGCCGTGCAGTGCCACGTTGCGAAGTCCTGCGGCTTCGACGTACCGAACACCGCGGGGGGTAAACGCTTGACTGCTCGCTCAGGCGAACGCCCTTCGACGTGCATCGAAACGCGGCGCGACGAGATCGACCGCACGCGGCGACCGCGTTCAAGCAGTGACCGCGGCCGCGAACGTCCGACGCATGCCTAACGCCTCACACTGCCGGCGACGATGGTCGGCGTCGTGTCGTGCTAAAAACGGAACGGGCTGGCGCGATACGCGCCAACCCGTTCCGTCTTCTCAGCTGCCAGGGCTCCAGCCGGGAGCCTCAGGCAACTTGCGTCGTCAGGTCAGGAGCACCGCTTCCCGCCGCAACTGACCGGCTGCGTCGTCGTGCTCGATCCGCCACCGCCGGTCGCGGTCAGAGTGACGGTGTAGTTCGTCTTGAGCACGAATGTGTGAGACACTTTCACCCCCACCGCCGTCGCTCCATCGCCGAAAGTCCAGCTGTAGGAAGTCGCGTTCGTTGTCGCGGTCGCGTCGAAGTTGCACGTCGCGAACGAGCAACTCTTGGTGAAGCTCGCGACCGGCGCCGGCGCCGGTGCCGTATTCGAAACGGTTACCGACGATGTCTTCGAGCTCGTTCCGATCGCGTCCGTCACCGTCAGCGTGACCGAATACGTTCCCGCCGCGGCGTAACTGTGGCTCGTCGTGACCCCGCTCCCCGTCGCAGCGTCGCCAAACGTCCAGCTGTACGAGGCCCCGGCTTGTGCGGTCGAGCTCGTCCCATCGAAGTTACACGCCAGCAGCGAGCAGCTACTGGTGAAATTTGCGACCGGCGGTGTCGGCCCCGCCGAGATGAACGCGCTGTAAAGGAGCGCGTTCGGGGTCCCGGCCGGAATGGAAGTGATCACGTTAGGCGTCGCGTTGCTCACCAGCGCGTTCCGCGCCTGCAATGGCGTCGCCGACGGGTAGGCCTGCAGGTAGAGTGCGGCTGCCCCGACAACGTGCGGCGTCGCCATCGAGGTTCCACTGATCGTGTTGGTTGCCGTGTTGCTGCCGATCCACGCCGAGGTGATGTTCACGCCCGGCGCGTTCATGTCGACGCAGGTGCCAAAATTCGAGAAGCTGGCAAATCCGTCGTTGATGTCCGTCGCGCCGACGGTGATTGCGTTCGGCGCGCTGGCTGGCGAATAGTTGCACGCGTCAGCGGAGCTGTTGCCCGCGGCAATTCCGTAGACGACGCCTGCCGTGATCGAGTTCTCGACCGCCGTGTTGAGCGAGGCGGAATACCCGCCACCAAGGCTCATGTTCGCCGCGGCCGGCAGCACCTTGTGGGCGGTCACCCAGTCGATGCCGGCGATGACCCCCGACGTCGAGCCCGATCCGTTGCAGTCGAGCACGCGGACGGCGACGAGCTTCACTTTCTTCGCCACGCCGTACGTTGTGCCGCCCACCGTCCCCGACACGTGCGAGCCGTGGCCGTTGCAGTCGGCCGCCGTCCCGCCTGCGGTGACCTCGTCGATGCCGGTTGACGCCCGCCCCGCGTACTCCGCATGCGTGAAGTTGATCCCGGTATCGATGATGTATACGGTCACGCCGGTCCCGTCAGCGCCATACGTGTATATGCCGTCGAGAGGGAGCGCGCGCTGGTCGATCCGGTCGAGCCCCCACGTCGCGCCGGTCTGCGTCGTGCCGATCGACATCACCTGGTCCTGCTCGACGTACGAGACGCGCGGATCGCTGGCGAGCGCCGCGGCCTGTGCCGCCGACATCGAGACGGCCATTCCCTTGAGGGCGGACTTGTACGTGTGTTTGACCTTGCCACCGTGCGTCGCTGCGATGTCACGGGACGCGCCATCGACGTCCTGGACGACGTCCTTGTAGATGACGATGTAGCTGTTGACGATCGGCTCGTTTCCCATCGCGGAGACCGCGACGGAAGTGGCGGGGGCAGTGCGCGGAGATAATGGCTGCGGGGAATCCGAGCAGGCAGCAACTGTGGCGAGCAACAGCCCGAGGGTGGCACCTCTTTGCATCTTGATACTCCGTGCGTTGGAGAGGACCGGCGAGAGCAGACGCTGATCGGCTTCGTTGCCGCGCGCAAGTATTGCCTCCGCGCGCTAACGGCGCCAGTAGAAGGCGGGGAGATGCGGGAATTCAACGCGCCACCGCTAACGCGACCGTGAAGCGGCAGCTGGCGGTGGTTTCAGCGCCCTATCGGAGGCGCCGCGCGCTCGGTAACGTTGCGTCACCGCTCACGGGGCTCGACCTGATTCCTGGCGCGAAGACAAAGCGAGAACACGACATGTCTCCACTGCTCGCGGAAGTCGTCGGTACGATGATCCTCATCGTCTTCGGGAATGGCGTCGTCGCCAACGTCGTCCTCGACCGGACGAAGGGCAACAGCTCCGGCTGGATGGTCATCACGACCGGCTGGGCGTTAGGCGTGACGATCGCCGTCTACAGCGTCGGCAGCATCAGCGGGGCGCACCTCAACCCGGCGGTGACGATCGCGCTCGCGGTGATCGGAAAGTTTCCATGGCCTAACGTTCCGGGTTACATCGCGGCGCAAATCGTTGGCGGCTTCCTCGGTGGCGTGATTGTCTGGCTCACCTACCTGCCGCACTGGGGGGTGACGGCGAACCCTGACGCCAAGCTCGCCGCCTTCTGCACGGGGCCGGCGATCCGGAACCGTAGCACCAACATCGTCTCCGAGATGGTCGCGACGTTCATGCTCGTGCTCGCGCTCCTCGCCGTGCTCTCTCCCGCCAACCTGCTGCCGGGCTCCGATCTCGCGAAAGGCTTCGGCCCCCTCCTCGTCGGCGTGATCGTCTGGGCGATCGGGCTCTCGCTCGGCGGACAGACAGGATATGCGATCAACCCGGCGCGCGACCTCGGTCCGCGCATCGCCCACGCCGTACTGCCGATTCCAGGCAAGGGCGGGTCCGACTGGGGCTACGCGTGGATCCCGGTCCTCGGGCCGGTCCTCGGCGGCGCGCTCGGCGCCGTCTGCTACCGCGCGCTCTGGAATGCCTAACGGCCGGTAACATCCCTCATGAAATACATCCTCGCGCTCGACCAGGGTACGACAAGCTCGCGGGCAATCGTCTTCGACCAGGCTGGCGCAATCGTCGCGGTCGCCCAGAAGGAATTTCCGCAGATCTTCCCGAAGCCGGGCTGGGTGGAGCACGATCCGCGCGACATCTGGTCCAC
>JBKJQR010000190.1:0-3342 GCA_046593895.1 Gemmatimonadaceae bacterium | reverse complement strand
GTCTTCGAATCGTCGCGAACCCACGGCTGGTCGACGAGCGTGACTTCCTTGTAGAACTTCTCGATCCGGCCGCCGACCATCTTCTCGATGATGTTGGCCGGCTTCCCGCTCTCGGCGGCCTGCTCGGTGAAGATCCGGCGCTCACGATCGACGAGCTCCTTCGGGACGTCGTCGCGATCGACCGCGGCCGGAACCGTCGGCACGCCTGCCGCGATGTGCTCGGCGACAGTGCGCGCCAGCTGCTGCACGGCCTCGCCGCTGCCGCCGACAACGTCGACGAGGACGGCGACCTTGCCGTTATGATGGACGTAGCTGCCTAGCGCGCCGTCGCTGCTGAACCGCGCGTAGCGCTTGACGACGAGGTTCTCACCGATCGTGCCGGAGAGTTCCTTGATCGCGCCGTCCACGGTGGAACCGCCCATCGGCTTCGCGAGGAGCGCGGCGCCCTCGGCGTTGGTGACGATCTCGTTCGTGCTTGCATCGTTCAACAGCGTGTCGGCGATCCGCTCGACCAGCTTGCCGAAGCTCTCGTTCCGCGACACGAAATCGGTCTCCGAGTTGACCTCGACCAACGACGCGCTCTTACCATCGGCGCTCACCCGGCTGACGATCTTCCCCTCACTCGCGGCCCGACCGGCGCGCTTCTCCGCCTTGGCAATTCCCTTCTTCCGCAGCAGCTCGATGGCGGTCTCGATGTTTCCCTTCGTCTCCTCGAGCGCCTTCTTGCATTCCATCATCCCGGCGCCGGTACGCTGGCGGAGCTCCTGCACGTCCTTCGCGGTGAACGTCGTGGTCGTCGTCATCGATTCTCGTCCGTCTCAAAACTCAGTGTCGTGGAAACGCCGCCGACCGAGCGGCCGGCGGCGTACGAATTCTACATCAAGCGCCGTGCGTGAACAGGCCGCGCTCGTTGAACGAGGGCGAGCGGCCCCGGATCAAACGGCGTCGGCTTCGCCTTCGTCGCCACCTTCCGCGGCCTCAGCAGCTTCACCACCCTCCGCCTCACCGCCCTTGCGGAGTGCGGCGATCGCCTCGGGCTTCGCCCGGCGCCGGCGCGGGCGACGACGGCGCTTCTCCTTGTCATCGCCGGCGGCGGCTTCCATCCCGCGGTCGCTGCTGTACGTGCTCTCCTCGCCCTCTTCGACCGATGCGCGGGTCGGCGCCTCGCGGCGCGCCTCTTCGATCGTGTCGGCGATCGTCTTCGCAATCAGCTCCACCGACCGGATCGCGTCGTCGTTGCCGGCGATCGGAACCGTGATCAGGTCCGGATCGGCGTTCGTATCGACGACCGCGACCATCGGGATCCCGAGCTTGTTCGCCTCCGAGACCGCGATCCGCTCCTTCTTCGAATCGACGACGAAGATCAGCCCCGGCAGGCGGGCCATGCTGCCGATGCCGCTGAAATACTTGGAGAGCTTGTCGCGCTCGCGCGCCATCATCAGCTGCTCCTTCTTCGTGTAGTTCGCGAACCCGCCGCCCTCTTCACCCCCGGCTTCGAGCTCCTTCAGGCGGCGCAGCTGCTTCTTCACCGTGTTGAAGTTGGTTAGCATTCCGCCGAGCCAACGCTCGGTCACGTACATCGCGCCACAGCGCTCGGCCTCGGTCCGAACCAGGCCGGCGAGCTGCCGCTTGGTGCAGACGAAGAGCACGTTCTCGCCGCGGAGGATGACCTCGCGGACGAGCTTCTGGGCGAGTTCGACCTGACGCAGGGTCTTCTGCAGGTCGATGATGTGAATCCCGTTGCGTTCCGCGAAGATGAACTGGCGCATCTTCGGGTTCCAGCGACGGGTCTGGTGTCCGAAATGGACACCCGCGGCAAGCAGCTGCTCGAGGGTAATGCTGGCCATGCGAAACTACTCCAATCTGGTTTGTGTCGTCCGCGCTCTGTCGCTGCCACCGCCGACCGGGTCTGCCCTTCTGGGAGCCGGCACCCGACGATGACTCGGAACGCGTGAAGGATCGCGGATCGCCAGCCGTCGTGGCCAGCCGAACCGCGTACTGCCTAACGCTTGCTGAACTGGAACCGCTTGCGGGCCTTCGGACGGCCCGGCTTCTTCCGCTCGACCGCGCGGGCATCGCGCGTCAGCAACCCGAGGTCGCGCAGCTTCCGACGATGCGTCTCGTCGATCTTGAGCAGGCAGCGGGCAACGCCGAGGCGCAGCGCGCCGGCCTGGCCCGTGACGCCGCCACCTTCCAGCGTCGCCTTCACGTCATAGTTGCCGAGCAGGTCGGTCGCCGTGAACGGCTGCTGGATTGCCGACACCAGCGACGGCCGCGGGAAGTAATCGCCAAGCGTGCGCCCGTTGATGTCCCACTTGCCCGAACCTGGCTTCAGATAGACACGGGCCCGCGCTTCCTTGCGCCGGCCAATGCTGTGGATCGTCTCGCTCTCCGCCATTTACTTCGTCTCGCTCTTCTTGAGGTTCAACGTCTTCGGCTGCTGCGCGGTGTGCGGGTGATCAGCACCCGGGTAGACGCGGAGCTTGAGCCGGAGCTTCTGGCGGCCGAGCGCATTCTTCGGGAGCATCCCGTAGACCGCTTTCTCGATCACGCGCTCCGGGTGCTTCTCGAGCATCGTGGCGAATGGGGTGAACAGCTCGTGGCCCATGTAGCCGGTGTGACGGAAATATTCCTTCTGGTCGCGCTTCTTGCCCGTGACCGCGACTTTCGACGCGTTGATCACGATGACGTTGTCCCCCGTATCCATGTGCGGGGTGAACGTCGGCTTATGCTTGCCGCGAATGATCTTCGCGATCTGTGACGCCAGGCGCCCAAGCACCATGTTTTCGGCATCGACGACGTACCAGTCGTGAACGATGTCGCTCGGCGTCGCGGTGAAAGTCTTCATGACAGGGTCCAGAGAATTCGGCTGGGGCACCGCACGCGCCACCCACTTATCGGCAAGGCGCGGCAAAGTCCCCATGGATTTTTCGACAGACAAGTAAGCTACGAAAGGAGTTAGCCATTGTCAACGGACGCCGGCGTTGCGTGCTTACACGAGCCGCGCGACCGGTCGCCGATCGACTTCGCCGCCCCGCGCCAGTGGGGACGCTGGTGAGCCAGCGCTGCGGAAACCACGCCGCCGCGGCTATTCTATTTCGACCAGCAGCTCCCCTTTCTCCACCGCCTGCCCGACGACCGCGCGAATCGCCTTCACCCGGCCTCCGGAGACACAGCGCAACTCGTTCTCCATCTTCATCGCTTCGATGACGACGAGCCCTTGGTCGGCCGCGACGGAATCGCCAATCGCCACGTTCACCCGGATGACGAGCCCCGGCATTGGCGCCTTGAGCGGCGCCGGCCCGGCGGGGAGAGCTGCCGCGCCCGACAGTTCACGAATTG
>JBKJQR010000125.1:0-4205 GCA_046593895.1 Gemmatimonadaceae bacterium | reverse complement strand
GATCGCCTTCAACGGCGACAGCCCGCATCTCCCGGCCGCTGTGCTCGAGTCAGCATTCCTCGCACTCGCCGATTACGATCTCGTCGTTGGTCCATCTGACGACGGCGGATTCTATCTGGTCGGAGCAACCACGGTACACGCCGGCCTGTTCGATTCGCAGGCGCTGGGGACGGGGTCCGCGCTCGACGCGCTCACCGCGCAGACCCGCCGGCTCGGCCTGTCGTCGGCCGTGATGGACGAGCACTACGACGTCGATGTCCCCGCTGATCTCGCCCGTCTCGCCCGCGAACTCCTTGCGCAACCCGAGCGCGCGCCGAGGACGGCTGCCCTATTGGCGCAGTGGCCGCCTGCAGCCGGTCGTTAGGCACCACCGATGCTTCCGTTCGCCGTGGCGTTACTTCCAGCCATGACCGGTTCGTTATCGGCCAGGCAAGTCTCGACGTTTTCTCGCTCGACGGTGAGGCACTTGAGACATCGGCCGACCTTTCGCGCCGCCGGGCACGGCAGACACAGGGTTGCCGCCGGTGCAGAACGTGCGTTATCGCTCGTGCGATCGAATCCGGTTCGGCCACTCTGTCTCCGCGAAGTGCCGCTGCTTCGCGCGGCGAGTAATCGCCGACCAGTCGGCATTGCGCGTTCCACGTCACCCGGCGCGACCATCCTTGGTGCAGGCATGTTCAATCTCACCAGCTTTGCACTCAGCGACATGACGCTGTGCGGCGCCGCACTCCGCCGGATCGGCACTGGTGCGGGAAGCATGGAAGAGGTTGCAGCGAGGACGGTTCGCTACCTCTATGAGCACCTGCTCGACGCCGGCGGCGACCGAAGCTGCGCGCTCGTCCGGTTCTTCAAGACGCATCCGTACTCCGCGCTCACGGAGGACGATCGGCGCTACGTCCGGAACGTCCTCGGCGGCGAGCCCGCGTCGGCCGAGATGAAATGCCTGACGCTGCTCGCGACCGCCGGCGAGCAGCCGCAATGGAATTCGCGACAGTCATCGGCTGGTCACCGGTCGATTCCACTGGCGAGTGAGGAACTCGTCGCCGAGGCTCCCATGATCGCACGGCTGATCACGCAATTCGGTCTGAAAGTGGGGGCGCTCGTCCGCGCCGAGGCGGGGCTCCTCGTTGAAGCGGAGCAGCGGACGTACAACGTGTTCTTTGTGCCCGACGCAGCCGGTAGTCCGTACATCCCTGCGCAGGAGCAGTTCGTCGTTCCCCACCGCATTCGTTCCGTGATCGGGTTCGGCGGACTGCTGCCGACGGGCGACCTCTTTGCGGTCATCCTGTTTTCGCGCGCGACTCTCAAGCGTGAGACGGCCGACCTCTTCAAACCTCTTGCGCTGAACGTCAAGGTGTCGATCCTGCCGTTCGATGACGGGCGTATCTTTGCATGACCGCGATGCCGCCTAACGATGCGACACCCGGCGAACTCCAGTCGACGAAAAGGGAGCTCGCACAGCTCAAGTCGAAGATTGCCGCGCTCGAGCAACTGCTCGACGTGCACGAGACGACGTCGCTCGAACAGGGAACGCGACTCGAGCAGGCATTGCGCGAGCGAGAGGAATCGCTGCAACGCGCGCGCGCCGAACAGTCGCGGGCCGACGCCGCCGAGCTGTGGCTGCGGAGCATTCTCGGTCAGGCGCCAGTCGCCATCGCCGTGTTCCGCGGTCCCGATCACCTCTTCCAGATCGCGAACGCGCACTACCTGGAACTCATTGGCAATCGTGAAGTGATCGGCGCATCAGCTCGCGCCGCGCTGCCCGAGTTGGAAGGCCAGGGCCTGTTCGAGCTTCTCGACAGCGTCTACGCGTCAGGGGATCCATTCGTCGGTACCGAAGTGCCTGCGATGGTCGACCGCGGAACTGGAAAACCTGAGCAGGGCTTTTTCAACTTCATCTATCAGCCATTGGTCAGCCCTGAGCAGGGAGTGACCGGGATCGCCATCGTCGCGACTGATGTCACCGTCCAGGTTCGTGCCCGCGCTCAGGTCGAGGAAGCGAACAGCCGATTGCTCGATCAGACAGCGGAGCTCGAGGCGCAGACCCAGCAGCTCGAGCAGCAGTTCGAGGAATCGCAGGTGCTCGCCGAGGAGCTACAATCGGCGAACGACCAACTGCACGAGGCAACGCTCGATGCCGAGCGCGCGCGTGCCGAAGCCGAGAACGCGAACAAGGCGAAGTCGGAATTTCTCGCGAACATGTCGCACGAACTGCGGACTCCGCTCAACGCGATCGGTGGATACGCCGAGCTCCTGACCGAAGGGATTCGTGGACCGATTACCGACGCGCAGGGCGCTGACCTGGAGCGAATCAAGCGCAGTCAGCGACACCTGCTGTCACTGATCAACGACATCCTCAACTTCGCCAAGATCGAAGCTGGCCGCGTACGCATCGACGCACGCGACGTATCGTTGAACGAGGTCCTTGGCAGCCTCGAGGCGCTCGTCGCGCCACAGCTGCTGCAGAAGCGAATCGGCTACGAGTACCGCTGCTGCGATCCGAGCTTCACTGCGCACGTCGACCCCGAGCGCCTGCAGCAGATTCTTCTCAACCTGCTCTCGAACGCCGTCAAGTTCACCCCACCGGACGGGGAAATCATCGTCGAGTGCGGGCCCGTGGGCGATGCGATGCGTGTGCGCGTAAGCGACACCGGTGTTGGTATTCCCGCCGACAAGCTGCAGACGATCTTCGAGCCCTTCGTCCAACTCGAACGTGGACACTCGGGCGCGGAGTCGGGAACAGGGCTCGGACTCGCGATCAGCCGCGACCTCGCCCGCGCGATGCGTGGCGACCTGACAGCGGAGAGTACGCTGGATCGAGGCTCGACCTTTACGCTGAGTATTCCGCGCGGCGAGTAGCGGGTACCGGGGCGTACGAGCGAGGCGGGGGGGGGAAAGCGGGACGACTCGTAGTCGTCTCTACCCCGGTGTCATCCGGTGCGTGTGGCGAGCAGGCTCGCCGCGCGCACGTCGTTGTCCTGCAAGAGGCACCGGTCGGAATCGAACCGACGAATAGCAGATTTGCAGTCTGCCGCCTTACCACTTGGCCACGGTGCCCAGTCTCACCGCGGCAGGATCACTCGCCCGGCGATTCGCTAAACTTCGCCTGACGCGGTCCTCCTCGCAAGCAGTCCGCCACGGGGCTGCCACCGCACCGTCATCGCATTCTTCCGTGCGATCCGCGCCCCGATCGCCCTAGTCGACGATCCGCACCGCACGCACTTTCCTGCCTAACGGTGTCCCGTTCCCGACATACCCGATCGCGCCGCGCGTTCCAGCGACGAACGTCACCACACCCTCGTCGCTCCCCCGCTCGATCGGCGGGACGCCCTGGCCGGTGAAGATCAGCTCCTGCCAGTAGCGCTTCACCCCGGCGATCTCCTTGTGATGGATCGCCTTCGAGAAGGAGCGGCGGACCGCCGACGTTTCGCTCTGGTCCACCGGCTGCACACTCTCCCCCGGCTTCCACGTCACCACCTTCCGCAGGAAAAGTCGCGACGTCTCTTCGCGCGTCATCGACGCGACCGGGTTCGCCGAATTGACGATCACCTGAAATGGCTGGGCGCTCTGTGCATCAGCGCGGCGCGCGAACAGTGCCGCGGCAATTACCGCGAGCGCGATCGGCACACGGCCGAGGAGGCGAAGCAGCGTTCTGGCGAATGCACACATCGATCGGACCCTGCGCCGCGGGGGGCGACTGACGAAGGTGACCTGTCGGGCTGTCGGTCGAGACCGTCAGCCCCTGTAATGAGTGGACGCCCCGCCCTCGACCCGGTCACAGCGCGACCGCCCGCGCAAGGAGTTGAAGCCCGGACCACGTCTGCTCATCTTCAGCGGCGGTCCGTCGTCGCGACCGCGCTCCTTTCCCTCACGCCGTTCGCAGGCGCTCGACATGCTACTTGGCATTGCCGGCATGGTCGGTTCGGGCAAGACCACGCTCACCCACGCGCTCGCCGCGCGCTTCGGCCTCCAGCTCGCCCTCGAGTCGGTGGACGCCGACAACCCGTGGCTCGAGCCCTACTACTCCGACGCCGAGCGCTCGCGCCGCGAGTTCGCCCTCCGCCTGCAGCTCCACTTCCTCGCCACTCGCTTCGCCTCGATGCGCCGCATGCGCGGCATCGGCGGCGGCTGGGTCCTCGATCGCACCTGGTACGAGGATGCCGAGGTGTTCGCCCACGGTGCCTTCGAGCAGGGGCTGATGATCC
>JBKJQR010000257.1:0-7883 GCA_046593895.1 Gemmatimonadaceae bacterium | reverse complement strand
TTGTCGATGCGCGACTCGTCGACGTCGATGCCGAGGAATGCAGCGCCGTTCATTGTTGCCGCCAGCGGCTGGGCGCCGCCCATTCCACCGAGACCGGCCGAGAGGACAAAGCGGCCGGCGAGCGTGCCGCCGAAGTGCTGGCGGGCGACCGCTCCAAAGGTCTCGTAGGTGCCCTGGACGATTCCCTGCGAGCCGATGTAGATCCACGATCCGGCAGTCATCTGCCCGTACATGATCAGCCCTTTCTTTTCCAGCTCGCGGAAGACGTCCCACGTCGCGAAGCGGCCGACAAGATTGCTGTTGGCGATGAGCACGCGGGGCGACGACTGGTGCGTACGGAAAACGGCGACCGGCTTTCCGCTCTGCACGAGCAGGGTCTCGTCGTCGGCCAGCGTCTGCAGCGTGGCAACGATCGCGTCGAACGAGGGCCAGTCGCGCGCGGCCTTGCCCGTCCCGCCGTAGACCACCAGGTCGTCCGGACGCTCGGCGACATCGGGATCGAGGTTGTTGCAGAGCATGCGCAGCGCCGCTTCCTGCTGCCAGCCGCGGCATGACATCGTCGATCCGCGCGCCGCGCGGACCGGTCGCGGCCCGCTCATCGATCGCCCGACGTGGTGAAGCGGCCGGCCGCTACTGCCTCGGCGAGCAGGGTGATGTCGGCGGAGAGCACGCGGTCGCTGCCTAACGGTTCGATCAGTGCGCGCACCGCAGCGTGTCCGCGGCCGACGCCGCGGCCCGGGCGCAGCGGGGCACGATAGTCGAGCCCCTGCGCGGCGCACATCAACTCGATCGCCAGCACATGCTGCACGTTATGGACGATCCGCCGCAGCTTCCACGCCGCGCCCATCGCCATGGGGACGACGTCTTCCTTGCTCCCATCGGTCGGAATCGTGTCGACGCTGGCCGGGTGCGATAACACCTTGCATTCGCTGGCCAGCGACGCGGCGGTCACCTGCGCCATCATGAATCCCGAGTTCACCCCGGCTTCACGCGTGAGGAAGGGCGGAAGTCCCTGGTTGAAATCCGGATGCACCAGACGATCGGTGCGTCGCTCGGAAATCGTCGCCAGGTTCGTCAATGCGATCGCGAGGAAGTCGAGCACCATCGCAACCGACTGCCCGTGGAAGTTGCCGCCGCTGAGAATCTCGCCGTTCTCGAAGACGAGCGGATTGTCGGTCGCCGCATTCAGCTCGCGGCCGATGACGCCCGCGGCGAAGTCGATCGCGTCGAGCACCGGGCCGTGAACCTGTGGCATGCAGCGCAGCGCGTACGCGTCCTGGACCCGAGGATCGCCGGCGCGATGCGATTCACGGATCTCGCTGTCCTGGAGCAGCGCGCGGAGCAGCGCTGCGGATGCCGCTTGCCCGAGCTGACCACGCGCGTCGTGAATGCGAGCATCGAAGGCGACCGGAGTGCCTAACAGTGCCTCGAGCGACATCGCACCGGCGACGTGCGCCGTCTGCCAGAGCGTGTGCGCATCGACGAGTGCGAGCGAGGCGATCGCGGTATGCGCCTGGGTTCCGTTGATGAGGGTGATCCCCTCCTTGGGCGCGAGGATGACCGGCGCGAGCCCGGCCTCACGCAGCACATCGGCGGCGCGCCCGGCGGTACCATCGCGGATGAGTGGCCCTTCGCCGATGAGCCCGAGTGCGAGGTGGGCGAGCGGGGCGAGGTCGCCGCTCGCACCGACACTTCCCTGCTCCGGGATCGGCGCCCAGATCCCCGCGTTCAGCATGTCGAGCAGCAGGTCGACAAGAACCGGACGCGCCCCGGAGTATCCCTTCGCAATGACGTTCGCTCGAAGCAACATCATCGCACGCGTCTCGCGCTCGGGGAGCAGGGCACCAACGCCCGCTGCGTGCGACCTGACGAGGTTGACCTGCAGCTCGGCGAGCCGTTCCGGGGGAATCGCAAACTCCGACAGCTTGCCAAACCCCGTCGTGACGCCGTAAACGACTTCGTGGCGGGCGACGATCGCGTCCACGACACGCCGAGTCGTTCCCATGCGCGCCCGAGCCGGTGCCGTCATTTCGACGCGCGCACCGCGAGCGGCGACGCGCGCTACCTGTTCGATAGTGAGGGACTGTCCATCGATCTCGATCGTGCGATCCATGAGCGCAAATGTCGCCGCGCTCGCAGGGGAAACGCAAGCTGGTGGCGATTAGCGTCGAGCCACTGCGTCGCTGCAGTGGCTCGACGCTAACGACCACCGCTAATGCCCGGCGACGCTGAGTTCCGGGTTGTTCATCGCACTCTGGTACGACCAGTCGAAGATCACGTAGTCGGCACCGACGTGCGATACACGCACCGCACCGTAGTTCGCGCTACCAACGGGCCCGATGCGGAAGACGTACGCGTATCCGGGTTCGGCCGAGATCGCAACGGCGCTGAAGCTGTTGTCGAGCGGCGCGATGTCGATCGACGTGAGGTCGGTGACTGGACTGGTCGAGTAGAGGGCGATCGACACGTCGCTGCGCATCGGCACGAAGTACAAGCGATTGTCAGCGCGCCGTTCGAGGCGGAAGTCGATGCCACTGGCGCTGCCACTGGCTACGATGCCGAAGCGCGTGCTCGCGGTCGGGTTGTAGAAGTCGAATCCGCTGGTCGCCGGCGCAACCTGGAATGCATCGACGATGACGTTGCGCGAGTCGTAGCGCGGAGTGTCGTCGCGTGGAACGCTGAACAGACTTTCGTGCCCATCGCGCGAGACCGCGCTGACCGCGAAGCAATAGCGCACACCGTTAGTCAGCCCCGTCGAGATGAAATCCTCGGAGATGGTAGTCCCCTCGAGGATCCAGAGGCTGTCGTCGCACCGCGACGCCGCGGCCGACCAAACCGTCGAGTAGACGCGATAATAGTCGAAGGCATTGGGATCGGCGGTGCGTGCGTTGCTCGCCCATGACAGCTGCACCGCGCGATAGAGCGTGATCGAGTTCAGGCTTGCCGGCGCCGGCAGGTGCAATCTCACGTCGATCGTCACGGAATTCGACGGGCGACTCTCGTGCCCGGCCTCATCGCGCGTTGCCACGTAGTACGAATACGCGGGAAGCCCAGCATCGTGAAACGTCGGCGACGTCGTCTCGCCCCGACGGCTCCAGCTGCCGCTTGACGAGTTGCGTGAGTAGACGACGTAGGCGCTCGTGTTCGCGTCGGCCACGTCATCCCATGCCAGCAGCACGCCATCCGGGCTGTCAGGGATGCCGCTCGGCACGAGCTGATACGTCAGGCCTGTCGGCGTGGGGAGGCTCGCGTACGGCGCGTTGGTGCGATCGCCACCACAGGCGACAGCGGCAACGAGTAGAGCGAAAACGAAGCGACGCATGATGGACTCCGGTGGGTAGTCGATGAGCCATCGGTGCATCGCCCGAGCCGACCGCAGTCTCGCGTGAAGCTGTTGATTCCAGAGGGGTTAGCCAAGACAAGAAACTGGGGCGTCCACCGTCGTGGACGCCCCAGTGCACCATCCGGTGAACGCTCGATCTCAGCGCGAGCTGTCGGATTTCCTGTAGTCGAACTTCAATGCCGGTTGCGCGCGGAGGGAAATGAATGCGTTGAAACTGAACGACCCGTAGGGTGTCTTGGAGAAGCCGAACACCAGATCCCAGTCATGCAGCTCGCGTCGCAGCGACACGAGCTGGGAGTTGAACCGCTTCGCCTCGACGTCGTAGTCAGTCGTCCACTGCGCCGCCCACTTGTTGGTCAGGTTGAACGAAGTGTTGGCGTTGAGGTTGGCGCGCGGCGGTGACACATACAGTGTGCGGCTGGCACTCGACTGCTCGATGGAGTCCGGTCGGAGCGTTGCGGCTTCGACGAGGCAGAGCTCACGCGAGCGGAGATCGAGCAGCGTCGCGCAGACCGCGCGCGGATCGATGACGGTCGCGCCGCTCACCGGGCGCGAACGGCTCGAGCTGAAAGTGAAGCTCGCATTCCAGCCGCCGCGGGTATCCGGGATCGGGATCGCGGAGCGCCGCGCGTTGTTGCCGAACATCGGATTGTCGGCGACACGCTGCGCATCGCGATCGCTCGTCGTCTGGTTCGCCGTCGGCAGCACCGGCGTACCGTTCTTGACGGCGCCGCCGAAGACGCGGTTCAGCGCCGCGAAGATGCTCGACCGGCGGTTGAGCGAGAAGCTCGCATCCATGCCCTCAAAAAACGGGCTGAATCGAGCGGTATCGCTCCGGACGTCACCGCTGAACAACGAATAGTGAGCGCCGAACGACGCGTTAGGCAGGAGGTCGCTGCTCAGGCGAAAGCCCCAGTTGCTGCTGGTGATTCCGGCGTACCATTTCGGGTTCAGTCCCTGCTGCTTCAGGTAGCGAAACTGCTCAAAATTGTAGCCGACACCGTCGGTGTTGATCGACAGCAGCTTGATCTTTTCGCCCGCCCCCTCCGTCTCGCTGCCGTCCGTCGCGCTGTCCTTCGGCACACGGAACTTGGCCTCGAAGTTCGTCGAGAATCCGAGCGAGATCTGGTTCTGGCGCAGCGAGCCAAGGTCGCCCTTCCCCGATCGGCCCTGCGCATTGAGGAACACTTCGTTCGGATGGCCGGCGGGCGCGAAGCTGTAGGTCAGCGTCGGGGTGACCGCCTGACGAAAACGAGCGAAGGGCCCGAAGCCGGGAAACAGTCCGAAAAACGTCGGCGTCGACGACAGCGAATATTGCGGGCGCTTCGTCTGATGCACCCAGTTGCCGCCGGTCTGCTCGTTGCGAATGAAGAAGTATTGACTGCCGTCCGAGTTCACGAAATTCACCCCGGGCGACAGATTCCATTTTCCACGCGAGAGCTGCGGAAGCCCGAAGCCGAAGTTGAACGCGACGCCCGTCTCGTACGTCTTGGCGAACACGCGCGACGTCGTGTCGGCGCCATGGTAGACACGTTCGAGCTTCGGGAAGTTGTTTTCCAGGTCGTGCGCGGCGAAGTCGAGTGCGATGGAGTAGTTGTGGATCGTGATCGGGCTGCCGAGCGTGACGTCACTCGTCCGGCTCGATCCCTTGCGGATGATGCTGTCGGTCTGCGTGAAGAATGCCGCCGGCTGTGGCAGCCCCTGGGTGATCCGTGATCGCAGCGAGTTGGTCGCGTTGAACGACGGGGTCCATGACAGCCAGTCGGTGATGCTGACCGTCGGCGTGGTCAGCGAGAGCGACGGGATCGTGGTCGAGATCAGTCCGCCTAACGTTTCCTGGCGGTTGCCGCCGAGGCTTACCCGCGTCGGGCCGAATGCGGTCGAGAAGTTGGCATTCGAGCTGATCGACGAGAGCGCCGAGTACGGGTTCGTCTGCGTGCGTCGCGTCGCCGTCGCATTCGTCGCGTACTGGATGTTCGCGTTGAACGACGTCTTCTGGGAAAAGCTCTGCTGGTGCTGCCAGTTGATGTTGGTGCTCTTGCCATAGCTGCTCGAAACGCGGCGCTCGATGCCGAAGGTCCCCGACGTGAATCGATCCAGCCAGTTGTAGCGGAAATCGAAGCGGCTGTTGAACTGGCCTCCGCTGTTGTACCGATTCGGGTCCTGCCGGGCGCCGCTCCACCAGTCGAAGAGCACCTGCGCGTCGAAGTAGTCACTCGCCGCCCAGTAGTAGCCGAAGTCCTCGATGCGTCGCTGGTAGTACGGATTGTTGCGGACGATGTCGGCCACTCCGACCCGCGGCGGGATGATTCCGCTCTTCGTTCCGTGCGCGAGATTGTCGAACATGAAGGGGAGCCAGGCGACTGGCACGTCTTCGATGTAGAGGATCGCCGGCCGCGCGACGAGAATCTTGCCCTGAATGAGCTTTATCTCCTTCGCCTTGAAGTAGTAGTCGGGATGCGGATCGCTGCAGCTCGTGATCGTGCCGTTGCGCGCGAAGAACTTCTGCTCGGCCGTCGCGCTGCTGTCGCCCTGGAAGTACGAACGGCGCGCGCTGAGGAACCAGGTCTGTCCGCTCTCGACCGACGTCGAGACGTTGGTCACCGCGCCGCGCCGATTCTGGATGTCGTAGGCAATGCGGCCGAGCGCGACCACGTCGGCGGGTCCCTGCGCCGGGTCGCGGAGGATTGCGGTGTCGCCTAACGCGAGCACGACCTTGGTCGAGTCGTTGTAGAGGATCGTGTCGGAGACGATGATGCTCTGGTCGCGCTGGACGGCGGCGTGTCCGTTGAGGATGATCTGGCGGCCGTTCGCCTGGAACACCACCTCGTCGCCCTGGTAGCGCGTGGCGGTGATGCTGTCGCGCGCGAGGAGTGCGCGAGTGACCGAATCTTCCTCGACCCATTTGACCAGGTCGCGCTTGGCCGTGGTATCGGCGCCGATCCGCGCGCTGTCCTCCGGGGCGCGGCGCGCCGCGTCGCGCGGGGTGGAGACGGGACGGTTCGGCGGGCGATACGGTGGGCGCCCCTGCGCGATACTGGGCGCGGGCAGCGCCGCAAACAACACAGCCGCGAGGAACGTTCCTCGCCGCCAGAACCTCACACGCCCTCTGTCGCCGTAGCGGCCGCCTCGGCGGCTTCGGCGGCTTCTTTCGCGGCGATTCGCTTGTCGCGCTTTCGCTTCACGAAGTAGGAGAGAAAGACGCTCATCTCGTACAGGATGTAGAGCGGCACCGCCATCGCAATGGTCGACGTGACAGCGTCACCGGGCGACAGGAATGCGCCGATCAGCACGCACACTACAGCGGCATGCCGCCGGAATTTCTGGAGGAACGAGGGCGTCACGAGGCCGAGCATCGTCAGCAGCACGACTGCGATCGGCAACTCGAAGGCGAGACCGAACGATACGACGAGCGAGATCACGAAGCCGAAGTACTCCTGCACCGTGATCATCGGGTCGAGCGACGCCGTCTGAAAGGTCAGCAGGAAATCGAGCGTGAGCGGGATGACGACGAAATACGCCATCGCCGCACCGGAGAGAAACAGCAGCACCGCGCCGATGAGGATCGGAAGGACGACTTTCTTTTCGTGCGAGTACAGCGCGGGCGCAACGAACGACCAGATGTTGTACCCGATCACTGGAAACGCGAAGACGATGCCCAGCCACATCGACGCGCTCATCACGATGCTGAATGGGTCGCCCGGGTGCGTGTAGACCAGCTTGTGTCCGCCGAGCAGTGGAGCGATCGGGTGCTGCAGCACGTTCAGCAGGTCGAGCTTGACCACGATGAAGAACGCGACGACGACCCCGATCACCAGGCCGAGAAGCGACCAGAGAATGCGCCACCGCAGTTCCTCGAGATGATCGAGGAACGGCATGTCTGAGCCGCTGCGAGCCTCCACTGCGCTACTTCAGCGTCCGGAGTCGATCGCGCGCGAGTACCGCCTCGTCAGAGCGCGGGTATTGGCGAATGACCTGATCGAGCGCGCCACGAGCAGCCTGCACCTTCCCCTGCGCCTGCAGCGCGAGCGCGCGCTTGTAGAGCGCCGACGGCGCGCGCGACGACTGCGGGTAGCGCGAGACCACGAGCGCGTAGGCGGAGTCGGCCGCGGCAACGCTTCCTTCCGTCTCGAACGATTGCGCGATGTAGAACTGCGCTTCGGGCGCGACGTCGGAATTCGGATACTGGCGAAGGAGGTCCTGGAAGCCTGACCGCGCGACACCGGCGCTACCGCGTCGCAGCTGATCCAGTGAGAGCTGGAAGAGCTGGTTCGGGCCCGGACCGGCCGGCGTGGCGGCGACCGGCGCCGCTGCCGCAGCGTTAGGCAGCGCGGCCGAGCCGGCGGGAATCGTCGAATTGTTCGCGCCGGCCGCCGCTGAACTGGTGGCGGGCGCCTGACTGCTCGACGGAACCACTGCCGCCGGCGCTGCCGGCTGCTGGATCGCTGGCGCCGCCGGCTGGGCGACGGTCGGAGACGGCCCTTCTGACGCGCGCTGCTCGAGCGATCCGCCGAGCTCCTGCAGGCGCCGCTGGCTCTGG
>JBKJQR010000285.1:0-18820 GCA_046593895.1 Gemmatimonadaceae bacterium | reverse complement strand
GCGGGATTCTTTGACATCAACGCGAAGGGACACGTCGTCGTGCGCCCCGACCGCAACGATGATTCGCGCGAGGTCGACCTGCACGAGCTGGCCACGGACCTCGAGCAGCAGGGCGTGCAGCTCCCGGTGCTCGTCCGCTTCTCCGACATCCTGCGGTCGCGCATCGAGTCGCTGAGTGAGCGATTCATCCGCGCGATCGAGGAGTATTCGTACAAGGGCGGCTATACCACCGTCTACCCGATCAAGGTCAACCAGCAGCGCCACGTCGTCGAGGAAATCGTCGAGTACGGCAAGGCGCATGGCGTCGGCCTCGAATGCGGGAGCAAGCCCGAGCTGCAGGCGGTGCTCGCTCTCGCTGACACCACCGAGCACCTCATCGTCTGCAATGGCTATAAGGACGAGGAGTTCATGCGCCTCGCCCTGATGGGGCAGAAGCTCGGGCATCAGGTGTTCATCGTCATCGAGCAGATCCACGAGATCGACACGCTCCTCCGGGTCGCCGACGAACTGGGCGTCGAGCCGACGGCCGGCATCCGCATCAAGCTCGCGTCGGCGGGGTTCGGCCGCTGGGCGCAGAGTGGCGGTGAGAAGTCGAAGTTCGGGCTCAACGCCGCCGACCTCGTACGGGCGATCGACAAGTTGGCAGCGTTAGGCAGGCTCGATGTCCTCCGCCTGATCCACTTCCATCTGGGCAGCCAGATCACCGACATCCGCTACATCAAGCACGGGCTGCAGGAGATCGCGCGCTTCTACGCCGAGCTGCGGGGCATGGGGGTGAACATCACCCACGTCGACGTCGGCGGTGGACTCGGCGTGGACTACGACGGGACCAACTCGACGTCGGTCTCGTCGGTCAACTATTCGCTGCAGGAGTACGCGAACGACGTCATCTACACCTTCGCCGACTCGTGCACAGAGCTCGAGTTGCCGATGCCGCACATCATCAGCGAGTCCGGGCGCGCGCTGACCGCGCACCACGCGCTGCTCCTCCTCAAGGTGATCGACGTCGAGGGTGGCGCCGAGCCGGCGGTGCCGATGATCACCGATGACGACCACCAGTTGCTCCACGAGATGCTCGCCGACCAGCAGACACTGACGAAGAAGAAGCTGTCGGTGCGCAAGGTGCGCGAGACCTATCACGACGCGACGTTCGACAAGGAGCGCCTGCAGCAGCTGTTCAACAGCGGCGTCCTCACGCTTCGCGGGCGAGCGTTAGGCGAGCAGCTCTACTCGGCCACGATCCACGCCATCTCGGCGATCGCCGAGCGCGATCGCGACGAGTACGAGGACATCGTGACGGATCTCGACGCGGCGCTCGTCGACCGGTACTTCTGCAATTTTTCGCTCTTCCAGTCGCTGCCTGACAGCTGGGCGATCGACCAGCTCTTCCCGATCATGCCGATTCACCGGCTGGACGAGGAGCCGACGCGTCGCGGCACCCTGCAGGACGTCACGTGCGACAGCGACGGCAAGATCGATCGCTTCGTCGGCGACAAGAACGGGCAGCCAAGTCTCGAGCTGCACACCTTCGACGAGAACGATCCCTACATCCTCGGCATCTTCCTCACCGGGGCGTACCAGGAAATACTCGGCGACCTGCACAACCTGTTCGGCGACACGAACGCGGTGCACGTGCGGCTGCGCGACGGGGGCTACGAGCTGAATGAGCTCGTGCACGGCGACACCGTCACCGAGGTGCTGAACTACGTCCAGTTTCGCGCGAGCGACCTGCTGGCCACGTTTCGCCGCAAGGTGTCGAACGCGAAGGGAATCACGCGCAGCGAGGCGAACACCTTCATCGCCGATTACGTCGCGGGGCTCGAGGGGTACACGTATCTCGAGGCGGCTGAATAACTACAACTGCAGCTGTTAGCTTTTAGCCATTAGCGTTGAGCCACGGCGTTAACCGCAGTCGCTCAACGCTAACGGCTAATGGCTAATAGCCGACAAACAGCGGGGGACGTTCGGCGCGACTTACTTGAATCGCTTGCCGACAGCGCTCCAGTTCACGGTGTTCCACCAGGCCGTGACGTAATCCGGCCGGCGGTTCTGGTACTTCAGGTAGTAGGCGTGCTCCCAGACATCGAGGCCGAGGAGGACGCTCGCCGGCGACTTGCCTTCCATCAGCGGGTTGTCCTGGTTCGGCGTGCTCGAGATCGAGAGCTTGCCGGCGTCGTTGAGCAGCCATGCCCAGCCGGAGCCGAAACGGCCCGCGGCCGCCGCGGCAAACTGCTCCTTAAACTTGTCGAAGCCACCGAACGACGCCTTGATCGCGTCGCCTAACGGTCCGCTCGGCTCACCGCCGGCCTTCGGCGCCATGATCGTCCAGAAGAACGAATGGTTCCAGTGCCCGCCACCGTTGTTGCGCACTGCGGCGCGCACCGCCTCCGGCGCGCTGTTGACGCCCTTGAGCAGCTCCTCGATCGACTTCCCCTGCAACTCGGGCGCCTTCTCGACGGCCGCGTTGAGGTTGTTCACGTACGCCTGATGATGCTTCCCGTGATGGATTTCCATCGTCTTCGCGTCGATGTGCGGCTCGAGCGCGGCGAAGTCGTAGGGGAGGGGAGGTAGTGTGAAAGCCATTTTCTTGTGCTCCGTTTTTGATGGTACGTTCTTCGGCCGTTAGCCTTTAGCCCTTAGCGGGGAGGAACGACGACACGTCGACGCCGTTGCTCATCCCTAACGGCTAATGGCTAACGGCTCTCCTACAGCGGAACTTCGGGCGGTGCATTGATCTTCGAACGCTCACGGACCCAGGAGATGATCCCCGGCAAAATCGACAGGAAAATCACCACGAGGATCACTGGCTCGATATGCTGGTCGATACCCGGCACCAGCCGCCCGAGGAAGTAACCGATGAAGAGCATGCTCCATACCCATGCAAGGCCGCCGATCACGTTGTAGGCGATGAATGTGCGGTACTGCATGTCGGCGACACCGGCGACGACCGGCGCAAAGGTGCGTACGATCGGCATGAAACGAGCGATGATGATCGTCTTGCCGCCGTGCTTCTCGTAGAACGCGTGGGCCCGTTGGAGATGTTTCCGGTTGAACAGCACCGAGTTCTCCCGGGTGAAGATCCGCGGCCCGGTCGATCGCCCGATCGCGTAGCCCACGCTATCGCCGATGATTGCGGCGATCGATAGTATGAGTCCGAGCAGGTACACGTTCAGCCCGAACCCTGGTTGCGACGCGAGAAGGCCGGCCGTCACGAGCAGCGAATCGCCGGGCAGAAAGAATCCAACCAGCAGTCCCGTCTCGGCGAAGACGATCGCAGTCAGCCCGAAGTAGCCGGCCCACTGGACGAGGCCGCGCAGGTCGCGCAGGCGATGCAACAGGTCGATCAGGGAGTCCATGTGATGCGTGTGAGGTTGGTCGAACGTGCGGCGAGACAGCCCCTGAACTTCGACGGATGGAGAGCCGCGGTCAACGGGCCCCGGCCGCGAGCCGGCGCACAGACCGCGCTGGTTTCCTCGATCCGCTGCCAAACGGCGTGACCGCGAACGATCAGCCAGGCCAGGCACCGCACCACACCGGCGCGATCGAAGCGGTCGAGGAAGCTGTCGCCTGGGCCAGTCACGCAATCCTGCACACCGCCGAAATTGCCTTCGCGCTCCCCGCGCCGGCGAAGAGCCGCTGGCATCGCGCCGGGATCGGCGCGCGGACGGAACGCATCTTCGACGTCGTCGCCGGGGTCGTG
Source organism: Gemmatimonadaceae bacterium (assembly GCA_046593895.1). Classification (GTDB taxonomy): domain Bacteria; phylum Gemmatimonadota; class Gemmatimonadetes; order Gemmatimonadales; family Gemmatimonadaceae; genus JABFXC01. The sequence goes on along the minus strand of JBKJQR010000285.1, from coordinate 15,120 downwards.
CTGCTGCTGTTCGCGACCGGGTGGACATGGTCGATCGCGATGTCGCGCGCCGGAGACGATGCGATCGACGCGACCGCCTCGATCTCGGTCGCGCTCACCGACCCGAACGCGGCGACCACCGCCTACATCACCGATGCGATGCTCTCTGCGCTGACGCCGCTGCGCGGATCGAGCGGCAAGCTCCGCGCGCGCGTGTCGCAGCCGGGCCAGGCGGTGGATACCGCGCGCGAGCTGTCCGCCGACAGCTCGGCCGCCGAGCTTCGCGTGGCGACGCTACCCGCCGACACCGGCACCACCACCGCACCGTCCCGCCCTGGCATCTGGGGACTCGCCGTGAAAGTCGGTGCCGCACTCAAGCCAGTCACCGACTTCAGCGTCATAACGGTCCGTCCGTTCAGCGAGAAACAGCGCGGCCGCATCGGGCTGTACTACATCGGAAGCTGGCCCGGGGAGAAAGGTCGCGTCCGTCGCGGCTACACGATTCCCTCCGGCTTCATCGAGGTAACGCGGCGCAACCAGGATGTCTACGTCTCCGAACATTTCCGGCTGCGCGACTTCCTTACCCACGACCAGTCCGACTCATGGCCGAAGTACATCGTGCTCGAGTTGAAGCTCGTCGACAAACTCGAGCTGGTGCTCTCCGACCTCGCGTCACGGGGCTACAACACGGCCGGCGTCCGTGTCCTCAGCGGATTTCGTACGCCGCGGTACAACGTGTCCGGCGGGAACCCCAGCGGGCGGGCCGCGCTCAGCCGGCACATGTACGGCGACGCCGCGGATATCTTCATCGACAACGATGGCAATGGCGTGATGGACGATCTCAATCACGATCGGCGCGTCAACATCCGCGACGCGCAGGTCATTCTCGCCGCGGTCGATCGCGTCGAGCGCGAGCACCCCGAACTCGTTGGCGGTGCCGGCGTGTACGTCGCGTCGGGTGGGCACGGTCCTTTCATTCATATTGACACGCGCGGCTTTCGCGCCCGCTGGGTCGGAACCGGAGACGACTGACATGGCAGACGAACAGAGTACGACCACACCCGCTGCGAACGCGCCGGAACAGATGTGTCCCGTCTGTCAGTCAGCGCGCGACGACCTCTCGAAGCCGTGCCCGCACTGCGGCTCGCCGGCGATCGACGGCGCCGAGCCCCCGGTGGCGGCGAGCGCGCCGCGGCGCGCGCTTCCGGAAGGATTGTTCACCGTGCGCTCGTCGGACATCGAGCCCTACATCGGACTGCGCTACCTCTCGAAGCTGTTCCGGATGATGGCGATCATCCTCGTGCTGCTGCTGATCGCCGAGGTGATCACCGGGTTTTATTCGCAGGGCAGCATCGCGCTCCCGACGCTGCTCGCCGAGGGAAGCAAGTTGATCGTGCTCGCCGGATTGCTCTGGGGCGTCGGCGATCTCGCGATCCTGCTCATCGATGTCGGACATGATGTGCGCGCGGCGCGTATCCTGCTCGGACGCCAAGCCGCGCATCACCTGCAGGAGCACCACCAGGAGCGGCGGCGCGGACCGGGCGAAGCGCGGTCCAGCGAACGGCCCAAGTGACGATCGCAGCGGTCGGTTGACGCGTCCTGCCAACCGCGCCGGTATGACTGTTGCCGAAGACCAGAACAGGACGCGTACTACCTCACCGGTATTATCGAGGAATTGACCATGCTCTGGACGCTCGCGGTAATTCTGCTCATCCTGTGGTTGCTTGGCTTCTTCGTCGTTCACGTTGGCGGTGGACTGATTCACCTGCTCCTCGTCATCGCGGTGGTCGTGGTACTCGTCCGTGTCATCACCGGACGGCGACCCGTCTGACGTGATGAACGAAGCGGGGGGCGGTCGCTGCTGGCGATCGCCCCCCGCTTCGTGCAACCATGCCTGACTCCAGTCCGCTCGACGTTTACGTCGTCTCCCACACGCACTGGGATCGGGAGTGGTACCATCCGGCGGGGCGCTTCCGCCAGCGCCTCGTCGCCCTCGTCGACGAACTGATCGACGACCCGCCGCCATCGCGCGAGAGTTTTCTCCTCGACGGCCAGGCGATTGTGCTCGACGATTATCTCGCCGTTCGCCCGGAGCGTCGCGAGGCGCTGGCCGCGCTGCTGCGCGAGCATCGGCTCGAGGCGGGGCCCTGGTACGTGCTTCCCGACGAGCTCATTCCAGCGGGGGAAGCGCTCGTGCGCAACCTGCTTGCCGGCCGGCGCACGCTGCAAGCGTTAGGCGGGTCGTCTCCGCCGGTGCTCTATTGCCCGGATTCCTTCGGGCACCCGGCGGCGCTCCCGGCGATCGCCACCGGCTTCGGCGCCGCGGTCATCGTGCTCTGGCGTGGCTACGGTGGGCGCCGCTGGCCCGATGGAGACACCGTCAACTGGCGCGCGCCTAACGGCGCGACTGCGGTCCTCTATCACCTCGCACCTGACGGCTACGAGCTCGGCTCGACGCTGCCCGCGTCGGAACGCGGTGCCCGCGAGCGATGGACGCGCCTCCGCTCCGTGCTCTCGCCGCGGGCAACGTTGCGCCTCGTTCTCCTCACCAACGGTGCGGACCACCACGCGCGCCAGCGCCTGCACCGCGAAGCGATCGACGCGCTGGCCACTGCCGCCGGCGACGACACAGTGCACCGTGCATCGCTCGCCACCTTCGGCGCCGCGCTCAGCGATCGCGCACGCAATCGCCGGCTGCCCGAGGTCAGTGGCGAGCTGCGCGACTCGTACGGCTACACGTGGGCCCTGCAGGGCACCCTTGCCAGCCGCGCCGCGCAGAAGCGGCGAAACGCGGCGGTCGAACGCCTGCTCGTCCGCGACGCCGAGCCATGGGTCGCGCTCGCCGCGCGCGCTGGGGGCAGCGATCGCGTCGCGCTCCTCCGCAGCGCGTGGCGCGCGCTGCTCGAGTGTCATCCGCACGATTCGCTCTGCGGCTGCTCGATTGACGCCGTCGCCCGCGCCGTCGATGCGCGCCTCGCCGACGCACTCGCGCAGGGGCGTGGCCTGCGCGACGACGCGCTTTTCGACGTCATCGGTCACGACCCGGGGAGCGCGCGCGAGCGGCGCGCCGAATGGACGCCGGTCGTCGTCGTCCGCAACTCAGCCGCGCGTCCGCGCCGCGGCGTCGCCGAGGTGCGCGTCGCGACGTTCGTTCGCGACGTTAGCGTCGGGCTAGGCTCGCGGCGCATCGCGCGCGAGACGGCACGCGCCGCGCGCAACGACCGGGCGGCGCTCGGCGCGCCGTTCACGCTGCGCGATCGCTTTCACCCCGCGCCGCTGCAGCTGCTCGCCGCCTCGCTGGCGACCGACCTCACCGAGAGTCCGCGTCACTACCCCGACGCCGACCGCGTCGTCGCGTCGCGCGCGCTGGTCTGGGTCGATGAAGTCGCCGCGTACGGCACGCGCTCACTCCCGCTCTCGGCGGGCAGTGCCGGACGAGCGTCGCTGCCTGACGATGTCGTTCCCGCCGTCGCCGGCGACGACTTCATCGACAACGGACTCGTTCACGTCGAGTGGGATGGCGATGGCCGCCTGACGCTCCACGACCGCCGCACCGGGCGCGCCGTCGAGTCACTGATCGGACTCGGTGACAAGACCGACCGCGGTGACCTCTACACGCCGTCGCTTCGCGGGGCCACGCGCGAGATGCGCGCGTCCAATCCGCGCGTCACCGCGAGCGGTCCGCTCCGCGCCAGCGTCGCGATCGACTACCGTTTGCCCGGTATCGCCGACGCGGTGGTGACCGTGTCACTCGATGCCGGGGCGCGGTTCGTCCGCCTAACGGTGCGCGGGTTGAATCGAAGCTGCGATCATCGATTACGCCTCGTCGTCGCAACCGGCATCGAACAGGGCGAAAGCTGGGCCGACGCCGCGTTCGGACCGCTGCACCGCACGGCGCTCGTCGTGCCGGAGATGGACCGCATCGCCGAGACGCCGCCGCCGACCGCGCCGCTGCACCGTCATGTCTCGCTCTTCAGAGCCGACACCGGCGCGACACTCTTCTCGGATGGCCTCGCCGAATACGAGACGCGGCCCGATGGCCGGATCGCCATCACCCTGCTGCGCGCGGTCGGTGAGCTGTCGCGCGACGATCTCCCCGAACGGCCCGGCCACGCCGGCTGGCCGGCACCGACTCCGGCCGCGCAATCACTCGGCGCGTTCACCGCGCGCTTCGCGCTGCTCCTCCACGATCGGCGCACGAACGCGACGATCGCCGAGATCGAATCGGCTGCCGATGATGTGCTCGTTCCGCTGCGCGGCGCAACGCTTCGCTCGGCGCTTGGTGTGCCGGCGTCGACGCGCGGCGTCGAGCTGATTGGCGACGGGCTCGCCTTCTCGTGCTGCAAGCCTGCCGAACAGCCGGGATGGACCGTCGTGCGCTGCGTGAACCTGCTCGACGTGACGGTGAACGGTGTCTGGCGCTTCGAACGTCCGGTGACTCACGCCGTACTCAGCCGGCTTGACGAAACGCTTGGACTTCCGCTCCAGCCTCGCGCCGACGTCGTGCAGTTCAGCGCCGCCCCGCACGACATCGTGACGATCCTCGTGCGCTAGGGCGCGACGCCCCGCCGGCCCGCCAACCGGTCACGCAGTGCGTCGCCGATGACAGTCGAGCACATCGTCACGATCACGACAGCGAGTCCCGGCACCAGTGACACCCACGGCGCGCTGACGACGACATCGCGGCCGGCGGCGATCATGTTTCCCCAGCTTGCCGCCGGCGGCTGCACGCCGAGACCGAGAAAGGACAGCCCCGCTTCGAGCATGATCGCGCTCCCGACGCCCATCGTCGTCGCCACGAGCGCCGGGCCGAGCGCGTTAGGCAGGACGTGGCGCCAGAGCGTGCGGTTCGAATGTGCCCCGAGCGCCCGGGCGGCGTCCACGTACGGGCGACCACGCGCCGCGATCACCTCGGCCCGTGTCAGGCGGGCGGTCCCCATCCACCCGGTTGCCGCGAGCACGATCACCACCGTGCGCAGGCTCGGGTCCCAGAGCGCGACGCAGAGCAGGAGGAGAACGAGGCGGGGAATCGCCAGCAGCGCGTCGGTGAGCGCCATCAGCAGGCGATCGATTGCGCCACGCCGCCAGCCCGCGAGTGCGCCAACGCCACTGCCTAACGCTCCGGCGAGCAGCGCCCCGGCGATCCCGACCGTGAGCGAGATGCGGCCGGCGAGCAGCGTCCGCGCGAGCAGGTCGCGGCCGAGGCGGTCGGTACCGAACAGGTGCAATGCGCCGGCCGGATCGCGGGCGAAGGGTGCGAGCAACCGCCCGCCGATCACGTCACCGATCGCCGCCGGTGCACGGGCACCGAACAGCGGCGCGCCGAGTGTCGCGATCGCGATGACGACCACGACGAGCGTCGCCATGTACGTCGAACGTCGCGCCGCCCTCATGCCGAGACCTCGCGGACTCGCGGGTCGACGAGCGGCTGCGCGAGGTCGGCGACCAGGTTCGACGCGATCACCGCAGCGGCGTAGATGATCGTCGCGCCGAGCACCACGGGAATGTCGCGGCCGAGAATGGCGACGGTCATCGCGCGGCCCATCCCCGGCCAGGCGAACACGCTCTCGACGAACACCGATCCGGCAATCGTCCCCGGCAGGGCGAGGGCGAAGAGTACCATCAGTCCCGGCGCCGCGATGCGAAGCACGTGGGCGGCGAGTCGCATGCCGCCGAGACCGCGCCCACGCGCCGCGCGGACCGCATCGAGTCCGACGACGTCGAGCAGCGCGGAGCGCGCATAGCGCGCGATGCCCGCCGCGCCGATCGCCGTCAGCACGCCTAACGGGAGCACGGAATGCCGCAGCAGGTCGAGCAGCCATTGTGCGCCTGACGGTGCACCAGCCGGCGTGTGGAGCCCGAACGCGGGCAGGCGGAGCGCGGCGGGGAATCCCAGCCGGGCCGCGCCGTAGGTGAACAGCGCGATCGCGCCCAGTGCGAGCCAGAACGCCGGCGCGGCGGCCACCGCGGTCGTGCCCATGGTGATGGCGAGGTCGGTTCGCGACCCGACTCGTCGCGCCTGCACCGCGCCGATCGCGATGCCGATCGCGAACGAGAGGAACAGCGAGACACCGCCGAGGTAGAGCGACACTGGCAGCGCATCGGCGAGCACGCTGCGCACCGGGCGCCCGCTGGCGATACTCGTCCCGAGATCGCCACGCAGCACGCCCCGCGTCCAGCGTGCATATTGCACCGCGATCGGCGCATCGAGCCCGAGACGAGTGCGCGCGCTGGCGATCTCGGTCGCGCTCGCCGCCGGCGACACGATCAGCAACACCGGATCCCCAGGCGCCGAGCGCGCGAGCACGAACACCACCGTGACCACGAGCCAGAGCAGCAGCACGGCAGCCGCGAGATGTCGAAGCAGGGAGCGCACGGAGGGATAATGCGCGCCGCACGCACTCCGTCAACCGCGTGGCCGCGGCTCGCACGTGCCTGTGCGCTGCTCGCACTGGGCGCTTGTGGCGCCGCGGCGTCGCGCGACGGAACAGCGGTGATTGCATCGGGCGCCGACCTCGAGTCGGCGAATCCGCTGGTCACGATTCATCCGATCGCCCGCCAGATCCAGCGGTACGTGCTCTTCACCACGCTCGCCCGCTATGACTCGACGCTGGTGCCCGTTCCCTACCTGGCGCGGCGCTGGAGCTGGAGCAGCGATCGCACGACGCTGACCATGACCCTCGTCGGCGACCTGCGATGGCACGATGGCGTGCCGACCACGGCGCGCGACGCGGTCTTCACGCTCGACGCCGCCCGCGACCCGCGCACCGGCTCGCCCCGCGCGAGTGAACTGACCTCGCTCGAGTCTGCGGTCGCGCGAGACGATACGACGCTCGTCCTCCATTTCGCCACGCCGCAGCCCTTGCTGCCTAACGTCCTCTGCGAACTGCCGATCGTGCCAGCGCACCTGCTCGCCGGCGTGCCGCGCGAGGGCATGCGGGGCGCCGCCTTCTCGACGGCGCCCGTCGGGAACGGACCTTTTCGCTTCATCGAGCGTGTGCCCGGCCAGCGCTGGGTCTTTGAGCGGAACGAGGATTTCCCCGCGTCGCTCGGCGGGCCGCCGGCGCTGCGGCGGCTGGTGGTCGCGATCGTCGACGAACCGGCCACCAAGATGGCCGGCCTCGTCAGCGGCGATCTCGACATGGCCGGCATCGCGCCGACGATGGCCGCGCTCGTTGCGAGCGACCCGACGCTCCGGCTCGTCCGCTATCCGAACATCGCGTCGGTCGGGCTCATCTTCAACCCGGCGATCGCAGCGTTAGGCGACCGGCGCGTCCGCGCGGCGATCGCTCTCGCGATCGATCGCCCGCGCATCGTCGCCGCGGCACTCGGCGGCTTCGCGACGCCAGCTCACGGTCCCGTGCCTGACGCGAGCCCGTTCGCCATCGCATCCAGCGTACCGACGCACGACACCGTCCGCGCCGATTCCCTCCTCGACGCGGCGGGCTACGCGCGCCGTGCCGATCGCCTCCGCGCGCGTCCAGGCAGGGCGCCGCTTTCGCTCGAGTTGCTCACCGTCGGCAGCGGCGACAACATCGCCGAGCAGTTGATTCAGGATGACCTCGCGGCGCGGGGGATCACGGTCGCGATCCGGCAGCTCGAGCTCGGGGCTTTTCTCGTCCGCGCCCGTGCGACGCCGCGACGCTTCGACATGTTGCTCACCGGCGTCCCCGGCGATCTCGCGCTGTCGCACATCGCCGCGATGTACGACGGATCGCTCCGGGGCGGCGCGCTCGACTACGCGGATTTTCACTCGACGCGACTCGACGCGTTATTCGCGGGCGTGCGTCGCGCCAGCGATCCCGCGTCACTACGCAGCGCGTGGCGTGATGTCCAACGCGAACTCGATTATGAGACGCCAGCAGCGTGGATCTACCACTCCGCGGGCGTCCAGGGTGTCTCGCGTCGCCTGACCCATGTGACGATGGACCTCCGCGGCGAGCTCCCGACCGTCGCGCGCTGGACCACCGACGGCGCGCGCGCGCCGTGACACTCATTCTCACCGCCGCCGAGCGCATCGCTCGCCAGGCCGTTGCCAACGGCGCGCTCGCGCCACTCGCCGACTCGCTCGCCGCCGACCTCGAGCGGCTGCTCAACGTCAGGCTCGACATACCGCGCGAGAAGGCACGACTCAGCCGCACCGGTGGACGATGTCCGGCGGACGGCACCGCGCTCGACTACGACCCGTGGTCGCCGGACGCGCACCGCTGTCCGCGGTGCGAGATGCAGTTCAGCGGTGCGGATCACTATCGCTACTGGCTGATGTGGCACCAGCTCTGGCTCGCCGAGCGTTCGGTGCACGCGGCGACGCTGTTCAGCCTCCGCGGCGACGATCGCCATCGCGACCTCGCGCTCGCCATCCTCGCGGAATACGCTGAACGGTATCTCGACTATCCGAACCGCGACAATGTGCTCGGGCCCTCGCGCGTGTTCTTCAGTACCTACCTCGAGTCGATCTGGCTGCTGCAGCTCTGCGTCGCGATCGACCTGCTCGAGGGGGCCGGCGTCGCGCACGCGATACTCGGCGATGCGCGAGATCGCATCGTCGAGCCGGCGGCGTCGCTCATCGCGAGCTACGACGAGGGCACCTCCAACCGACAGGCGTGGAACAGCGCCGCCCTCCTCGCCGCGGCACTGCTGGTCGGCGACCGCAACCGCGCTGAGCACGTCGCGTTAGGCGGCAGCGGGCCGCGCTTCCTCCTCGACACGGCGCTCCTCCCCGATGGCAGCTGGTACGAGGGCGAGAACTATCATGTCTTTGCGCATCGCGGACTCTGGTACGGAGTGACGATGGCCGAACGCGCGGGCATCGCGATCGAGGGCGCGCTCATCGACCGCTTCGATCGCGGGTTCGCGCTGCCATTTCGCACTGCGCTCCCCGACATGACGATGCTCGCGCGTCGCGATTCGCAGCACGCGATCTCGCTCCGCCAGTGGCGATTTGCCGAACTCTGTGAGCTCGGCCTCGCGCGTCGCGACGACCTCGAGCTGCGCGCTGCGCTGGCGACGATTTACAACGCTGACATTCCGCGCCGCGACACCGGGCGCGCGCGCTCGTCGGCCGAAGCCGAGCGCCATGTCCCGGCGAGTGCGCTCGGTCGCGCCGATCTCGGGTGGCGGTCGCTGCTGCACGCCCCCGCTGTGCTGCCGGCACTCGATGGTGCGTCGCCGCGTTCGGTGCTCCTCGAGAGTCAGGGGCTCGCCGTCTTCCGCCGCGACGGCGGGCGAATGTTCGCAGCGATGGACTACGGCGCGAGCGGGGGAGGGCATGGGCATCCCGACCGTTTGAACATCGTCGTCTGCGACGGCGCCGAGCGTTGGCTCGACGATCCCGGCACCGGCTCGTACGTCGATCGCTCGCTGCACTGGTACCGCAGCACCCTCGCCCATTCAGCGCCACTCGTCGATCGCGCCTCGCAGCCGCGCGCGCCCGGTGGACTGCTCGCCTTCGACGAACGCGGCGCGGCCGGCTGGGTCGCGGCGCGGGCGCTGATCGGTCACGGCGTCGAGGCCGAGCGACGCCTTGTCGCAATGACCGACTACACCATCGACGAGCTCTCGTGGGTGGCCGGCGCTGGTCACCGCGTCGCACTACCGTTGCACCTCGACTTGGGCTCGCTCGCCCTCGACTGGGAGCCTCAAACGTTAGGCGGCGCCGGTGGTCTCGATGATGGCTTCGATTGCGTCGAGCGCGCCGAGGTTGCGACGCCCGCCGAATGGCCGCTTCGCGCCGTCGCGCGCCAAGCGGATGACGGCGCGCACGCCGACGTCTGGCTCGCCGCGCCGGCTGGCACGCGGATCTGGCGCGCCGTTGCCCCCGGTCCGCCGGGAGCCGCACCGCGATCGTTCGTGATCCTCGAATCGAGCGCAGCCCACGGAACGTTCACTACGATTCTCGCCCCCCGTCGTTCGATCCTCGCGCTCACGATGCGCGACGCGTCGATCGTCATCGAACATGCCGATGGTACCACCCACGAACATGCCGGCGCTGGTCTCGCCTGGCGCATCGCGCTGCGCACCGCCAACGCATCGAGCTCGATCGACCTTGGCGGCGCCGTCGTGCGCGGCGTCTCCGATCCGCACGCGCAACTCACGTCGGCGGTAACTGTACGCGCGGCTCCAGCGCCCGACGATCGCACACCTGTCGTCACCGCTCGCAGTGCGCTTGCACTGTCACTCGGTGAAGCGCACTACCGGCGCTCGGAGGAAAGCTGGAGCGAAGCAGGCCAGCCGGTCGCCGAGATTGTTATCAGCGCGAGCCGCGACGCGCTGATCATCAGCGTCATCGCCGAGACTGGCCCGTCGCTCATTCTTCCCGACGACGCGCGCAACGCGATGGACAACGAGCACCCGGACGTCAATACGACCGGACTCCAGCTCTCGCTGCGCGACACCAGCGGCACGATGCATCGCTGGCTCGTTCGTCCCGGCACCGACGGCGCCGCGCGCGTTCGCGCGCTCACCCGCGATCCGCTTGCCGTCGACGTCGCGACCACTGTCGATGCCGACGGCTGGACCGCGCGCATCGCGATCGCGTTGCGCACGCTGGGCGACGCCGCGCCATATTCCATCGCGGTCGGGGTGACGATCAACGAGATCCCGCCTGGACGCGAGCGCCGGCGCGGCCAGCTGGTCCTCGGCGGCAGCGACGGCGAATGGGTGTATCTTCGCGGCGATCGCGATGACCCGTCAAAGCTTCTTCCGATTGTGATCGATCGATGACCGAGACTTCGCTCGATGCGCTCCGCGTCGTGCTGTTCGAGCCGCAGAACCCGATCAACATCGCCGCCACCGTGCGCGCGATGAAGAACATGGGCGCACGTCGACTGCGCCTCGTGAATCCCTGCGAGTACGATCCGTACCGCCTCGAGGGGATCGCGCACGATACCTTCGACATCATCGAGCAGATCGAGCGTTTCGACACCCTCGAGGCAGCGCTCGCCGACTGCGTGCGCGTCGCCGGCTTCACCGCGCGACGCCGCGCCGCGAAGCGAAAGATCCTCGCCCCGCGCGAGGCCGCGGTCGAGTTGCTCGGCTACGCACCTGACGGACCGGTGGCAATTCTCTTCGGGCGCGAAGATGCCGGGCTGCCTAACGAAGCGCTCGACCAGGCACACCTGCTGGTCACCATCCCGACCACCGAGCACGCATCACTGAACCTCGCGCAGGCCGCGCTGGTCGGGCTCTACGAGTTGCATCTCGCTGCGGCCGACGCGACGCGGTCGCTGCGCCCGCCGCGCAAGGACGCGCCCCCGTCGCGGCAAGATGAATACGAGATGTTCTTCGCCGACGCGGAACGTGCGCTCTCGTCGATCGAGTTCTTCAAGACGCGGTATCCCGAGTACATCATCCGGTCGCTGCGCTCGCTGACCTTCCGCGCCGCCCCCGACGCGCGCGAGATCCTCCTCATGCGCGCGGTGGCGATCGAAGTAGTTCGCTTCCTCGAGCGCGCCGGCATTCCCGTTCCGCCGCGCAAGCCGTCGCCGAAGGCACCCCCCGCCGACGCGACCAACGCCGAGGGCGCCCAATCTCCCCGCGAACCTTGACGCGACCCGCCGCACGAGGATTCTTCTCCCGATGATCTGGGACAAGTTCCGCCGCTCACGCGGCGACGAGACCGACGCGCCCGCACCGGCGCCCGATGCCAGCACCGCCGCCGATGCCGACGACGAGACCGACGACGTCGAGGGCGTTCCCGAGGGTGATCCGGAGGAGAGCGGCGATCGCGATCCGTGGAGCGCCCGCGCCGCGCTCGTGATCCCCGGTGGCAGCTCGACTGGGAGCAAGCGCCCGGAATCGCTCTACGGGGATGCCCCGCTCGATGACACCCTGCCGACACATTATGCCCGCGCCCGCGGCTGCTCGCTCTTCCTGATCGACGGCGAGGGCGAGCTCGAGGTCGTCGACTGCACCATGGCGTTAGGCAGCGTCGCTATCGGCTACGCCGACGCCCACGTCACCAACGCCGTGATCCAGGCCGCGTCGCTCGGCAACGTCGGCGGGATGCCTAACGCGCTGGAGGTATCGGTCGCCGAGCGCCTCTGCGACTTCATCCCCTGCGCCGAGCAGGTGCGATTCATGAAGACCGGCGCCGAGGCGGTCAGCGCGGCGATCCGGATCGCCCGCACGTATACTGCGCGCGACGTGGTGGTCTGCTCGGGATATTTTGGCTGGCAGGACTGGGCGAGCGCGGGCGACGTCGCCGGAGTTCCAGCCGGCGCCCGGTCCGATGTGGTGCGCGTCGCATTCGACGACGTCGCCGCACTCGAGCAGGCCGTGAGCGCGGCCGGTCCGCGACTCGCCGCGATCGTCCTCGAGCCGGTCGTCGAGCGGATGCCGTCGGAGCAATGGATCGCCCGCGCCCGCGCGCTGGCAACCGAAGCCGGCGCGGTACTCGTCTTCGACGAGATGAAAACCGGGTTTCGATTGAAACCGGGCGGCTACGGCGAAGCGTCAGGCGTCGAGCCCGACCTCGCGGTGTTCGGGAAGGCAATGGCGAATGGCTTTCCGATCGCCGCGGTCGTCGGTCGCGCCGACGTGATGGACGCGGCGCGCCGCACCTGGATCTCCTCGACGCTCGCCGGCGAATCGGTCGGCCTCGCGGCGACGCATGCGGTGCTCGACTGGCACGAGAAGGAAGATGTCTGCGCGTCGCTGGCGACGATTGGCGCCGCGATGCGTGGCGCGGTCGACCGCGCCATCGTCGCCTGCGCACTGCCCGGAATCCGTATCTCCGGGCTCGATCAGATGTGGCGCATCGAGTTCGAAGATGCAGCGGTCGAAACGCGCTTCGTGCGCGCCGCGGTCGTGAACGGCGCGTTGTTCAAGCGCGGTGCGTACAACTTCGCCGCGCTCGCGCACGAGGAGGCAATTGACGACATCGAAGCCGCGGCCAGTGCGGCGCTCGTCGCCATCCGCGAAGCGGAGCGGGGTCGCTGACCGCCATGCCCGCAGCGGAGAGGGCAGATGCGGTGCCGCGCGCGCCGCTTGCCGGCCCCGAGCCGCTGATCGACGTGCATGCGCACTTCCTCCACGCCGGCACCGGGCGCGCCGGCTGGGAGGCGCCTAACGCGGCGCGCTTTCGCGCTGGCGAGCGGATCGGGATCTCGGTGCACGTCGCCTCGACCCTCGGCTCCTGGGGGCACACCTCGCCGACATATTTCCCATCGCCGGCCGACATCACTGCCGGTAACGATGCGATGTACGCACTGCAGCAGCGGGAAGGGGACCGCGTCCGCATCTACGTCGCGGTCAATCCGAACGACACTGCGCACGCCCTCGCCGAGGTCGAGCGTGGCGTGCGCGCTGGCGCGATTGGCGTGAAACTGGCCGCCAGCCGCCGCGCCGACGACCCATTGCTCGACCCGATTTGTGAGCTCGCCGCCGCGCACCGGCTGCCGCTGCTCCATCACATCTGGCAGCACCGCCGTCGCGACTGGCCGGGGCAGGAAGCCTCGGACGGCGTCGAGCTCGGCCGGCTCGCCGCGCGGCATCCCGCCGTGTCGTTCATCCTTGCCCACATCGGCGGCGGCGGCGACTACACCCACAGTTATGCCGCGGTCGCCGAGCTGCCTAACGTGTACCTCGACCTGTCCGGCAGTGGCGTCGATCGCGGCATGCTCGACGGTGCCGTGGAAGCTGTCGGCCCGCAGCGCATTCTCTGGGGGTGCGACATCACCATCGAGACCGGCCTCGCCAAGCTCCGCGCACTCGAGGTGATCGGCCTCGACTCGGCCGCGATGAGCGACGTCCGCTGGCGCAACGCGCTGCGGATCTTCCCGGGGGGCAGCTTCCCATCGATCGAGCGCACGACCGCGGGGTTGCGCCGATGAGCGCCGCCAGCAAGCCCGCCGCCGCGCGGCCATTGGACACCAACGCGCTGATCGGGCCGTACCCGTTCCGCTACCTGCCGCATCCCGACCCCGACGTTCTCGTGCGCGTGCTCGAGCGGGAAGCGCTGCGCGGCGCCTGGGTTGGACACCTGCCGTCGGCGTTCTACCGCGACCCCGCCGCGGGAAATACCGCGCTCTTCACCGCGCTCGCGCCGTACAGCGGCATCCTTCACCCGGTGCCTTGCATCCGCCCCGATTGGCCGGGCTGGGAGCGAGCGCTGCGTGACGCCGTCGAACAGGGGGCGGTCGCGATCCGCGCCTACCCGCCCCAGTGGGGGATGCCCGCGGGCAACCCAGCGCTGCATGCCCTCGCCGCGGCCTGCGGCGAAATTGGTAGCATATTGCTACTAACTGTCCGCTTCGAGGACCTCCGCCAACGGAGCCACCTCGACGTCGCTGGCGATCTCGACGCCGCCACCATCCGCGCCCTCGTCCGTTCAGCGACGACGACGCGCGTGCTCGTCACCGCCGCCGGACGCGAGCTGATCGAGCAGGTGCACTGGGGCCTCACCCCCGTCGAGCGGGCGCGCCTCTGGTGGGACATTTCCTGGATCTGGGGCCCACCGGAGGACGACCTTGCGCATCTCTTCCGGACGATCGGCGCCGACCGCTTCGTCTACGGCACCCATTGGCCCCTCCGCCTGACGCAGACGCCCCGCGCGAACCTCGACCTGCTGCCGGTGGACGTGGAGCATGCCGTGCTCGCGGACGCCAGTGAGCTTCAACGTTAGGCGAACTGCAGCCTTTAGCGATTAGCCGTTAGCGTTGAGCGACCGCGGCACCGCTTATCGTCCTTGCTAACGGCTAACGGCTAATGGCTAAAAGCGTACTCCAACCCCCGCCGTGAACTCGGCGCTCGTCCAGTGTTCGTCGCGGCCGTACTGCCGTCCCCGCCCCTCGATGTTCAACGTCAGGCGATCGCCGGCGAGGAAGGTGCGGAGGCCGAGCGAGGACGACACCACCGACCTGTTCCCCTCGAGCGCGGCCCCCGTCTGCTGACGGCCGAGCACGAAGCCGCCGCCGATGCCGACATACGGCCGGAATGGGCCTAACGGCAGCTGCAGCTGGATCTGCGCTTCGGGAATCAGGAAGCGCTCCCGCCCGCCGACCGCGGTCTTCGTCGAGAGGCCGCTCAGTCCCAGTTCACCGGTGATGATCCGTCCGATGATCGGCGCGTCCAGCCGGACCGCCCACGGTCGCGCGAACGAGTCGACGGTAAACCCGTCGTTGAGTACCGCGACGCCGAGCA
>JBKJQR010000258.1:0-8728 GCA_046593895.1 Gemmatimonadaceae bacterium | reverse complement strand
GCGGTGAAGAACAGCGGGGCAGTCTCGCCGGCGATCCTGGCGACGGCGACCAGCGCTCCGGTCACGATGCCCGCCGCGGCAGTGCGCAGCACAATGGTCAGCGACGTCCGCCAGCGCGTGTAGCCTAACGCGAGGGCCGCCTCGCGCAGCGAGGTCGGAACGAGGCGAACCATCTCCTCGGTGGTCCGGGTGACCATCGGGATCATCATCGTCGCCAGCGCAATCCCGCCAGCGAGCGCGGAAAAATGACCGACCGGCCGCACGAGAAACTGCCAGGCAAAAATTCCGACGACGATCGACGGCAGTCCGTTCAGCACGTCAGAGAGAAAGCGAACGACGGTGGCCAGCCTGGTCGCGCGGTGTTCGGCGAGATAGAGGCCGGCGCCGATTCCGACGGGTAGTCCGATGCCCATCGCGATCGCGACGAGGATCAGCGTCCCGACGATCGCGTTCGCCATCCCGCCCCCCGCCTCGCCGATCGGCTTCGGCATCTGCGTAAAAAAGGCGAAGGTCAGCGACGACGCGCCTTTCTTCAGCAGGTAGAAAAGGATGAAGAGCAGCGGCAACGTCGCCAGCAGCGCCGAGCCCCACGTCAGTGCGACCATGATCGCATTGACGACCTTGCGGCGGCCCATCGTGCGCACCGTGCGCGCGGCGTAGTCGCGCTGCGACACGCTGGGATGCTCGCGCCGCGGCGGAACGACGAAGGTCGGACGGGGAACGGCCACGTCAGTCCTGTCGCCCGACGCGCCAGACGAGCCAGCGGGCGATGCCGTTGACGACCAGCGTGACGACGAAGAGCGTGAAGCCAACCGCCATCAGCGCCGACAGGTGAAGGTCCCCGGTCGCTTCGCTGAACTGGTTGGCGATCAGCGACGCCATGGTGTAGCCCGGCGCGAGCAGCGACGACGAGATCTCGTGCGTGTTGCCGATGACCATCGTCACCGCCATCGTCTCGCCTAACGCGCGGCCGAGCCCGAGGATCACGCCGCCGATGATCCCCGAGCGCGCGTAGGGCAGCACGGCCCCCCAGATCATCTCCCAGCGCGTAGCGCCGAGGGCGAGCGCCGCTTCGCGCTGCGACCGAGGTACGGCGAGCAGCACTTCGCGGGCGACGGCTGAGATGTACGGCAATATCATGATCGCCAGGATGATCCCCGCCGCCAGCATGCTCGGCCCGTAACTCGGTCCCGAGAACAGGGGCGTCGCTCCAAGGTGCATCGTGTCCTTGAGGAACGGGACGATGTGCATCCGCAGCAGAGGAATCAGCACGAAGATTCCCCACAGTCCGTAGACTACGCTCGGCACCGCGGCCAGCAGGTCGACGAGGAACGAAACAGGCTGGCGGAGCCACGCTGGCGCGAACTCGGAGAGGTAAATCGCCACGCCGATCGCCAACGGCGTTGCGAGCACCAGCGCAAGAATTGCCGAGACGATCGTGCCGTACAGGGCCGGCGCCGCTCCGAAGGATCCATTGACCGGATCCCAGTCACTCGACACGAGAAATGAAAAACCGAATTTGTGCAACGCTGGCCACGCCGCCATGCCGATCTCGACGGCGATGACGACGAGCAGCAGCGGAACACAGGCCGCGAACCCGGTAATCGCGGTCCGGTAGACGCGGTCACCAATGCCCGCACTCTCCAGCCGGGACGCCAGCCCGGCTGGAGATTCCTCGAGCGCTTGCGGACGGACCGCGCGCTCCGGCGACGTCACGACGTGGCGCCCACCTTGATCGACTTGAGTCGCTCGACGAGTTGCTTCGACATCGCGGCGGGAATCGGCGCATAATCGAGTGTGCTCGCCTGCGACTGCGCGTCAGTCAGCGCCCAAGTGAGAAAATCGACGAGCTTCTTGCCCTTGACCGCATCGCGTTGGTTCTGGTAGGCCAGAATCCAGGTGAAGGACGCGATCGGATACACGCCGGCGCCCTTCGCGTTGACGATCGAGACACGGTAGTCCGTATTCGCCGGTAGCGCCGCCGCCGCAGCGCCTGCCGCTGCAGTCGCCGATGCGACCGACGGCGCAACGAACTCGCCCGCCGCATTCTTCAGCATCGCGGTCGCGATGTTGTTCTGCTTCGCATATGCGAGCTCCGCGTAGCCGATCGCGCCAACGGTTTGACGAACCTGGCCCGCGACGCCCTCGTTGCCCTTGGCGCCGAGCCCGGTCGGCCACTGTACTTCCTTCCCCTTGCCGGGCCCGCCCTTCCAAGCCGGACTCACCGCCGAGAGGTAGTCGGTGAAGATGAAGCTCGTGCCGCTTCCGTCGGAGCGGTGAACGACGAGGATGTCCGCGTTAGGCAGGGCGACGCCGGCGTTGAGGCTGGCGATCCGGCCGTCATTCCACTTCTTGATCGTGCCGAGATAGATGTCGGCGAGCGTCGCCCCATCGAGCTTGAGCGGCTGCTTGAGATCGGGAAGGTTGTAGATCAGCGCGACCGCACCGAGCACCATCGGGAAGTGGAGGATCGGGCCCCCCTTCGCCTTCGCCAGTTCGTCGTCCTTCATCGGGCTGTCCGACGCTCCAAAATCGACGGTCTGCTCGCTCAGCTGCCTGATCCCACCGCCCGACCCGATCGATTGATAATTGATCTTGACGCCGGTCCGCGTCGCATAATCGGCGAACCACTTGGAGTAGAGCGGATACGGGAAGGTCGCGCCGGCGCCGGTCAGGTCGACTGAGCCGCTGCTCGCGACGGCGCCCTTCGCGCCATCAGCACCCTTCTGCGAGTCGGACGAGCAGGCCACGAGAAGCGCGGCGGCGGACGCGAGAGCGATGAGTCTCACTGGAGTCTCCGGGAGGCGAATGGGTTTGAAGCGACCCCTAAGTCTATCGATCCCGGGTGGTTCCACTGCTGCCGTCGGCGGTACGTTACCAAGGCGTTACATCGACGTCGCGAGGAAAGCGAGAGGGACGGCCAAGGCTGCCGGCCGTCCCTCGTTCCCGTCCAGCTGACCGCGTCTAGAACGCTGCCGAAACGTGCACGTTGTAGGTGCGCAGATCGAGGGCTGGCGCCGTCACGCCGTTAGGCGACTGCTGCTGGTAGTCGAGCGACCAGGACAGGCGGTTGTTCACGTCGTGCGTCAAGCCGGCGACGAGGAACCGTCCCTTGACCACCGGAAAGTCGCCGCCGCTCGGGACATAGCCATTGTCGCCCGTGCTGTTATCGGCGCGGAGCAGGATCCCCCACGACTTGTTCCCGGCCGGATTCAGCATCACCAGTGGCTTGAGGTGCGCATAGACACTGAACAGCGAGCCCGATCGGTCATCGGTCGCGATGCCGTTAGGCACGGCGCGCTCGTTCTCGTTCGTCGCGCGGGCCACCGTGCCCCCAACCATGAACGCGGGCGCCTTGTAGCCAGAAAAAATTCCGGCGCGGTTATGCTTGCGACCCTCGCTCGGGCGAAGCGGGCTCGCCACCGTGCCCTTGTAGATCCATGGCGCAATGACGAGGCCGTGCGCCAGCGTGCTGCCGAAGGGCGTCAGCGTCAGCCGTGCCGAGTAATCCTTGAAGCGGTCGTTCTCGGGGGTGGTGTATCCGGGCCCGTTGGCGACCATGGCGAACAGCTCACCGAGCCCCCTGCCAAAGGAGAGCGTCGTCGATGCGCCGAGATCGGACGAAGAGAAGTAGCCGCCGCGCTCGAGCGCGGCCTTCGCTACATACCGCGGCCAGAACTGCTCCTCCATATCGATGATGACGGTCTGCTGCATGCCGAGCCGTACCTGCCCGTTGGCGCCCAGCAAGCCTTCGTTGTTGAGCCAATAGTCATACTGTACGAACGCGTACTTCGCGCGCAGCGTGTAACTGCTGGTACCGGTTGGACGATAGACGTCGGCGGTGAGGCGAATGCTCGTGCGATCAGCGACCTTCGCCTTGGCCGTGAGGTACGCTCGCTCGAGCTGGAACTGGTTTGCCGATCGGGTGCCGTTGCCCTTCGCCCCGCCGTAGATGAACTGGGGATAGAGTACGCCGGAGAACTCGACAGGAAGGCTGACGGTCGCTGCTGCGGGCGCTGGGGCCGGCGCCGGAGCGGCCGGGGTCTGTTGCGCGACCAGCGCAGCCGGTGCAGTGGCGACGATCAGCGTCAAGATCGTTCGGCTCACGTTACGTCGGATCATTTGATCGGGGGGTTTCGAGAATGCGATGGGGGAAAGACGCCAGGGAGCGCGTCCTGGCTTCGCTGATGCCAGTAGATGATGCGTCGAACGTGTAACCACTCCCCGTTCGTCGTGTCACGCTCTCGTAACGTCGTTGGGAAACCAAGCCGTCACGGTCGTGCCGAAGCCCGGCGTGCTGGTGGCCTCGACTCGCCCGCCGTGCGACTCGACCAGGTGCTTGACGATCGCCAGGCCGAGCCCCGTTCCGCCGGCCTCACGCGCCCGCGCCGGATCCGCGCGGTAGAACCGCTCGAACACGCGCGGCAGGTGCGAGGCAGATATCCCGATGCCGCTGTCAGTCACGCCGATCGCGATCCGGGTTCCGTCGCGACGGGCGAACACGGTGATCGAGCCCGCCGCGGTGTAGCGGAGTGCGTTCTCGGTCAGGTTGCTGAGCACCTGCCTGACGGCGAGTGGATCGGCCGGCACAATCGCCGCGTCGGCTGCGATCGAAGTGTTGACGACGATCCCCTTTGTCTGTGCGGCATCGGTGATTGCGGCCGCTGCCTCGGTCACCAGCGCCCGGACGTCGACCTGAGCGATGTGCGGCTGCCATCCGCCCGATTCGATTCGCGACAGGTCGAGCAGATCGTCCACCAGCCGCTGCATGCGGAGCGCGGCGGAACGAATGGCCTCGATGAACTGGCGGCGTTGCGGCTCCGGTGGGTCGTGGTCAGCAAGGGTTTCGGCGAATCCGCCGATCACCGTGAGCGGGGTCTTCAACTCGTGCGACACGTTCGCGACGAAATCGCGCCGAATCGTCTCGAGTCGCCGAATTGGTGTGAGGTCGAGGAGCGCGAGGACTGCCCCCGCACCACCACTCAGCGGGCGCGCCGCGAGCAGGAGCGTGCGGCCGCCGAGTCGCAATTCGACGTCGTTGGTCGCCTCGCCGGCGATCGCATCGGCCAGCGCGGCGCGGAGCGACGGGTCGCGCGGAAGGCGATCGGCGGGGAAGGGAGCCGGATCGGCGATGCCGAGCAACGCGTGCGCGCCGGCGTTGACACGTATCACCGTTCCGTTCGCGTCCACCGCGATCACGCCTTCGCCGAGCGAATCGAGGAGCGCCGTCATCAAAGCGTCGTCGCGCTCGAGCGCCTCGAGCCGTGCGGCCAGCTGCTCGGCCATCCGGTGGAGCGCGCCGGCGAGATCACCGACTTCTCCCGGCGCGGCGAGCGTCGGTCTCCGTCGCAAGTCGCCGGCGGCAATCGCCCGTGCAACGTCGCTCAGTTCCGCGATCGGACGGGAGACGCTGCGTGAGAACAGCCAGGCGAACAGCAACGCTGCCGCCGCGGCGACCAGCCCGGCGGTGAGGACATCCCGTCTCGCGCCGGCAACGATCCGATCGACGATCGTGGTGCCGACCGCGACCCGCGCCATGCCTAACGGCGCACGGACGGCGACATACAGCTCGTCATCACCGCGCGATGGGCTCGCACGCTGTGACCGACCGACACCGGCACTCCGCGCCGCAACGATCTCCGGACGGGTCGCGTGATTCTCGAGCGCCCCGAGCTGTGCCGGGTCGAAATCCGAATCGCCAAGCACGTGCCCGGCCGAATCGACGAGCGTCACGCGATGGCCGAGGATGGCACCGAGCGAGTCGGCAAGCGCGTCGGAACGCGCGGCGCTCGTCCACCGCGCGGCGACGACGCGTGCCTCACGTTCCAGCTCGTCGCCCGTCTGATTGTACAGGCGGTCGCGCAGCTGTTCACTGGCGATTACGATGACAAAAAACACCAGCACGCCGACCAGCGCCAGCGACCCGGCAAGGAGCCGCTGCGCCAGCCGCATCAGCGCTCCGACGAGCGAGGCGGCGCGTTCAGGCGATAGCCGAAGCCGCGCACCGTTTCGATGAGTGCGCCCGCAGCGCCGAGCTTCGTGCGCAGGCGCTGCACGTGCATGTCGACGGTGCGCGTCTGGATGTCGGGCGCTGCTTCCCAGACCGTCTCCAGCAGGTGCGACCGTGCCTGCACACGTCCGCGCCGCTCGGCAAGCGTGAGCAGCAGCTTGTACTCCGTTGGCGTCAGCTCGACCTCCTGTCCGTCGGTCGTCACACGGTGGCCGGCGCGATCGATCCGCAGCGGGCCGATCACCAATGCGTCCGCCGTTCCCGCCGTGACCGACAGCTTGGTGCGACGAAGGATCGCGGCGACGCGCAGCACGAGTTCCTGCGGACTGAAAGGCTTGGTCTGATAATCATCGGCGCCGAGCGCGAGACCGCGGATGCGGTCCTCCTCCTCGCGCCGCGCGGTGAGCATCAGTACCGGGACGTCGCGCGTGTTCGGTTCGGCGCGCAACCGCTCGAGCACGTCGTAGCCGGACAGGCCGGGCAGCATCAGATCGAGTACGACCAGCGCCGGCTCCTCGTTGCGTACGCTGGCGAGTGCGTCGCCGCCATTACCGGCCGTGGACACACGAAAACCGGCCTTGGCCAGATGATAGGCAACCAATGCGCAGATGTCCGGCTCGTCATCGACGACGAGCACGCGCTCGCCCGCGCCGGCCACTGCGGCGGGCGCTGTCACGCGCGCTGCGCCGAAACGCGTCCGCGGATCTTCGCGACGAGCATCTCGATTGCGACCTCGTTGTGCCCACCACGGGGCACGATCACGTCCGCATAGCGCTTGCTCGGCTCGACAAACTGAAGATGCATTGGCTGTACGGTCGAGAGGTATTGGGTCAGAATTTCATCGAGCGGCCGCCCGCGTTCGGCCATGTCCCGCCGGATCCGCCGAATGAGCCGGATGTCGGCGTCGGCGTCGACGAACACCTTCACGTCGCAGAGCGAACGGACACGCTCGTCGGCGAAGAGCAGGATGCCATCGATGACCACCACCAGCCCGGGTTCGACTCGTTCGGTCGTGGCGGTCCGAGCGTGTGCAACAAAATCGTAGACCGGCTTCTCGACTGCGCGTCCGCTGCGCAGTGTCGCCAGCTGGTCGACGAGCAGGTCGACGTCGAGCGCGTCGGGGTGATCCCAGTTCACCCGCCGACGCTCCTCCATCGGGAGATGCGAAAAGTTCTTGTAGTAGGCGTCCATGTCGATGAAGGCGACATGCGCCGCCTGCAGCGAGCCGGCGATGCGGCGGGCGACGGTCGATTTCCCCGAGCCGGACCCACCGGCGATTCCGACGATCAGCGCCACGAGACTGCGCCGACATACTGATGGTGAACAAGCTGCCTCCGGCGGCAGCGGAAGGGGAGCGCGTGGTGTGTCACAGTTGGGTATCAGCGGGAAGCGTACACTGGCTCGCGCTGGAAGCTCGCGAGGCGGAGGAAGGGCGTCAACGCGCCCTGCCCCCTCTCCGCAGCGGTCACTAGCTTGGGTGGATGCAAAGCGTACTTTCGCCCGCGGTCGTGCTCACGCTGCTTGGGGCGGTGGCGTGTTCCGGCCCTGCGGTTCGCGTTCCGCCCGCGGTCGCGTCGAAGCCTGTCGTGCTGCAACCCACCGCAACGCCGATGTGCACCGATACGACTCGCCTCGTGCTCGTCGCGACGACCGATGTGCATGGGCGGTTGCGCGGATGGGACTACGAGCAGAATCGCCCCGATTCCGCCCGCGGACTCGCGCGCGCGGCGACGGTCATCGATTCGATTCGCGACGCGAATCCGAATCGGGTAATCCTCCTCGACGCCGGCGACCTGCTGCAGGGGAACATGCTCGCCTACGTTTCGGCCCGCGTGTCCCCTGATACATTGATCGGCCCCATCGCGGCGATGAACGCCGTGCACTATGACGCATCGGCGATCGGCAATCACGAATACAACTTCGGCCTTGCCTACCTCGACCGCGCAGTGCGGCAGGCAGCGTTTCCGTTCCTGTCCGCGAACACGTTCCTGCCTGACGGTCGGCATGCGTATCGTGCCTTCACGATCGTCGAGCGCGGCGGGATTCGCGTCGGGATCGTCGGAGCGACCACGCCGGGTGTTGCCGTCTGGGACCGCGACAACGTGCAGGGTCGCCTGACGTTTGGCGACATCGTCCCCGCCGTGCGGGCCGCCGCCGACTCGGCGCGCTTGGCCGGGGCCGAGCTGATCGTCGTAACAATTCACTCCGGGCTCGATGAGCCATCGAGCTACGACACCGCGACCACGGGACTGTCAGCCGAGAACGTTGCAGCGCGCGTCGCACGGGAAGTGCCTGGCATCGCCGTTGTCGTCTACGGTCATTCGCACAAGGAGAACGCCGGATCGGCGATCGGGACGACGCGAATGCTGCAGGCGAAGAACTGGGCGCAGAGCGTTGGCTGGGCGGTGCTTCCAGTGACTCGGTACGGGCCGAACAATGCTCTCGCAATCGGCCATGTCTCGAGCGGGGTGGTCGCGGTGGCGGGTCACCGCGAATCATCGGCGGTGCTCGCCGTGACGGGCGATCTCGATCGAAGGACGCTGGCGTACGTCACCGCACCACTCGGTCGCACGCCCGCTCGCTGGAGCGGCGATTCGGCCCGCGTGCGCGATGTGCCGGTGACGGACTTCGTACTCGAGGTGATGCGGAAGACCGCGCACGCCGACCTGGCCGCCGGATCGGTGTTCACTTTCGCCGGGCTCGACAGCGGCACAATCA
>JBKJQR010000253.1:0-31912 GCA_046593895.1 Gemmatimonadaceae bacterium | reverse complement strand
CAAGATCGATGCGACCAACCTCCCGACCGCATCGTTAGGCGATGACAACAACGCGCGGGTCGGCGAGTGGGTCCTGGCGATCGGCAACCCGCTTGGCCTCGACTTCACTGTCACCGCCGGCATCGTCAGCGCCAAGGGGCGCGCCGTGCGCGGGCTGCTTCCGAGCCAGTACGCAATCTCCGACTTCATCCAGACGGACGCGGCGATCAACCCGGGCAACTCCGGCGGGCCGCTGGTCAACAGTCGCGGTGAGGTGATCGGGATCAACAGCGCGATCGCCAGCACCACGGGCTATTACTCCGGCTACGGTTTTGCCATTCCGATCACGTTGGCGAAGGACGTGATGCAGGACCTGATCAAGTTCGGCAAGGTCCGTCGTGCCGCGTTAGGCGTGTCCATCCAGGACGTCAATGCCGAAGACGCACGCGCTGCCGGTCTGAGCACGATCGCCGGGGTGAAGGTCGGTGGATTCTCCGGTGAGGACTCGCCATCGCGGAAGGCTGGGATCGAGCCGGGCGACGTCATCGTTGCGGTCGACGGTCATGCCGTCGATCGCGTGAGCACGCTGCAGCGGCTCGTGCGGGCGGCGGGGCCGGGGCAGACTGTCAACGTGGGTGTCGTGCGGTTCGGTGCAAAGAAGAGCTTCCCCGTGAAGTTGATCGCGGTCCAGGATGAGGAGGCTGTTGCGGCGCGCACGGCGGGTAACCGCGCGGCACCCGAGGCGGTGAAATTCGATAAGATCGGCGTGGCGGTCGCACCGGTTCCGGCGGAGCTCGCCCAGCGCTCCCAGCTTGGCGACAAGTTCCGCGGCGGGCTGCTCGTCACGGACGTGAGCATCGGTGGACCGGCCTACAAGAAATTGATCGAGGAGCGCGACATCATCGTCGAGATCCTCAACCCGGCGCCGCGGCGTGCGGTCACGTCGCAGAGCGAGTTGGAGAAGGCGATCGGCGCGCTGCAGAGCGGCCAGTACGTGACGGTGCTCGTCTACAACCTGGATGGGCAGGCGACGCGGGTCGAGAGTTTGCGGGTGCAGTAGCGGGGGAACGGCGGCGATTGGCGTTCCGAGGCGGGGGACGATAACGTTCCCACGCCGGCAGCTAACGGGCTGACGGGCGATCCGAAGAGGGGCAATGCGTGCTCTCGTCCGAAGCAACGTCGTTCTAATCTGCACGACGATCGCATGCACGGCCGGGGGCTGCAGACCCGCCCGGTCGTCGACCGCAGCTGCTCCTGCAGAGGATCCGGTCAGCTTTCACTCGGCCGTGATCCCGGTTCAGATTCAGAACGACAACATGCAGGACCTGACCATCTTCGTCTTCCATAACGGCACGAGGACGAAGATCGGGATTGCCGGCGCTGCGCAGGAAACGACCGTTACTTTCCCGGCGCGGCTCTCAGAGGGGGCGGCAACGGTGCAGATCGCCGCGGTTCCACTGATCGGCGGCCGTTTCGGCTGGCGGAAGAGCATCGTGTCCGAGGCGATCAGCGTCCATCGTGGCGAGAGAGTCGTGTTCAACCTCGAGTCCGACCTGGCGCGATCGACGATCGCGGTCTTCGCGATGCAGATTCGCGATCCCGGCGATACGGTGCCGAGCGCCCCCGATTCGTCTATTGCGGAGCTGGCCCCGGCGAGCGCTGGCTTCCGCCGCCACCCGCGCCGCTGAAAGCGGCGCGAATCAGCGCCACCGCAGCGGCCAACGCACCGGCGAACAGGGCGCTCCGGACGACGGAAACCCGTCGCACTCGCACGGAATCCAGCATCGCGAGGTGAAGCGTCACGTGCTCGCCGGTCCATTCGTGGTCGGCGCCGTCTATCGAGCGCGTTGCAGTCACCGCCAGCGTCAGCGACGAGTCGCCAACCGCAGCGACTGCGCCGGTGACGGTGCGCGTGCCGGCACCCACCGTCTGGCCGAGTTGGCTCCGGCCGAGATCGTTGAGGAACGCCTGAACGTCCTGCCCGGCGCGCACCGGCCGGCCGGCGGGAGCGTAGACCGTACAGGCGAACGTCGACACGACGAGCACGCAGCCGGTCAACCGCCGGAGCGGCCACCGGGGGACCGTTAGGCTTCGCACGTTAAATCGCCGCTGGAGAGGAAGTGAATGCGGGGCCGGCGTTGCTGCCGGCCCCGCATCGATAATACCATCGATTCAACTGCTGATCAGGGGAACATTCGTCGGCGCCTCAACTGCCGGCCACTTGCCCCTTGCACGCTGGCGCCGGCGTGACGGTTCCACCGGCCTTGTCGTTCGGCCCGAATAGGTTCTCGGTTGCCGGGATGTTCGGGTTTGCATTCCGTTCATCCGTGCTGTAGTAGACCCTGCGCGGAACGTTGTTTCCCCCATCCGCTGGCGTGATGTTCGGATAGCAGGTCCGGGAGTAGAGCGCCATCACCTCGATGTTCTGGAACAGGGCGATGTACTCTTCCTCCGCAATCGCCTGGAGCAGCGCGCTGCTGGTCGCCACAACCGCGGCCAGCCCGTGTCTCGCGCGCTCGGTATTGAGATCGTTGATCGCCGTCAGATCGCCGGTCTGATACTTCGCCTCGGCGCGGAGCAGGAGATTCTCGTCAGCCGTGATGAGTGGTTGCCGGAATCCCGCGCTCGCGCGAGTGTCGCTGAGCGTCGACGCACTCTGGTCTTTCGCTCCGGGCGCCGATCCCAAGTACGCCCCGCTGGCGACTGGCGCGAAATAATCCGGCAGTCGCGGATCGTTCCGCGCGACAAGCAGGTTGACCAGCGTCGAGCTCGCACGGATGTAGCTGTCGCGTTCGCGCACGGAGAACTGGAACCAGATGTTCTCCTCGCCGGGGGTGGCACTCTGATAGGTGGTGAAGTCGTTCGCCGGATTGCTGATTCCGAGACTGGCCTGCGCCAGCGCCCGCGCGTAGTTGGAGGGATCCTTCTCAGCGAGGTGCATGTAGTAGCGCGCCTTCAGCGTGTGCGCTGCCGCGACCCACTTCTGAACGCTCGCCGGATTGGCTCCGGTCGCCGCGTAGATGAGATCGTACGTTTGCGGGCCAGCGCCCGTGTTCGTGCTGAGATTGGCGATTGCGCTGTCGAGGAGCAGTTGCAGATCGCCATAGATCTGCGCCTGCGGATCGAAGTGCGGATTGGCGATCGCGATCTGCGCCGCTTCGCGGTATGGAACGTCACCGAACAGGGTGGTCGCGTTCCCGATCGTCATCGCTTCCCACACCTGCGCAACCCCGAGGAATACCTTGTCGCCGGCTGCGCGCGAATCGTCCTCCATCTTCCTGATGTCCACGAGCCCGCCGGCTGAGTAGCTGGTGTTGAACGTGTTCGCGTAATCATCGCTTGTGAAGTCGTACACTTCCAGCGATGCGTACTGGCGGTCCGTCCCGGCGAACTGCTGGGTGAAGATGCCGAACGCGCGGGCAGCGGCCCCAGTGAGGTTGGTGAACTGCGTCGCCTGGACGCCGTTGAGCAACAGGTAGCGATTGGCTGTTTTCGGCTGGTTCGGATCGCTCGACAGCTTGTCGCCGCTCAGAAAGTTCGAGCACGCCGCTGCTATCAGCAGCGGCACGATGGCGGCGGAGCGCCTGAGTCTATGGCTCATGAGTTTGCGACTCCTCGCTTTAGCGGTTGAGGCCAACGGTCAGTACCACCGATCGCGTCTGCGGGTTGTTGAAATAATCCACACCGCGCAACAGCGATTCGGCACCGGCCAGATTCGTTTCGGGATCGATGCCGGTGTACTTCGTCCACGTGTGCAAGTTGCGCCCGGCAACGCGGAGATTGATCGAGCTGAGCCCGAAGTTATTCTTGATGAAGCTCTGGTCGATGGTATAGCCTAGCGAGACCTCGCGAAGCTTGACGTAGCTGCCGTCCTCCATGAACTGGCTGGCGACGGGACCGAACCCGCTGCCGAGGTCCTGAAACCAGTTCGTGCGGGTCAACTGCACGGTCGTACCAGCACCGGGGCCGAACACGGGGCCCGGCCGATAGGTCTTTCCGAAGATCACGTCGGTGTTTCGGATCTCGGTGTCGCGGTGGGTCCCGAAGTTGTAGAGCGCGCCCTTGGTGCCATTCCAGACGTCGCCTCCCTTCTTGATGTCGAGCAGTCCCGATAGCTGGAACTTCTTGAAGAGGGTGAAGCCGGTGCGGACGCTGCCGAGCCACTTCGGATTCGGATCGGCGACCACGCGGTCGGTGGGATCGGCATTCGGGAAGCCCGACGCGTCGATATACAGTGCGCCGTTAGGCGCCCCCGCGGCGCGGCAGGCGGCGTTGACATCATCTGGCGTTCCATCGCCGTTGAGGTCGACCATGTTGCTCTGGCCAAACCGGCAGCGGACGAAGTCGTGGCTGCGGAAGATCCCGACGGCGTAGCCCTTGACGACGCTGCCGGTCGGATCAGTGAATGCGCCGGCGATATCGACGTGCTGGACCCCGCTGAGCGACGTGACGATGTTCTTGTTCCGCGAGTACTGGAGCCCGACGTCCCAGGCGAAGTTGGACATCGTCAGCGGGTTGAGGTTCAGCGAGACCTCGAAGCCCTTGTTGCTGATCGTCGCCGCGTTCTTCAGCTGGTTCGTGTACCCGGAGCTCGGCGATCGGGGCGTTTCGAAGATGACGTTCGTCGACTTCGAGTTGTACCCGGTGACGCTCAGGTCACCGTAGCCGCCGGCGAATCCGAAGTCGATGCCACCCTCGAGCTCATTCTGACGCTCGGGAACGATATGCGGCTGCGCGAGGCGCGACTGTGACTTCATCCCACCACGCGATTGCTGAATCGTGCGGAGATACGGCCCCCATCCTTCGTCGTCCGACGGGGCGAAGGAGAAACCGCTGTAGATCGCATACACGGGCGGTTCCTTGCCCGTCTGGCCATAGGCAGCGCGCACCTTGCCGTACTCGAAGAAGCGGCTGAACGCATCGGTGGCCTTGGTGAAGGTCCACGCCGCGCTTCCCTTGGGATACCAGAATCGGCGCTGCTCCTGGGCAAAGCTCGAGTTTCCGTCGTTGCGTGCAGTGGCACTGAGAAAGAGCTGGTCGTACAGGTCCAAATTCGCCTGACCGAAATACGACTCGAGGTGCACGAGTGACTCAAACTCGTTCGGCGTTACCACAATCGCGTTTTGCAGGTTGAACGGCCCTTCGGGCGCGATGAACTGCTGGCCGAGGTTGACGCGCTGGCGATAGCTGCGGCTGTTCAGGTTCTGGCCTAACGTCAACGACCCGTTGATCGACTCAGTGAGCGCGTGCTTCGCCGTGGCGAGCAGGTTGTGGTCGAGCTGGTACGTCAGGTAATCGCCGCGGGTGAGCTGGCCGGCCGGGTACGACGACGAGCTTGGGAGCAGCGCTTCGAGGCGGTCGTCAGCGCTGTAGTCGCCGCCGAGCGTATAACGAAAATTCAGCCAGTCGAGTGCGTCATAATTCAGGTTGACGTTCCCGAAGACGCGATTCACTGTGCTGTTCGCCGGATTCTTATTGATGACGAAGAACGGATTGTCGTATCCGCGTCGCTGATTGAAGTCCGCCGCCCCAATCGGATTCGGGTAGCGGTAGGACCGGTGATAGCCGTCCTTGTTCAGGTATTGATGGTTGTCGAACTCGGGCGGCGTGCGAAGCGCGCCGAGGAGCAGGCCGGAGAGATTGGACCCCTTCTGGACCGCGCCCATCCGGACGTCGGTATAGTTCGCCGAGGCGCCGACGGTCAGCTTGTCCAACACGCGCTGCGTTCCCTTCACGAGGAACGTCGTGCGGTCATAAAAATTTTGTGGCCCGATGATCACACCATTCTGGCTCGTTCGGCCGGCCGAGAGGTAGAAGGTCTGGCGGTCGGTGCCACCCGACGCGGAGAGCTGGTTGTCGTAGGTGTGACCCTGGTGGAACATCTCGCCGAAGTGGTCATATGTCCGAGTGCCCGCTGGCAGGGCCGGCCCGTAACTGTCGCTTCGCGCGCGGCAACCGAGCTGCGTCGCATTCGAGCAGCTGGCGAGCGGCCGCTGCGCAAACCTTCGCTGCAGCGGGACCGCGTGGGTGACGTCGTCAAACGTCGAGTTGGAGTTCAAAGAGTAGCGCGCGGGCCCGCGGCCGCTCTTGGTCGTGATCAGGATGACACCCTGCCCGGCGCGCGACCCGTAGATCGCACCCGCGGCGGCGCCCTTGAGGATCTCGACGGATTCGACGTCGTTCGGATTGATATCGGCCGCGCGGTTCGAGGTCGTCGTTCCGCCGGTAAAGCCAGTCGTCGAGTTCGTGCTGTTGTCGATCGGAACGCCATCAACGACGAACAGCGGCTGGCCGCTTCCTGTAATCGTTTTAATGCCGCGGATGCTGATGTAGGTGGACGCGCCGGGTTCGCCGGACGACGACGACACGTAGACGTTCGGCGCCTTGGCGGCGAGGGCGGTGACGACGTTAGGCTCGTTGGAGTGGGCGATTGCATCCGCCTTGACCGTGTTGGTCACGCTGCCTGACGCTTCGCGCGTGCTGGTCAGCCCGGCTCCCGTCACGACGACTTCTGACAGCGTCACCGGGCTGGAGACGAGCGCGAAATCGAGCGAACTCGGGCCACCGCTGAGTGACACGACGCGCGACAGCGGGCGGAAGCCGATCAGTCGAGCCGTCACCGTGACCGGTCCGTTGGTCACGCGCGCCGCGGGAACCACTATGGTATAGCGCCCCCCTTCGTCGGTCTGCGCCCCGAGCTTGAGTGCCTCGACATAGACGCTGACCCCGTTGATCGGAGAACCCGCCTCGTTGGTGACTCGTCCAGTAATGGTCGCCGACGCTTGCGCGCGCGCGATGTGGGGCGCTGTGACCAGCGCTACCGCGAAAGCGAGCAGCCTACAAATTCTGCTTCGCATGCATCCTCTCCCTAATCAGGGCCATTTTTTCCGGGGGCCGACGGGAAGCCGGTCCGGACCTGTGCGACGAGACTACGCTCCGCCGGGCCACCTGTCAACATTTCGTAAAGAGGTTCGCTCTTGGGGAACTTCTTCCGATTTCCTCCTAGAGGAGCCACCGCCGGGCGCTCCGCGAGTCGCTATCTTGGCTGCGGTAGTTTCGTGAATGCGAGCGTGGCGGAACTGGTAGACGCGCCAGCCTTAGGAGCTGGTGAGGCAACTCGTCCGGGTTCGAGTCCCGGCGCTCGCACTCCTCACTCACGCGCCGATCCGGGAACAGGCGCGCATGACCGGAGCTTTACTGCCTGTGCGCCGCGTGAGGTGGTGCCCTGATGCCGATTCCCATGCCGACGCCCCAGTCGATCGCCGATGCACGCCATTGTGAATTGGTCACGCGCGAACACGCGCGGACCTTCACCCTCGCCAGTCGCTTCCTCCCGCCGGATAAGCGACGCGCGGCATTCGCGGTCTATGCGTTCTGTCGAACCGCTGACGACATTGTCGATGACGCGGTGCCCGGGGGTCCCTCGGCAGGAGCGGCGATCGCGGAGTATCGGGGGTTGCTTGACGAGGCGATTGCCGGCACGCCTGAGGGTCCGGTCTTCCGCGAACTGGTCCGCGCGATCGCCACATTTCGAATTCCCTCGCAGGTCCTGCACGATCTCGTTGGGGGGGTCGCGCGCGACCTCGATGGCGCAGCGCGCCCGGCGAGCTGGCACGACCTCGCCGAGTACTGCGAAGGCGTCGCCAGCACGGTCGGCGAAATGTGCGCGTACGTCTTCGGGGTCAGTGGCGGCCGTGACGCGGTGGCGCGGGCGGTGCTCTACGCCAGAACGTTAGGCCTGGCGATGCAGCTGACGAACATCCTGCGCGACGTCGGCGAGGACGCGGCGCGCGGGCGCTGTTACCTGCCGAGCGACGAACTGGCGGCCTTCGGCCTGACGCGCGAAGACGTCCTCAGCGGTGGCGCCTCGCTGGCCGGCGACGAGCGGTGGCGGCCAATGATGGCGTTCCAGATTGGCCGCGCACGCGCGCTCTACGAGGCGTCGGCACCAGGCCTGTCGATGCTCGCCGCCGATTCGCGCCGCTGCGCGGTCGCCTGCGCGACGGGCTATGCGGCAATCCTCGATGCCATTGAAGCGCAGGACTACGACACGCTGACGCGGCGAGCTCGCGTCCCGATGGGCCGCCGGGCCGCGCTACTCTTCCATGTATGGCGCGACGACGGGACAAGAGCGTTACCCGCGCCACGGGTCGAGGGCGCGATGCTGCCATGGGACGGATCGCTGCGGTTGCCGCGGAGCGCCACATGGGCCTGAGTCACGCCGACTGGGCGCCATCACGCCGGACCGATCGCCTCGCGACGTCGCTGGTCCTCGCGCACGTCATCCTGATCGGCTTCAGCACGATCGCACTGACCACCTTCCTCGCTGGCACCCCACCGGCGTGGCTGCAAACCGAGAGCAGCCAACTCGCGCTTCGCCTGGGCTGGAAGTTTTCCGGGCCCACCTACGTGATCCTTGGCGCACTCGCGGCGCTGACGCATGCCGGCGCGCGGATCGGCTGGCGCCGGGCCGCCGCACTCGCTGCAGCGGGTACCTTCATTTCGCTCGCGGCCGAGCTGACGGGGACGAGCACCGGGCTTCCCTTCGGGCCGTACTCGTACACGACGCTCCTCGGCTGGCGCGTCGCGGGGCTGGTGCCCTTCCCGATCCCGCTGTCGTGGTTCTACATGGTCTATTGTTCGCTGGCGATTCTCGGCCGGCTGCTCCCGGCGCGCGATGACGTCCGGACGCGCCTCGTCTGGGCAGCGTTAGGCGGATTGACGTTGACGGCATGGGATGTCTCGATGGATCCGGCAATGTCGTTTGCCACCGCCCATTGGCTCTGGCACACTCCGGGCTTCTTCTATGGAATGCCGCTGCTGAACTGGTTCGGCTGGTGGCTGACCGGCAGCGTGGTCGCGTTCGCGATGGTGTCGATCGCCCGGCCGACGGCGATCGCCGCGCGCATCTCGCCGTCAGCACTGCCGCTCTGGCTCTACGCGGTGAATGGTGTTTTCCCGATCGCGATCTGCGTCAGGCACGAACTCTGGTGGGCGGCCGGACTTGGCGCGATCGCGATGCTCGTCCCGTTGGGTCTTGCCATCCGCGCCCGGCATCGTGTCGCGGAGACTGTGCACGGAGCGCTGCCGCACGCTCGGCTCGGCGCACGAACGGCTGGTACCGTGTCCGCTCTCTCCGGCGACTGATCGCGTGCGGGTCGTAGTCATCGGGAGCGGGTTTGGCGGACTCGCTTCGGCGATCCGGTTGCGCGCCGCGGGCCACGAGGTCGTCGTCCTCGAAAAGCTGGACAAGCCCGGCGGGCGCGCCTACGTCTTCGAGCAGGACGGATTCACCTTCGACGCCGGCCCGACGATCATAACGGCGCCAGCGTTGATCGATGACCTGTTCGCGCTGAGCGGGCGTCGCACCGCCGATTACGTGACCCTCGCGCCGATCGACCCGTACTACAACGTCCGGTTCGAGGATGGCTCGGTGTTCAGTTACGGCAGCGACCGCGCCAACGTCGAGCGACAGGTCGCTGCGTGGAGTCCGGACGACCTCGAGGGATACCGGCGATTCGCCGCCGAGGCGGAACAGATCTTCGCCGCGGGTTTCCCGCTGATCGATAAGCCGTTCACGCGCATCCGCGACATGCTGCGCGTTCTGCCGAGCCTCGTTCGGCTGCGCGCCGACCGGCCGGTGGCGCGAATGGTGGAGCGCAACATCCGCGATCCGCGGCTGCAGCAGGTGTTCGGCTTTCACCCGCTGCTGATCGGCGGAAATCCGTTCGATACGACATCGGTCTACGCGATGATTCACGCGCTCGAACGTCGCTGGGGCGTGTGGTTCGCGATGGGCGGGACGGGCGCCCTCGTGCGCGGCCTGGCCCGCTTGTTCGAAGACATGGGTGGCGAACTTCGACTCGGCGCCGAGGTGCAGGAAATACTGGTCGATGAGCGCACCCGCCTCGCCCGCGGCGTCAGGCTCGCGCGCGGCGAGGTGGTGCCGGCGGACATCGTCGTCAGCAACGCTGACGTCGCCACGACGTACACGCGGATGTTGCCGCGTGCGGTCCGCAAACGGAACAGCGATGCGCGCTGGCGGCGCACACGATACTCGATGTCGCTCTTCGTCCTCTACTTCGGGACGAAACGGAAATATGAAAATGTCGCGCACCATGAAATCTTGATGGGACCGCGCTACGAAGGGCTGCTCAGCGACATCTTTCGCGGCCGCGCCCTGTCGAAGGATTTTTCGCTCTACCTGCACCGACCGACGGCCACGGACCCATCGCTCGCGCCGGCAGGTTGCGATGCCTTCTATGCCCTGGCACCGGTTCCCAACCTGCGGTCGCCTACTGACTGGGCCGCGGCGGCCAAACCGTACCGCGACTCGATCGTGCAGTATCTCGAGGATCGCTACCTGCCCGGATTGTCGAAGGAAATCGTCACCGAACGCGCCGTCGACCCGCGATACTTTCGCGACACGTTAGGCGCGCACCTTGGCAGCGCCTTCAGCGTCGAGCCGGTACTGACGCAATCGGCATGGTTCCGTCCGCACAATCGCAGCGAGGACGTCGCAAACCTCTATTTCGCCGGTGCCGGAACTCATCCTGGGGCCGGGCTTCCCGGCGTGATCAGTTCGGGGAAGATCGTCGCCGATCTGGTGGCTGCGACGATCTAACCTGGGCGGAGCAGCGTGGCAGTGTTCCCCGCTGACGGCGGCCGGTTGCCTCGCCACCCCGCTTACCCCCCGGTTATCTTTAGTCGTGCGGGCGGTGCACGCCCGGTGTCCGATAATCGCTGAGCGCCATGGAAATCCAGATCAAGACAAAGAAGAGCGAGGGGCTCGAGCGGCTTCTCGAAGTGTCGGTCCCGGTCGAGACCGTCCGCGTCGCCGAGGACAAGGCGGCGAAGAAGTATGCGACGCAAGCGCGACTCCCCGGATTCCGACCCGGCAAGGCGCCGGCGGCGATCGTCCGCAAGAAATTCGGTGAGGCGATCCGCCAGGCCGCGCTCGAGACGCTCGTCCAGGACGCGTTCAAAGAAGTGATGGAGCGCGAGCAGCTGCAGCCAGCCTCGCAGCCTCACGTGCACGACCTTCACTTCGACGAGGGCAAGCCGCTGACCTTCGAGCTCCACGTCGAGGTGCGCCCCGAAGTGAAACTCGATCGGACGAGCGGCTTTCACGTCAAGCGCCCGGAGAAAAATGTCGGCGAGACCCAGCTCACCGAGCAGCTCGATACGCTCCGCGACCAGCGCGCCGCGTGGACGCCGGTGGACGGGAAGCCGATGCCCGGCGATCAGGTGACGGTCAACCTCGCGACGGCAGAAGACGGCGGCGCGATGAGCGACGCGAAGGAATACCGCCTCGTCATCGGCGAGGGTCAGGCGATCGCGGCGATCGAGGAGCTGATTCTCGAGGCAGCGCCAGGCCAGACGATCGAACGGCCGGTGAAGTGGCCAGAGGATTTCCCGGACGAAGCGCAGCGCGGCAAGACGAAGCCCGTTCGCGTCGAGCTGCTCGATGTGAAGCGCAAGTCGCTTCCGGCACTGGACGACGCATTCGCGCGCGAAGTCGGCGACTTCGACTCGCTCGACGCGCTGAAGACCGCGGTGAAGGCGGACCTCGAGTCGCACGCCGAGCGCGACTCCGAATCGCAGCTGCGGCAGCAGCTCATCGACGAAGTCATCTCGGCGAATCCGTTCGACGTTCCCGCGGGGTGGGTCGCCGAGTTGAGCGACTCGTATCTCAAGCAGTTCCAGGTGCCGGAAGAAGAGCGCCCGCGGTTCGCGCAGGAATTCCGGCCAGTCGCCGAGCGGCAGGTACGGCGCGACCTGGTGATCGAGACGATCGCCGAACGCGAAGGCCTGACGGCGACCGAGGCGGACATCGACGACCGGGTCGCCGACGTCGCGAACAAGCGCGGTTCGAATCCGTCGGAGGTTTACGCGTCGCTGCAGAAAGCCGGGCGGCTCCGCGAGATCGAGCGGAGCATCACGGAAGAGAAGGTGTTCACGTGGTTGAAGGAGCGGAACACGGTCGAGTGACCGCGTCTCCGCCTAACGCGCAACGCAACGATTCAGGACCACCACAGGGACGATGAACGACATGGCAACGATCTACCCGCCGTACGTGATCGAGCGCTCGAGTCGTGGAGAGCGCACGTACGACATCTTTTCGCGGCTCCTCATGGACCGCATCATCTTCCTCGGGACGCCGATCAACGACGACGTCGCGAACATCATCATCGCGCAATTGCTCTACTTGCAGGCGGACAACCCGGACCGGGACATCCACCTATACATCAACTCGCCGGGCGGCAGCGTTTCGGCCGGGTTGGCGATTTACGATACGATGCAGTTCCTGAAGAGTCCTGTGAATACGATCTGCATGGGTCTCGCGGCAAGCATGGGCGCCTTCCTCCTCGCGGCCGGACGCAAGGGCAAGCGGCTCGCGCTGCCGCACTCGCGGATCATGATCCACCAG
Organism: Gemmatimonadaceae bacterium; assembly: GCA_046593895.1. GTDB lineage: Bacteria > Gemmatimonadota > Gemmatimonadetes > Gemmatimonadales > Gemmatimonadaceae > JABFXC01. Next base: position 19,503 of record JBKJQR010000253.1, on the reverse strand, counting down.
CCGTCGGGCGGCGCCCAGGGCACAGCGGCCGACATCGAGATTCAGGCAAGGGAAATTCTCTACCTCCGGCACCAGATGAACGAACTGATGTCGAAGCACACGGGTCAGCCGGTCGAGCAGATCGAGCGCGACATCGTGCGCGACAAGTTCATGAGCGCGCCGGAGGCAGTAACGTACGGCTTGATCGACACGGTCATCACGCATCGCGGCGAAATTCCGGCGGAGCCGGCGGCGGTGCCGGCGGCGGTGCCAGCCTCGGTCAAGTAGCGCGGTTGTTGTCAATGGCGATCGGTCATGTGAAAGATTTCACGATGCCCGCCGCCAAACGATGTTGCTTGACCGCTTCGGCGGCGTCTGTTAGTTCTTGTGGGGCAGCCGAAGCTGGCGCCCCAACGCGTCCCCCCGTTTCCGAGCGCCATGTCGCACGATAAACATCTTCGCTGCTCGTTCTGCGGAAAGTCCAAGGATTCGGTCCGGAAGTTCATCTCCGGCCCCTCGGTCTACATCTGCAATGAGTGCATCGCCCTCTGCAACGAGATCCTGGCGGAGGACGAGGAGCGCGAGGTTGCCGAAGCGATTACTCAGGTCCCGTCGCCGCAGGAGATCAAGGACGTCCTCGACCAGTACGTGATCGGTCAGGAGAAAGCGAAGAAGGCGCTCGCGGTCGCGGTCTACAATCATTACAAGCGCATCAACGTCCAGTCGGTTCGCGACGAGGACGTCGAACTCGACAAGTCGAACATCCTGCTCATCGGCCCGACGGGGACCGGCAAGACGCTGCTCGCGCAGACGCTGGCGCGAATCCTCGATGTCCCGTTTACCATCGCCGACGCGACGACGCTGACTGAAGCGGGCTACGTCGGTGAAGATGTCGAGAACATCCTGGTCCGGCTCCTCCAGGCGGGCGATTTCAACGTCGCCGAGTGCGAGCGTGGCATCGTCTACATCGACGAGATCGACAAGATCGCCCGGAAGAGCGAGAACCCGAGCATCACGCGCGACGTCAGCGGCGAGGGTGTGCAGCAGGCGCTCCTCAAGATCCTCGAGGGCACGGTCGCGTCGGTCCCGCCGCAGGGTGGCCGCAAGCATCCGCAGCAGGAGTACATCCAGATCAATACGAAGGACATCCTCTTCATCTGCGGCGGAGCCTTTGACGGTCTGGAAAAAATCATCGAGGCGCGTACCGGCCGGAAGCAGATCGGCTTCGGCAACACGAGCATCGGCGGCACGGGGAGCAAGGGCGAAGTCGCCCGCCTCGACGAATCGGATATCAAGAAGAATCCGTTCGTCGAAGTGGAACCGGACGACATGCTCCGCTATGGGCTGATTCCCGAACTCGTCGGGCGCCTTCCGGTGACCGTTGCGCTGCAGGCGCTCGACGAGGAAGCGCTGGTGCGCATCCTCAAGGAACCAAAGAACGCGCTGACCAAGCAGTACACGAAGCTGTTCGAGCTGGAGAACACCAAGCTCGCATTCGACGAGGGCGCGCTGCGCGCCGTCGCGCAGAAGGCGCTCAAGCGTGGCACCGGTGCCCGCGGGTTGCGGGCGATCCTCGAGGAGCTGCTCACGGACGTCATGTTCGACCTGCCGAGCCGCGAGGACGTGACCGAGGTACGCGTCACCGAGGCAACGGTGATGAACAAGCAACCTCCCCTGCTCGAGATCTCGCCGAAACGCCAGAAGAAGGAAGCGTAGGCGGATCGCTTCACTCCAGATCACGAACGACCGCAACGAGGCTGGCGCATTCCGCCGGCCTCGTTGTGTTGCGTATCCCGGGCTCCCGGCGCGCACCGGGTTGGTCTCCGTACCTCTTGTCAGTTTCACGCATCACGCATCTACAGCACCCACGCGACCGGCATCGACCCGATCCGATCGCCGCGGAACACTCGGCGGGATCACCCGAGCCGCGCTAGATTGACCCCGTATGTCCCCCCTGTATTTCCGCGATGCCGAACAGTTCGAGATCGCGGAGCGGCTGCCCGTCCTGCCACTCCGCGACCTCGTGCTTTTCCCGTACGTCGTGACGCCACTGCTCGTCGGGCGACCGGCGACGCTCGCGGCGCTCGAGGCCGCGGTGGCCGACGATCGTTGGATCCTGCTCGTCGCCCAGCGGGCGGCCGAGGTCGAGGAGCCGGCGGCGGCTGACCTCCACCGGACGGGCGTCGTCGGTCGGGTGCTGCAGTTCAACCGCCTGCCTAACGGCACGGCGAAGGTGCTCGTCGAGGGGGTCGCCCGCGCTCGCGTCAGCCGCTACGCGCCGGCCGCCGGGCACCTCCGCGCTGTTGCCGCGCCGGCGCCGCTCACCAGCGCGGGGAGTGGCGATGAGACCGACGCCGACTCGGAGGCGATCCAGTCCCGCGCCGCGCTTGAGCTGTTCGAGGAATACGTCGCGCTCCACCGCCGGCTTCCGGCTGAAGTCACGGCGATAGTACAGGGGGCGCCGAGTGCGCAGCAGCGCGCATATGGCATCGCGGCGCACCTCACCATCGCCACCGAGCGGCGGCAGGAATTGCTCGAGATCGACAGCTTTGACACCATGCTCCGCCGCCTCGTCGCGACGCTCACCGGAGAGATTGAGCTGCTCCGCCTCGAGCGCAAGATCGACGACGACGTCCGGGGGACGCTGTTTCGGAACCAGCGCGAGTTCTACCTGCAGGAGCAGCTCAAGGCGATTCACCGCGAACTCGGGCAGGAGGATGGCGACGATCTCGCCGACCTCGAAGTGCAGCTCGCCGCGAAGTCGCTGCCTGACGCGGTGCGCACGCGGGCGGCGCGCGAGCTACGGCGACTGCGCAAGATGTCGTCGATGTCGCCGGAGTCCACGGTGGCGCGGGGATTTCTCGACTGGGTGGTCGCGCTGCCGTGGACCGAACGGACCGACACGCACCCCGATGTCGCGAAGGCGAAGGCCGCGCTCGACGCCGACCACCACGGCCTCGAGGACGTGAAGGAGCGAATTCTCGATTACATCGCGGTGCTGGCCCTGGTCGAGAAGCCGGAGGCGCCAATCCTCTGCCTCGTTGGACCGCCAGGGGTCGGCAAGACGTCGCTCGGCCGGTCGATCGCCCGCGCGCTTGGGCGGAGCTTCGCGCGGATGTCGTTAGGCGGGGTGCGCGACGAGGCCGAGATTCGTGGCCATCGCCGGACATACATCGGCGCAATGCCGGGACGCGTGATTCAGGCGATGCGGAAGGCCGCCGTGGTCAACCCGGTGATCCTCCTCGACGAGATCGACAAGCTGGGCAACGACTACCGCGGCGACCCATCCGCAGCGTTGCTCGAGGTACTCGATCCGGAGCAGAATCGCGCCTTCAACGACCACTTCCTCGAGGTGGACTACGACCTCTCGCAGGTCTTGTTCGTGACGACGGCGAACAGCCTCGCGGGCATTCCGGAGCCGCTCCGCGACCGGATGGAGATCATCCGCTTGCCCGGGTACCTCGACCAGGAGAAGCTGGCGATCGCGCGCCGCTTTCTCGTTCCCCGTCAGCTCGAGCGGAACGGGATCGACCCGGCGCGCGTCACGATCGACGACGCGGCGCTGAACGGCATGCTCCGCGGATATACTCGAGAAGCGGGAGTCCGCGAGCTCGAGCGGCGGATCGCCCGGATGGCGCGGAAGCTGGCCCGCCGCGACGCCGAGGCCGCGGTCGACCGGCCGATGGACGCCCCACCGGCGCGCCTAACGGTCACGGTCGCCGACCTGCACGGGCTGCTTGGCGTCGCTCCGTTCGACGATGACGACACGTCGCTCGATGACAAGATTGGTGTCGCCTGCGGGCTGGCGTACACCGCGGTCGGCGGCGAGACGCTCGAGATCGAGGTCACCGTCCTCCCCGGTCGCGGCAAGCTCGCGCTCACCGGGACGCTTGGCGACGTGATGAAGGAATCGGCGAGCGCGGCGATGAGCTATGTCCGTTCGCGAGCCGGCGCGTTAGGCATCGATCGCGAGTTTCACCGGACGCGCGACATCCACGTCCACATTCCCGCCGGCGCAACGCCGAAGGACGGACCGTCGGCCGGGATCGCGATCGCGACGGCGGTGTCGAGCGCACTGACCGGCATCCCGGTGCGCGGCGACCTGGCGATGACCGGTGAAGTGACGCTGCGCGGCCGCGTGCTGCCGATCGGCGGGTTGAAGGAGAAGGCGGTCGCGGCGCATCGGCATGGAATCCGGCACATCATCATCCCGCAGGGGAATGCGCGCGACATCGAGGAGCTTCCGGCGGAAGTGCGTGAGGCGGTGGTCTTTCATCCGGTGCGAACGATGGACGAAGTGGTCTCGATCGCGCTTCGCGTGCAGCCGACGGCCGCGCGCGACGCACTCGGCGCGACAGCGCACTGATGACCGATGAGGCGAAGGACCGGGCTGGCGTGGGCGACGTCGACGACGCCGACGTCGACATGGCGCCAGCGGCCGGCGCGCGGACCAAGGATCCGTTGGTGATCCGCGACATCGAGTACCTCGGTCCGATGGCCTCGGAAACGAGTTGGCGGCCGATCCACACGTATCCGGAAGTCGCATTCGGCGGCCGGTCGAACGTCGGGAAGTCGTCGCTCATCAACAAGCTCGTTCGGCGAAAAAAGCTGGCGCGCGTGAGCAACACGCCGGGCCGCACGCGCGAGATTCACTTCTTCCGCGTGAACGAGGACTTCGTGCTGGTCGACCTCCCCGGCTACGGGTACGCGCGCATCTCGAAGGAGCGCCGGTCGGCATGGCAGCCGCTGATCGATGGATTCCTGCGTCGGAGTCCGGGGGTCCGGGGGATCGTGCAGCTTCTCGATTCGCGACACAACCCGACGGCGGACGACGAGGAGATGCTCGGCTTCCTCGGCGACCTCGGATTGCCGACGATCGTCGCGGCAACGAAGATCGACAAGCTTTCGAAGGGTAGCGTCGCGAAGCGCATCCGTGAGATCGGACGGCTGATCGGCATGGATGATTCGCAGATCATTCCCTTCAGCGCGGTAACCGGTGAAGGACGCGACGACCTGGCCAGCGCGATCGTGTCCCTGATCGCGCAGCCCTCATGGCGTGAGGAGACGAGTGATGTGGACAGCGGGAACTTCGGGACGACGACAGATGGCACACGTTAGGCAGGCGTCGACCGCGATGCGGGCGACGATGGTCGCGCTGCCGATCGCGCTGGTGCTGGCCGGCGTTACGGCGTGCGCGAGCGGACCGGCCACGGCGACTCCGTCGGTGACGCCGGCGCCGGGCGAAAATCAGTCACGCCCGGTGACGACCCGGCTCGACAGCGCACCGCCGCTGGTGCCGCCGAACTACGGGACGTTGAAGCAGGACGACATCGCGATTCACGTCCAGGTTGGCCAGGTGCAGGTGCGAGCGATTCCCCTCGACGAATCGGTCATCCGCGTGCTCGCCCCCGATTCGTACCGGTCGCTCCGCGGTCTCCGCGAGAGCAAGCGCGACGCCGTCGATCGGCTGGCCGCGCGGTACCTGCTGCGCGAGCGGAATCTCTGGTTCGTCAGCTTCTTCGGGCTCGCACCGGACGCGCGGTTCAATCCTGCCGAGTTGACGCTGAGCGTCTCCGGGCGGGATTATCGCCCGCTCGAGGTGCTCGCCCTGAGCAACGGATTCGGGGAGCAGCGGCTGAACGTTCGCGAGACCCAGAGTGCGCTCTACCTGTTCGGGGACGGGATCGACCTCGCCCAGCCGATCGTGGTGCGAATGCAGGGGGTCGAGGACGTCACGTGGGGAGCGATTGTGCAGCGCATCGAGCAGGAGCGCGCGCTGATCCGTGGCCGCGCGGCGCGGGGCACACCGGCGCCCTGACAACCGCGCGGGCCGCGGCTCGCGGTGTGGCACACCAACGCCGGCTGCTGCATTATGGTGGTGCGGCTGCGCCGTCCGCTTCGGTCACGGCGATCTTCCTCGAGGACTTCCATGGCGTACCTCCCTCTCCGTCCGCTCGCCAGCCGCTCGGTCGAGCGCATCGAGCGTGAGTGGCTCGACCGGATCGAGCACGAGCTGACCGACGACGCGACGGATCGCGCCCTGCTCTGCCGGCGCACGCTCGCCGACCTGCTGGCGCCCGAGTATGCCGCCAACTGGGAGGAGGCGATCGACGACGGCAAGCTGGCGTTAGGCACGCGGCTCGGCCTCGCCTCGCTCGACCCGCGCAACGTAACGCTCGAGCCGGAATACTATTCCGACTGCGACGACGTCCGCTTCCAGCGGGTGAAGCCGCTGCTCTGGCTCTGGTATTCGTTCGACCGCTCGCCGTTAGGTGGTCAGGCGGTTGACCTCGGCGTGCGGCTCCGCCGCGTGCTCGCGCCGCACATCTTCAAGCGTTGCGGCGAGAACTTCAAGGCATTCCAGAACGTCGAGTTCTCCTTCGGCTACAACATGGAGGTTGGCGACAACGTCGTCGTCCACCGCCACGTGCTGCTCGACGATCGCGGCGGCATCGTCCTCGGCAACAACGTCTCGATCAGCGACTATGCCAACATCTACAGCCACACGCACAGCATCGTCGAGCAGCGCGAAGTAACCAACGCGGCAACGGTGCTCGACGACGGCGTGCGGATCACCTATCATGCGACGGTACTGGCCGGCGTGCACGTCGGGACGCAGGCGATGGTCGGCGCCCTCGCCGTTGCGACGAAGGATGTACGGCCGTTTCATGTCTACGTCGGGATCCCGGCGCGCAGCGTCCGCGTCAAACCTAACGCTCCGCACCACGAAGTCTGCCTGCCATCGGCACGGAAGAAGGAGCAGTAGCAGGCCGCTGAACGCGGTCGGCTGGTGCCCCCAGGTCAGAAGACGCGGAGCACGTCCTCGACTGGTCCGGCGTTGCCGGCGTGGAGCAGGTGGACGATCTCGCGAAGCGCCTCGCGTTCACGCGGCCACGCGAATCGCTCGAGCGCGGCTCCGACGTTGAGCCATTCCGATCGCGTGTGCTCGGGCCCGATGACCGCCGCCGCCGGCTCGGCGACGAACGCGGCGAATACCACGGCCAGTTGCACCGTGTGCGTGGCGTGCAGGTAGAACGGATGGACCGTCACGTTGTAGAGGCGAGTGGCGGTGAGTCCGGTCTCCTCCCGTAGTTCGCGGAGCGCGGCCTGCTCGGGCTCCTCGCCCTCCTCGATGCGCCCGTGCACCGTCTCCCATGCGCCTGGACACCGAGTGTCCATCGCCCGCTGGAGAACGAGTACGCGCCATTCCGCCGGAAGCGGGCGGATGACGTAAACGTCGATTGTGCCGATTGAGAGCTGTGCCATTCGCCGCGATTGCTGGGGTGCGGGAAAGGTAGCCCGGGTCACAACAGCGCGGGACAGGCCGGAATTTGCCGACGCGGTCTGTTACGGATCGACCAGTTCGAAATTGTCGAGCGATGTAACGAGCGCGGGGGCCGGCTGCACCGCCAGCGATTCACGGGCCCGGCGGACGAGTGCCTCCGTGGCCGGCGGCAAGGGAATATCCAGCACGCGCGAGACCTCGGTGAGAGAGGTCGCGCCGGCCGTGACGTGGTCGATGCCGCTCTCCCAGAGCCGGACCATGCCCCCCGCCCTCGCGGCGTCGGCAATCGAGTCAGACGCCGCACCGCTGGCAATCGCCCGTTCAATTTCGGGCGTGGTCACCATCGTCTCGATCACCGCGATCCGGCCGCGGAACCCGGTGCGTCCGCAGGCGGCGCATCCGCGTTCGCGCCAACGCTCGACCCCGGCCGCCACCCACCTGCCTAACGCCGGACCGGGTGTCGATCCGTCGCGTTCCCGGCACGCCTCGCAGAGGCGACGAAGCAGCCGTTGCGCGACGACTCCTTTCAGCGAGGCGGCGACCTTGTAGCGATCGACGCCGAGATCGTCGAGCCGCGCGATTGCCCCGGTGGCGTCGATCGTATGCAGCGTCGACAGGACGAGGTGCCCGGTGAGCGCCGCCTGCACGGCGATCGATGCGGTCTCTGCATCGCGGATCTCTCCGACGAGTATCACGTCGGGATCCTGACGGAGGATCGATCGCAGCGCCGAGGCGAACGTGAGGCCCGTGCGCGCGCTGACCTGAACCTGGACGATTCCTGAGAGCCGGTACTCGACGGGATCTTCGACCGTCACGATGTTGACGCCGCGCTGCTGTATCGCGTGAAGCGCGGCGTAGAGCGTCGTCGTCTTGCCCGAGCCCGTCGGACCGGTGACGAGCACCAGTCCTTCGCGGACTTCCAGCAGCGTGCGGAGCCTCGTGAGCGCAGCCGCGGCGATCCCGAGTGAGTCGAGCGTCGCGCCACCCGCCCGGGTGTCGAGGACACGAAGCACGACCTTCTCCCCGTGCGCGGCGGGGAGCGTCGAGACGCGGAGATCAACCTGCCCCGCGCCGATGTTCGCCGTGAGACGGCCATCCTGTGGACGGAGACGGTCAGCGATGTCGAGGCCGGCCATGATCTTGATGCGTGACACGAGCGGGATGCCGGTGTCGGCATCGAGCGTAGTCACGTTGCGCAGCAGTCCGTCGATGCGGTGCCTGACGGCGATCCCGGCTGCCTCACGCTCGAGGTGAATGTCGCTCGCACGCGCGCGGACACCGTCGCTGATGAGCGAATCGACCAGCCGGATGATCGTGCCGTCGAGCTTCGCGTCAGGCGGTGAGGTGGGCCCGCCGCCATCGGAGAGGTCGCCGGCCACGTTGTCGCTCTCGAGCTCCAGCGCGTCGAGGGTCGCGACGATGGTGAGTGGCGACGCGAGCAGGAGGCGAACAGCGCGCCCAGTGGCGAAGGCGAGGGCACGCTCGCAATCCAGGTCGAAGGGTGTGGACGTGGCGATCGTCAACGCGTGCGCGGTCACTTCCACCGGCACGATCTGGAAGCGCCGCGCCCAGTCGTCGCCGACGATCGCGCGCGCCGCCTCAGCGGGTGGTGCACCGTCCCACACCGCAAATCCAGAAACGGCCGCTGCTTCGGCGAGCAGCGCCGAGTCGCTGACGAGGTGGCGGCGGACCGCAGTCAGCCAGAGGCACTCACCCGGTGCCTCGAGGAGCTGCGCGAGCACCGAGCCGTGGAGCAGCCGTCCGAGCACCGGCTCGAGCCAGCGATCGCGGGGGGGTGGATGCGCGGTGGTAGTGAGCACGGGGCGAAGTTGACGCCCTCACCGCTCAGCACCGTCATCGAATGGCGGCAGGCACAGGCAGCGCAGTGCTGCTAGAGAACGCTCCAGAAATCGCGCGCGACATCGAAGGAGAACGTCCAGCGTCCATCGCGCAACCCGCGGGCGACGTCGACGCGCAACAGCTCGAACGGAGTGAGCAGCCCGAGACCGAGCGACGGAAAGAATCCACCCTTGGCGTTAGGCGACGTTCGCGGGCGATCGATCCAGATCGCGTGGGCGAAGGGCGCGATCGTGCCCTCGGCCGGCGCCCGGCCGAACCGCCCGAGCGGAATCGATGGAAAGGGCACCCGCGTGCGCAGCTCGAGGTGTCCCGTCGCACCGGTCGCGGCGGCGAATGCGTGGAAGTCGTACCCCGGTCCCGAGGTTGGTCCGCCGAGGTAAACGAGTTCCTGTGGCGCGATCGCGCCCGGGCCGGAGGCGTGCGCGATCGTCGAGCGGAGGGCCAGGGTCATCCCGCCTAACGGCCGCTCGCCGGTCAGCGAGCCGGCGACGCGGAGCGTCCGGCCCGCGCTGTCGGCCGACCGGCCGACCGGTAAGGTGAGCCGGAGCTCAGCCGCGCCGCGTACGGTGAAGCCGAGCGGAGCGGTGAACGTCGGGCGCTCGACGGCGAGCGCGTATCGCGCCGCGCGGATCGGCGTGGCGGCGATCGTGGGACGATACCGTCCGCTCGCCGGCGCGGCGTGGATGCGCAGCGCTCCCTGATCCTCGATCGCGCCGTCGAGGCGAATGACGAGTCCCGACGACAACCCGAGGGTGCCGACAGCGCCGATCGACCGGACACGGTACGGATCGGTGTAGTCGCTGCCGAACTCCTGCGCGGCGATGCTGTTCCGGGCGCGCGAGACCTCCGGGTCGTCACCAGCGTCACGCCAATCGTCAGCTGCGCTGAGAGCGACGCCACTCCCCGTGGCAGTCAGGTATCGGATGGTCAGCCGTCCTTTCGCGCGGCGATCGGCTACGCCGTAGCGTCCCTCGGCGCGGGTCGTGATCCCATGTCCGAGGTGCTGTCCGACCGCGCCGCCTAACGCGAGCCCCTCGACGCGGTCGACGCGGACGATGTCGGAGAGCGCATGTGCGCCGATGGTGCCGCCGCGCTCGCGGGTAAGCGCCTGCTGGCGAACCAGCGCGCGCGCTTCCTCCTTCACCTTCCGCACGTCTTCATCGGTTACCGCGCGCACGTCGCTCGGCAGCGAATCGAGAATGCGGCCGCTGAACCCGCGCGCGAGGCGATCGCGCGTGGCGCCGAGCACGATCTCGGGCCCGCCGAAGAAACCCGCCGCGATGCCCGTATTCACCGAATAGCAGCAGATCTCCCAGCGGCCGCGAATGATCCCGCGCACCGGGTACTCGAGCCACGAACCGGTCCGCCGGATCTCGATCTCCTGCCGGCTCGGCAGCCAGAACCGTCCCTCGACGAGGGAACTCTCGAGCACGACCGAAATATCCTCGAGTGCCTTGTCGCGGAGCGACGACCGCGTGAAGGAAAACGCCATCCGCACGACCTGCGCTGTTTCGCGCTCGACGAAGATGGCGCCGATGATCCGCGGCTTGGTGTCGTCGCGCGGGCGGACGCGCATGATGTCCACGGTGATCGTGCGTCCGGGGATCTGGATCCGAAGCGAGTCGCCGACGGAGAAATCGTAATCGGCCAGTCCTTCCTGCGAGAGCGGGTGCGGGACGTCAACGACCTCGTCACCGTCGCCGAGCCGAATGATGTTCGGGAAATTGTTCTGGACGATCCCGAGGTGATCGCGGTGGTAGTTGATGTCTGTCGGCAGCAGCAGCGTATCGCGCAGGCCGACGATCCGCTGCTTGCTCAGGTTGGGCGCGCGCCAGTAGACTTCCAGCGACAGCTCATCGGCTTTGACGACGCGCGGCGGCTCGCGAAATCCCTCGCCGATCTGGGCGAGAAATGTGAGATAGCCGTGGGCTTTCGCCGCATAATCGAGCAGCCCGGAATCAGCGAGCGCCCGCGCCCGCCGTTCGGTGGCCTGTTGCACGAGTGAGAGCGTGCGCGCGTCGTTCCATTCCTGCGCGGCACTCCCCCGCGAGACTGTCCCGAGAAGAAGGGCCGCGGTAATTGCGACGAGACTCGAACGACACATCGACCACTGCATGATCTGCGAATATCGCCGTCGTGCGAGCGCGTCACAAGCGGAACACCTCCTAACGCTGCGGCCGATCTGATGAGCTTTGATGACTTCCGCCGGCGGGCGGTGAATGGCGGAATGATTCCCGTCTGGCGGGATTGCCTCCTCGATGCCGATACACCGGTGTCGGCGTTCGCGAAGCTGCGCCGTGGGCCCTTTGCGTTCCTGCTCGAGTCTGCGCCAGCGGGAGGCGAGACCTGGTCGCGCTATACGTTCCTTGGAACGGAACCCCGCGCTGCGTGGCGGCTGCGGGATGGCGTCGTCGAAGACTGGACGGCGCAAGCCGGCTGGCACAACGCGCGTCGTCCGGAGGACCCGCTCGCCGACCTCCGCGCGCTGATCGGCGCCTACGAGCCAGCTGATGTCCCCGAGCTCGGCGCGTTCTGGAGCGGCGCGGTCGGCTACTTCTCGTACGACGTCGTCCGGCTGATCGAGAAATTGCCGCATGCTCCCCCCGAAGGGCCGCGCGTGCCCGATGGGATCTTCGTGTTCACGCACGCGGTGGTGATCATCGACAACCTCCGCGCTCAGGGGCGGGTCGTGGTCGGCGTACCCGTCGACCGCGGCGCGGACGACGATACGATGCGCCGACTCTTCGACGCCGCGCTCGCGACGGTGAACGAGACGATCGCGCGACTTCGTGAGACGCACGCACTGCCTCCGCTCGATCTCGACCGTGAGGCACCGCCGGCGATCGGTGTTTCGTCTTATGCGAGGCGTGACTTCGTCGCTGACGTCGAGCGCATTCGCGAATACATCTTCGCCGGCGACGCGTTCCAGGTGCTGCTCGCGCGGCGTATCGTGGTGCCGCACGATTTTCCCGGCGATGCACTCTACCGCGCACTGCGCGTGCTGAATCCGTCGCCGTACATGTACCACCTCGTGCTCGACGGCGTCGAACTGGTCGGAAGCTCTCCTGAGCTTCTGGTTCGCGTGGCCGGCAGCCGGGTCACGGTGCGGCCGATCGCCGGCACGCGTCCGCGTGGACGCACCGCGGGCGAGGACGAGGCGCTGACCGCCGAATTGCTCGCTGACGCGAAGGAGCGCGCCGAGCACATCATGCTGGTCGACCTCGGCCGCAACGATGTCGGACGCATCGCGCGTTATGGCAGCGTCGAAGTCACCGACTTCATGACCGTCGAGAAGTATTCGCACGTGCTGCACATCGTCAGCGAGGTGAGAGGCACGTTGCCCGCCGATGCGAGCGCGCTGGACGTCTTCCGCGCGGTCTTTCCCGCTGGCACGATGACTGGGGCGCCGAAGGTGCGCGCGATGCAGATCATCGACGAACTCGAGCCACACCGGCGGGGCGCGTATGCGGGCGCGGTCGGCTACATCGCGACTGGCGACCGGCGGATGGACCTCGCAATCACGATCAGGACATGCGTTATCGCCGATGGCGAGGCCAACGTGCAAGCCGGCGCCGGCATCGTCGCCGATTCGATCGGTGAGCGCGAGTGGGAAGAGACGGAGAACAAGGCGCGGGCGATGTTGCTGGCGATCGGACAGGTTCGGCGCGCTCTCGGGATCGGTTCGGGTTGACCGCGCCGCGACGCCCCTCAGGCGACCGCCCGCATGAAGCACCTCTTTTGCTCGTGACGCCGCTAGGCTAGCGGCCTGCGTCTCGTCATATTTGGGTCGATGCCCTTCAAGCTGATCAGCACCGAAGGGGAGCAGACGTTCGAGCTTCGCTCCGGTGGAACGCTCGTCGTCGGTCGCGCCCTCAGCAGCGACATCCCCGTTCTCGATCCCACCATCTCGCGTCGTCACGCCGAGGTGATCTGGGATGATACCGGCGTCCACGTGAAGGACCTCGGCTCGAGCAACGGGACCTTTCTCAACGGCGTGAAAGTCGAAGCGGCCAAGCTTTCGCCCGGCGACATCATCACCTTTGGGAAGGTGCCCTTCCGGCTGAAGGAGATCACGGGCGACGTGCGTCCGCCGGCGCCGAACACGCCGAGCTCGTTCGGCCCGGCGGTCTCCACCGGTGCGACCATCGTCCGCGCGCTCCCCGTGCGCGATTCCCGTCAGCCATTCGCCGCCCGGCGTCCGAGTAACCCGGAATCGGGCGCGGTCGAAGAGACGACGCCCGTCCGCGATCACCATGAGAAGAACGAGCAGAAGCTGGCGCTGCTGCTCGAAGTGTCGAAGGGGCTGACCAGCGCGGTCGATGTCGATGCGCTGCTCGAAAAGATCGTCGGCGAGGTGTACAAGATCCTCGACGTCGACCGTGTCGCGATCCTGCTCGTCGACGACAAGCAGGAGCTGCAGCCGAAGATCGCGCGCGATAAGCGCGGCACCACTGCGGGCAAGATGGTGCCGCAGTCGATCGTCCGGAAAGTCGTCGAGGAAAAGGTCGCGATCCTCTCCGACAACACGCTTGAGGATCAGCGCTTCGGCGGCCAGTCGATCGTGATGCAACGCGTGCGTTCGGCGATGTGTGGCCCGCTCATCGGGAGCGAAGAGCGCGTGCTGGGGGTGCTCTACGTCGACAACCTGACCACCGCGCATCGGTTCAGCGAAGAAGATCTCGAATTCCTCATCGCCTTCGCCGGCATCGCCGGTGTCGCGATCGAGAACTCGCAGTTCGCCGATCGTATCCGCCGTGAAACGCTGGCCCGCAGCAACTTCGAGCGCTTTTTCGCGCCCGGCCTCGCGGCACGCATCGCCAGCTCTCCCGATGCGGTGAAGCTCGGCGGCGAGAAGCGGCAGGTCGCGGTGCTGTTCAGCGACATTCGCGGCTTCACTGCGCTCTCCGAGACGATGACCCCGGAAGAAATCGCGTCGCTGCTCAGCGAGTACTTCACCGAGATGGTCGAGTGCGTGTTCCGTAACAACGGCACGCTCGACAAGTTCATCGGCGACGCGGTGATGGCGCAGTGGGGCGCGCCGATCGGCGAGCCCGATGATGCCGACCGTGCGATGCGCGCCGCGATGGAGATGATGACCGCGCTGGACGAACTCAATGCACGGTGGCGCGCGGCAGGGCGGCAGGAGCTCGCGATCGGGATCGGCCTCAACTTCGGCGAGGCGTTCGCCGGAAACATCGGCTCTGAGCGCCGGCTCGAGTTCACCGTGATCGGTGACACCGTGAATACGGCCAGTCGCCTCTGCTCGGCGGCCGATGCAGGCGAGATTCTGCTCTCGGATGATTTCCGCCGCGCGCTGCGCGAACCCCCGCCGCTCGACGAGCGCAGCCCGATCGAACTGAAGGGAAAGAGCCAGCGAATCCCGTTGTATTGCGTGACGACCGCGTGACGCTGCCGGCCGACGCGACGCCGGCCGGGTACGTCCGCGTCGGTGTCGCGCCGCGTGAGGCGGTGGTTCGCGAAGGTGAGGCTAACGACGTGCGGGCGATTCTCACCGCATCAACAGTGCACGACTGGGCGTCGCGCGTTTACGGTGCAAACCTCTACACCGGCCGCGCCCCGGCATTCGGCGTTGCGCTCCCGGGCAGCGGGACTCGCATCGTCGTCAGGCATTCGCGGCACGGGGGATTGCTCGCGCCGCTGACCGGTGACTGGTTCGTCGGCGCGGGCCGCGCGCCGCACGAGCTGGACATGTCGCTGCGGCTGTCAAACGCCCGCGTGGCGACCCCCGCCTTCGTCGGCTACGCGGTGTATCCGGCGGGATTCGGCCTCTCTCGCATCGACGTGATGGTCGAGGAGATTCCGTCTGCCCGCGACCTCGCGAACGTCGTCCGGGACGGCGGCGTGACGCCGGAGCTGGTCGAGGCGACGGCGCAACTGCTCGCCGCGCTCGCCAGGGCGGGCGCCAGGCACGAGGACTTGAATCTCAAGAACATCCTGATCTCGCGCACGGTGCTACCTAACGCTGCGGGAAATGCGCCGCGCGCCTACGCGATCGACGTCGACCGCGTCTCGCTCGGCCACCCGCGCGTCCGGGCGATGGAGGCGAACATCGCTCGGCTCGCACGTTCCGCGCGCAAGTGGCGACGCGCACGCGAGCTTCCCTTCGACGAAGCCCACCTCGCAGCGGTCGCTCGGCGCGCGCGCGAACTCGCCGCAACATGAGCGACATCAGCCTCGATCGCATCGCGATCGTGATGATGAGCGCCGTCGGCGACGCGGTGCACGTGTTGCCGGTGATCAACGCCATCAAGCGCGCGCATCCGACCGCGGGGATCAGCTGGATCATGCAACCCGGGCCGGCCGGCCTCGTCCGCGGCCACGAATCGGTTGACGAGATCATCCTCTTCGACCGGTCGAAGGGGCCGCGCGCCTATCTCGACCTTCGCCGCGAACTCGCGTCACGTCACTTCGACGTTGCCCTCGCCCTGCAGGTCTACTTCAAGGCGGGGCTCGTCGCGGCGATTACGCCGGCCGATGTGAAACTCGGCTTCGACCGCGCGCGCGCGCGCGACCTCAACTGGCTCTTCACCAACCGTCGCATCGAGCCGCACGCGATGCAGCACGTCCAGGACCAGTATCTCGAGTTCCTCCAGCCGTTAGGCGTGCCCGCCGGACCGGTGCAATGGCGGCTCGGCCCGTGGCCGGAGGAGCGACCGTGGCAGCGCGATTTTTTCGGCGCGATCGAGCGACCGGCGGCCAGCATCGTCGTCGCGACGAGCAAGGCGGATAAGGACTGGATGCCCGATCGCTGGGCCGCAGTCTGCGATGCGCTCTGGTACGACTTCGGCCTCCAGCCAGTGCTGGTCGGCGGGCGGTCGGCGCGCGAGCTGGCGGCCGAGCGCGCCATCATGGACAACACCCGCTGCACTCCGCTCTCCACGTTAGGCAGTGGCCTGCGGCGCCTCGTGTCGATTATCGATGGATCGGCGCTGGTGCTCTCGCCGGATACCGGTCCGCTGCACGTGACGGTCGCGCTCGACCGCCCGGTTGTGTCGCTCATCGCATACTCGAACCCGAAGCGAGTCGGCCCGTATCGCAAGTTCCACGATCTCATGATCGACGCCTACGGAAACCCGGGCGAGGATTACCCCGTGTCGATGGAGAACCGGCCGGGCCGCATGCCGCGCATCACGGTCCGTGCCGTCCTCGATCGCGTCGAACTGTGGCGAACCGCCTACGCGTCGCGTTACGGGATGGGCGCGGTCTCGACGAGCCGGCCGAATTCGTAGCGCAGCCCCACCCGCGCAAGAAGGCGCACGAGGAGGTTGAGCGCGAGTCCCATCACCGCGAAATAGTCGCCCTCGATCCGCGACACGATCGTCGCGCCGAATCCCTGAATCCCGTACGCGCCTGCCTTGTCCATCGGCTCGCGGGTCGCGATATACGCAGCGATCTCGGCGTCGCTCAGTTGGCGGAAGGTGACCGCGACCCGCTCGACCGAACTCTCGATTTGCGCGCCGCGCGCGACGGCCACCGCGGTGAGCACCGTATGCGAGCGGCCACTCAACAGCCGGAGCATCCGCGCCGCGTCGTCCACCCCGTCCGGTTTTCCCAGCACCTCTCCGTCGACGACGACGATGGTGTCGCTCCCTATGATCACCGCGTCCACATTGACGCTTCCGCGGAGGGCCATCGCTTTCCCCCGCGCGAGGCGCTCGCAGTGACCCGCGGGAGTCTCTCCGCTCCGGTACGATTCGTCGATGTTCGCCGGACGGACGTCGTGGGCCAGTCCGATCAGCGCGAGCAGTTCGCGCCGCCGCGGCGACTGCGACGCGAGAACGAGCTCCGGTGCGATGCTCATCGCTCGAGCCAGAGCGTGACCGGTCCGTCGTTCACCAGCTCGACATCCATCATCGCCCCGAACTCCCCCGTCTCGACCGTTAGGCCCCGCTCGCGCAGCATCGCGACGAATCGGCCGTAGAGCGGCTCGGCGATCTCCGGCCGCGCCGCGTCGATGAAGCTCGGCCGCCGCCCCTTCGCGGCGTCGCCGTAGAGTGTGAACTGCGAAACCGCGAGCACCGCGCCGCCAACGTCTCCCAGCGCGAGGTTCATCTTCCCCGCCGCGTCGCCAAACAACCGCAGCCCGGCGATCTTCTCCGCCATCCATGCCGCCCGCTCGTCGGTGTCGTCGTGCGTGATCCCGACGAGCAGCGCATACCCGCGCCCGATCCGTCCCGACACCCGCGAAGACCCATCGGGCATCCGGACCCGCACCTCCGCCCTCTCTACCCGCTGCAACAGGATTCGCATTTCGAAGGATCGGTGGCTCACGCCCGCCTGGTGCACAGCGTCCGCTCGCCTAACGGTGCGCTCGACGTTTTATTGCCGTGCCGCCACTCCGCCGTCGCTCAACGCTAAAGGCTAATGGCTAATGGCTTATCGCCCTAACGTTTCTCGCCGTGTCCCCTACTCCACCGTCACCGACTTCGCCAGGTTCCGCGGCTGGTCCACGTTCAACCCGCGCTTGGCGGCGATGTAATACGCCAGCAGCTGCAGCGGGATCGCCGCCAGCACCGGATACAGCATGTCCAGCGTCTCGGGGATGCGGAACTCGTGATCGACCAGCTTCTTCAAGCCCGGCTCGTCGCGGCTCGTCAGCACGATCACCCGTCCGCCGCGCGCCTTCACTTCCTGGATATTCGACACCACCTTCTCGAACACAGCGTCGTGTGGCGCAATGAAGACCACCGGCATGTTCGCATCGATCAGCGCGATCGGTCCGTGTTTCATCTCGGCCGCCGGATAGCCCTCGGCGTGGATGTAGCTGATCTCCTTCAGCTTCAACGCGCCCTCGAGCGCGACGGGAAAGTTGAGCCCGCGTCCAAGATAGAGAAAGTTGGTCGCGTCCATGAACTTCTCCGCCACCGCCTCGATCTCCGGCGCCCGGTCGAGTATCTGCTGGATCTGCCCCGGGAGCTCGAGCATCGCGAGAGCGATCTCGCGGCCACGCACGACCGAGAGGTCGCGCAACCGCGCCAGCTTCAGCGTCAGCAGCAGCAAGGCGATCACCTGGCTGGTGAACGCCTTCGTGCTCGCGACGCCGATTTCCGGACCGGCGTGCAGGTAGATGCCGCCGTCGTCTTCCCGCGCGATCGTCGAGCCGACGACGTTCACAAGGCCGAGCGTCTTCGCGCCGCGGCGCTTCGCCTCGCGCATCGCTGCCAGCGTATCCGCTGTTTCCCCCGACTGCGAGATCACGATGCACAGCGTGCGCGGCGTGATGATCGGATTCCGGTAGCGAAACTCCGACGCATACTCGACCTCGACCGGGATGCGCGCCAGCTCCTCGAGCAGCAGCTCACCGATCAGTGCTGAATGCCAGCTCGTGCCGCACGCCGTTATGACGATGTTGTCGATGTTCAGCAGCTCTTCCTTCGTCAGGTTGAGCCCACCGAGCTTCGAGAAGCCGTCCTCGACGACCAGACGACCGCGCATCGTGTTCTCGATCGTCGTCGGCTGCTCGAAGATCTCCTTGAGCATGAAGTGCGCGAAGCCGCCTTTCTCGATCATGTCGAGGTCCCAATCGATCTTGTTCACGCGCTTCTCCCGCGCGATCGACTGGAGGTCGAACACTTTGTAGCTATCCGCGGTGATCACCGCCATCTCGCCGTCGTCGAGATAGACCACGTCGCGCGTATACTGCAGGATCGCGGCGACGTCGCTCGCGAGGAAATTCTCCCCGTCGCCCAGTCCGAGCAGCAGTGGGCTTCCCTTGCGCGCCGCGACGATCTTCCCCGGATCGTTGCTGCTCACCACGGCGATCCCGTACGTCCCCTCGACGAGGTGCAGCGTGTCGGTTACGGCCTCCTCGAGATTCCCGTCAAACGCTGCCTCGATCAGGTGGGCCAGTACCTCGGTATCGGTCTCCGACACGAAGGTGTGGCCATGCTGCTCGAGCATCTTCCGCAGCGCACCGAAGTTCTCGATGATCCCGTTATGGACCACCGCGATCGTGCCGGTGCAGTCATGATGCGGATGCGCATTGCACTCGTTAGGCACCCCGTGGGTCGCCCAGCGCGTGTGGGCGATGCCCGTCGTGCCAAGAATCGGATCGGCGGTGACCACGCTCTCGAGCATCGCGATCTTTCCCACCGCTTTCCGGGTCTCGAGTCCCTTCCCGTTGAGGAGGACCACACCCGCTGAGTCGTAACCGCGATACTCCAGCCGCTTCAGTCCTGACAGCAGGACCGGCGTCGCCTCACGCGGTCCGATGTATCCGACAATACCGCACATGATCTTCCTTGGCTCCTGATGGCTCGCGCCCGATCAACGTCCGAGCGCGTCGAGCGGTACCCGGGACCGCGCGACGAGGTCCTTTGCTTCCGCCGCGGTCGGCGCCTCGGCGATCACTCGCACGA
>JBKJQR010000209.1:0-9436 GCA_046593895.1 Gemmatimonadaceae bacterium | reverse complement strand
ATCGTGATCGAAGCGGTGTTCGAGGACATCGCGGTGAAGCATCAGGTCATCCGCGAAACGGAAAAGAATACCGGCGACCATACTATTTTCGCGTCGAACACGAGCACGATTCCGATCTCCCGTCTCGCACAGGCCTCGGCTCGGCCGGATCGAGTCATCGGCATGCATTTCTTTTCCCCGGTGCCGAAGATGCCGTTGCTCGAGGTGATCGTGCACGAGGGGACCGCCGTCGATGTCACCGCCACCGTCGTCGGCTACGGAAAGAAGCTTGGCAAGACGGTGATCGTCGTGAACGATGGGCCGGGTTTCTTTGCCAACCGGATCCTGACGCCATACATCAACGAGGCAGGCAAGCTGCTCGATGAAGGCGCGAAGATCGAGGCGATCGATCGCGCACTCGTCGAGTTCGGATTTCCGGTCGGCCCGATCACGCTCGTCGACGAAGTCGGCATTGACGTCGCCGGCAAGGCCGGCAACATCATCGCCGACGCATTCGGCGAGCGGATGCGACCATCGGCATCGCTGCAGCACGTGCTCTCGGCCGGACGATTCGGCCGCAAGAACAAGAAGGGATTCTACAAGTACGATGAAAAGGGGAAGAAGGACGGCGTCGACGAGTCGGTGTACGACCTGATCCCTAACGCTGCCGCCCGCCGCGACTTCACCCCCGACGAGATCCGCCAGCGTACGGTGTTCGCGATGCTCAATGAAGCCGCCCGCACGCTCGAGGACGGGATCATCCGCTCGCCGCGCGACGGCGATATCGGCGCGGTGTTCGGCATCGGGTTCCCTCCCTTCCGTGGTGGCCCATTCCGCTACATGGACACGTTAGGCATCGGCACCGTGGTCAAGCAGCTCGCTGAGCTCAACTCGCGGTTCCCCGGGCGGTACGAGCCAGCGGCGATCCTGACGCAGATGGCGACGGCGGGCGAACGCTTCTACCCGCGCTAACCGAACCACAGAGGTCGCCGGGCCAATTGAACCACAGAGAACGGCCGCGGCGCTCGGAGGCTCGCGGTCGCGTGCCGGCGCCGTAAGGGTTTTGTTGCGTTAGGCGAGATGGCCTGATCCTGCGCGCCCCAAAACTGTTCTGGCCGTAGCGTTGCGAACCTCACCCTCGCGGCGGTGCTCTGTGGTTCAATTCGGCCCCGCGTCCCGATCGTCGCGAGCGCGGCACTTCTCAGTGGTTCAGTGCCCGCCTAACGCGGCCTCGTTGTAAACGGCCCGTAAGCGCGAATCCTTGCTCCAGCCAAAAAAACATGCCATTGTCCGGTCCGCGCTGCGTCGTCAACCCCGCGCACGACCCGTGTCACGGACGTAGCTTTCACTCGTGTCCCGCGCGCACGTCAACAACGGCGGGTCACCGGAACGATGGATCTCTACACATTCAGTCTCGCGCTCGGCGGTATCGGCCTTGGCACGATGGCGGTCGCCGGGCTCGGTGCGCAGGGCGGTAGTCACGGGTCAGCCGGTCACCATGGTGACGGGCACGCCGCGGCAAGTCACGGCGCGCACGCGCATGGCGCCGCCGGCTCGCACCATCACGACGTCGCCGACATCCGCGCCGTGCAGCTCCCGGGACTCGGGCGCGGTCTCAGCGCGCTCGTCTCGCCACGCATCGTGTTCAGCTTTCTCGTCGGCTTCGGAGCCGCCGGGATCCTGCTGCGCGAAGTCCTCGGCGGCGGCGTCACGCTGCTCGTTGCGACGTTGCTGGTCGGCATCCTGTTCGAACGCGTGCTCGTCGCGCCACTCTGGCGACTGGCACATCGCTTCGAGTCGACGCCCGCACTCACGCTCGAGAGCTCGCTCACCGATGACGCGAAAGCGGTGTCGACCTTCGATGCGCGCGGTCAGGGGTTGGTCGCGATCGAGCTCGATGGCCAGGTCGTGCAGGTGCTCGGCACGTTGCGCAGCGAGGATCTCGATGCCGGGATCCGGGTGCGTGCCGGCGATCGTCTCCGCATCGAAGCGGTCGATGGCGCGCGCAACAGATGTACCGTGTCGTATCTCGGTGCTTGAAACTCAGCGCGGCGGCTGCGTCGTAGTGCGCCGCGTAATCTTTCCATAGAGGAACGTCGTATGGACTTGCGTCCCTGGATCACCATCATTGCAATCGTATTCGGCGTCGTCGTCGTCATTCCGGTTATCGTCGCATCGTTCCTGCGGAACGTCGACGCGGGCACCATCCGCCTCGTCAGCTGGCTGCACGGCGGCACCGTGATCTATCGCGGTCCCGGGAAGTCGAAGGAAATCCCGCTGCTCACCACCGGCACGACCATCTCGAGCAAGGTGATCAACGTCGATCTCGACATCACCGACCAGACGGCGGATCTCGACAGCGAAGGTACTCCGCGACCGATCAAGGTTCGCATCCTCGCCAGCGCGATCGTCTCGGTCGGCGACACCGACGCGCTGATCAAGACCGGCGCGAATCGCTTCTTCGCCAAGTCGGAGGGAGACCAGATCAGCACCCTCACCGATCTGCTCTCGAGCTCGGGTCGGCGCGCGATCAACCTGCTCACGCACGACCAGCTCTTCTCGGCGAAGACGACGCCCGTGCGGTTGCCATCGCCGGCTTCCACCACTGGTGCGCTGGTTCCTGCGCCGATCACCGCGCTTCAGCCCGCACAATCGTTTCAGGCGATCGCGCAAGTTGCCGACGACGAGGACGATCCACTCGCCGTGATCATTCGCAAGGCATGCTCGCGCGAGCTCACCGACCTCGGACTGATCTTCAACTCGCTGAACATCAAGGTCGTGCAATCGGAAGTAGCCGAGGCGCGCCGCCGCCAGTCGGCAGCGGAAGCGCAGGCAAATGCGGAGATCGTCGCTGCGCTCCAGTCGCGTCGCGCCAAGGAAGCGCAACTCGATGCCGAGCGCATGATCTCCGACAAGCAGCGCGAGCTGGAGCAGACGCGGGCGTCGAATGCGGCGCTCGTTGCGCAGGCAGAAGCGAAAAAGCAGGACGCACTCGCCATTCTTCGAACCTCGGAGCTCGACGCGACGCAGATCGCCCAGGCGCGAGCCGACGCCGAGCGCGTGCGCATCGAAGCACAGGCCGGCGCTGACGCGGAATCGATTCGGATCCGCGCCATCGCGTCGGCGACCGCGGAGAGCATCCAGAAGGTGAACGACGCGATCGCTTCCGGCGGGGAGAGCTACTTCCGCTATCGGCAGATCGAGATGCTGCCGCAGATCGCGCCGGCGATCGCCGATGCACTGTCCCAGGCGAAGATGGTGACGTTCTCGAGTGGCGACGCAAAGGGAGCCGCCGAGACGACGACGAACAACATCGCGAGCGTCATCCAGACCGTTCTCGCCGCGCAGCTGGTCACGCGCGGTGGGATTCTCGACGGAGCGAGTCCGGAAAAACCGGTGCTGCCGGCAGCGCCGGTGCCGAACGGCCGCAAGTAGTCGAAGTTGCGCCGGGAGCAGAAGCGAAGTATCGCTTCTGCTCCCTTTGCATCTCCCCTCGGGCCGGTTTGATGACTGAGCCGTCGTTCGCCGATCATTTCTCCGCGTCCGCCGCTGACTATGCGCGCTTCCGCCCCGACTATCCGCCGGCACTCTTCGAGTGGCTGAGTGAAGTCGCGCCGGCGCGGGGCCGGGTCTGGGACTGTGCCACCGGCAGCGGCCAGGCGGCGGTCGCACTCGCCGCGCACTTCGCGGACGTGATCGCGACCGATGCCAGCACGACGCAACTCGCAGCGGCCGCGTCGCACCCGCGTGTCCGCTATCACTGCGCGCCGGCAGAGAATAGCGGACTGGAAGACGCATCGGTCGACGCAGTCACCGTCGCACAGGCATTGCACTGGCTCGACCGCGACCGGTTCTATGTCGAGGTAAATCGCGTTGCGCGACCGGGCGCTGTCATTGCGGTCTGGTCCTATGGGCCAATCGAGATCGAGCCACGACTCGACGAAGTAATCGGCGCCCTCTACTACGGAACGTTAGGAAGCCACTGGCCGCGAGCGCGGGCACACGTCGACAACGGATACCGCGACCTCGCGTTTCCCTTCGAGCGAATCGAGGCGCCGCACTTCGCGATGATGCATCGGTGGACGCTCGACGAGGTGCGGGGGTACATCGGCACCTGGTCGGCGGTACACCGATACCGCAAGGCAGCGGGCGGGGACGCGATCGATGCGTGCTTCAGGCGGCTTGGCGAGCGCTGGGGTGATCCGGAAATGCGGCGGGACGTGCGTTGGCCGTTGACCGTCCGCGCGGGGAGGGTGAGCGCGAACGGCGCCTGACGAAAAACGCGGGCCCGGCCAGATTGGCCGAGCCCGCGTTGATGTTCGGTAAGCGTTTCGATCGGCGCGGGCTAGAAGCCGCCGACGCCGTTAGGCGTGCCAAGCCCAGTCGGACCGTCGAACCCTGCAACCGCCGTGCAGAGGTACGAGCCGCCACAGCTGCCATTGCTTCCCGATGTCACGTCGAACAGCGACGCGGTGTGCGAATACGGGTACGATCCATACGTGAGCGAGCCGGTGTTGCCGGCGAGTGCGTACACGCCACCGATGATCGGCGCCGAGACACTCGTGCCGCCGAAGACCAGCCAGCCGGAACTGCCGCGGTACGCGTACGAGTCGTACACCGCGACGCCCGTGTTCGGGTCGGCGATCGCCGAGACGTCGGCCACCGTGCGACGGGCGCAACCAGCGTCGGTTTGCCAGTTCTGCTTCGTGATGTACGCGCTGCAGCCGCTGCCCGCGCCGCTCCACACCGTCTCCGTCCAGCCGCGCGTGTTTCCCGCGCGGTTCAGGGTCGTCCCGCCGACTGCGGTCACATACTGCGACGCGGCCGGGAATTCCACGCCATAGCCGTTGTCGCCCGAGCTCACGGTGACCGCGACGCCGGGGTGGTTGTAGTGGGACTGGTCGTTGACTTCGTTCGAATATTCGCCGCCGCCGTACGAATTCGAAATGACGTTGGCTCCGAGTAACGCCGCCTCGTCCACCGCGGCGGCGAGGTTGGCGAAGGAGTTCGAGGTCGCTTCGACGAGCAGGATCTTGCAGTTCGGGCAGATCGCGCTGGCCATGTCGAGGTCGAGCGAGATCTCCTGGGCCCAGCCGCCATTCGCTCTCGGGTATGCGGTGCCGCCCGTCTGGTTCACCTTGCGGAAGCAGCCGTTCGCCGTGGTGCAGGGCGCCAGCCCGTACTGGCTACGATATACGCCGAGATCGCTCTCCGCTTTCGGGTCGTCATACGCGTCGACGATCGCGATCGTCTGGCCCGTACCGGCCGTGGCCGAGGGAAGTTTGTACGCGGACACCAGATCAGCCGGTCCGTATCCGTTCGGTACCGTCGTCGCGAGCGGCGCGCCGGTGGCGTCGACGCGGACGAATGAATGGCACCGTGCGCTGCCCACCACGGCGCTCGGGCAGACGCGCGCATGCAGGTAGCCGGAGGCGCGGCCCAGCGACGCATCGGGGCCGGCGATCGCGCTGGTGGGAACCGCGCTGTCGGGTGAGCACGCGGCGAGCGCGGCGACCGCTGCGAAACCCAGCAGCGTACGAGCTTGGAACGGCATGTTGGACTCTCCAGTGGGACACGACGGGCCAGCTCACCAGAGGAGTGAGTGGCCGGGGTAACCCGTCGGTCGCGGCGTCGCGATCGGCGAGCGAACAAACGCTCTCCGACTCGGCGCGTGACAGCCGAGTCGATTTTGTGCCGTGTCGTCGCTGGAGGCCAGGATCGGCCGTTAGGCGCAGCCGGTCGTCAGGCGCGCGTCATATGTTTACAATGGGGCTCCTCGCGGCGCAAGTGGGGGCCGAGGCGTCGCGGCGTGAAGTTCGATGGGCGCTGGTCGTCTGATTCTCGACGGGCCCGGACCGCCCAGCCTGACATTTCCCCAAGCGGAGCTTCGCGATGAGTATCGGAAAAATCTGCGGATCGATCGGCGGATTCGTCGGCAGCTCGGTCGGCTGGTGGATCGGACAATCCGGTGGGATGATGACCGCCTTCGCCGTATCAATGCTTGGGACGGGGCTCGGGATCTGGGCCGGCCGCCGCATCGCCGACCACCTCGTTTCGTAAGCAACGCCAGACGACCCGCGCTGCGACCGAGCGCGCGCCCGCGATATCTTTCGCCGGTCCCCGTCCGGAGAAGCTGTCGATGCGCCGCTCGCTCGTTCTTGCACTGGTCCTCGGATCCGCCACCTGCGCGACGCGACCGCCAGCGGCAGTCGCCCCTGCGATGCCCGCGAAGGCAACCACCGTCAGTGCCGCACCAGCCGCGAGCGCGCCCATCGAAGCGATGACGGTCCCGGTGCGTGACGAGGCCCTGCGCGCCGCGCTCGTCTCTCGTGGCAGGCAGGACCAGGCCGTCCGCGATGTCTTTCTCGCCGGCCATCGTCAGGACTCGACCGACATCCAGCGAATGCTCGACGTGGACGCCGACAACACGCGCTTCCTCAAGCACGTCGTCGAAGCGCGCGGCTGGCCCGGACGCTCGATGGTCGGCAGCGATGGGGCGACCGCCGCATTCCTGATCGTGCAACACTCGCCCGACAGCCTCTTCATGGCGCGCGTGCTTCCGATGCTTGAGAAGGCTTACGCGGCGGGCGAGGCGGAAGGACAGCAGGTCGCGCTGCTCAGCGACCGCGTCGCAGTGCGACGCCATCAGCCGCAGCGGTACGGGACGCAGGCATCGCTGGTCAATGGACGCTTCGTCCTCGACCCGATCGCCGACTCGGTGCACGTTGACGCACGGCGGGCACAGATGGGGATGCCGCCGGTCGCCGCGTACATGAGAATCCTCGACTCGCTCTACACGACGCGTATTCCGTGATCGAGCGAACACCGTCCGTCGGTGAAGAGATCGCGAGCAGCGTGACGCACGGCATCGGGCTGGCGGCGAGCATCATCGTGCTGCCCTTCCTGATCACCGTGGCGGCGCGCGACGGCGACGCGTGGCGCATCACCTCAGCAACGATTTTCGGCAGCTCGCTGATATTGCTCTACGGTGCATCGACACTCTACCATGCGCTGCCTCGGTCCCGCGCGAAGCGCGTGTTTCGCATTCTCGACCACTCGGCCATCTACCTGTTGATCGCCGGCACCTACACCCCCTTCCTGCTCGGACCGTTGCGCGGCGCGTGGGGATGGTCGCTGTTCGTCGTGATCTGGCTGCTCGCCATCGGTGGCGTCGTGATGAAGTCGACGTTAGGCATCCGCTGGGCGCGACTGTCCACTGTCATCTACCTGCTGATGGGATGGCTCGGTGTCATTGCCGTGAAGCCGCTGCTCGATCGGGTCAGCCCCCCCGGGCTGCTCTGGCTGCTCGGCGGCGGACTGGCCTACACGGTCGGCGTGATCTTCTATGCGTGGGACCGGCTGCGCTACGGCCACGCGATCTGGCACCTGTTCGTTGCGACCGGCAGTGTCTGTCACGTCGTCGCGGTGCTGCGATACGCTGGACGGCCACATGGCTGAGCGCGACGCGGGGGCTGCGTTGCATCCGCGCATCGAGGAGCTGCTCGAGCTGCTCGTGACGCACGTGAGACCGACGACTCGTCGGTGCTCGGTCGATTCAACGGTGCGATCGTTGTCGATCGCGCGCAGCGATTTGCCGCGCCAGCGATTGTCCTGCCGCAAGTGGAGATGTCGGCCGAGGCAGCAATCGTCGCGCTGGAGGCGAGTCGGGCGGCGGTGCGCGCTGCGCTCGTCAATGCGAGTGGTGTCGCACTTGGTACGCTCACCCACGCGCATCCGGTGTTCGGCGTCCTCGACATGTACCAGTGGGCGATCGTCCTCGCGTATCACGACCTGCGTCACGCTGCGCAGATCCGCGAGCTCGCGCACGCGTCAACAGGTGGCTGAGCAGACCGGTTGAGAAAGTTCATTCCCGACGCGGCCGAGCCGTGGATCGTGCTCCTCGTGATCGTCGGCGTATTCGTCGGGACCTGGGTGCTGCAGCTTGCCGGGTCAGCGCCCGGCGCCGTCATCCTGATCAACGACCGTGAGGCACTCTCGACGTTAGGCATCGAGGCCGGGCTGGCGCTGCTCTTCGTCCCCTGGCTCTGGTGGCGGGGCTGGCGACCGGCGGCGCTGAGCGAACCATCGGGCCCGCTCGACATCCCGCGCGGGATCGTGCTCTGGTTCGTCGCCTATCTCGCCCTCGGCGCCGTGTTCGGCCTGATCACGCTCACGCAGCACAAGGTCGCCGAGCCTCCAATCAAGGTGGATCTCTCCGACGCGGTGATCGTCAGCGTGTCGATTTTGAATGCGGTATTCGAGGAACTGCTCTGGCTCGCTTATGGGGTCACTGCCCTCGGGCGCCGCATCGGATTGCGCCGCGCGTGCATCGTGAGCGTGTTGCTGCGCACCGGCGTTCATGTATACGAAGGTCCGATGGCGATCGCCGGTGTGCTTCCGATCGGAATCGTCTTCACGGCCTACTACGCGAGGACGCGCCGCGTCTGGCCGGTGATTGTCGCTCATGCACTGCAGGATGCTTTTGCGTTCGTGTACCTCACCGCGGCGGGTCACGGCCCGAAGTAGATTCACGGGAAACTGTTCGAGCGGAGGAGGGCAATGTCACGGGCATTCGTCAACGAAGACGCGGCGGGCGGTGCGCCGCGGCGAGACTACGGGCTGCCGGATCGCGACGATCCGCGATTCGACGCGGCCGCCGCAGCCGCGCTGCTCGATGCAGCACGCGCCGGCGAAACCGAGAGCGCCGAGCAGGCGACCGGCTACTACTGGGGCGAGCCGAAGCTGCACGCGCACGTGCGCCGCATCCTCGCCGGTGCGATCAGGTCGGGAGACGACCGCCTCGAGCAACTCGCCGCGCGCTTTCTCCGCTGAGCGCCCCGGCGCGAGCCGTTCTCGCCGAGCGGTCGCCCGCGTAGGTTAGAGGGTCCTTACCCTCACCTGGCGAGATTGCATGCGTCACCTCCGGATTCTTTACGTCGCGGCGACAGTTGCTGCTGCGGCCTGCGCTGGCATCGCGCCGGCGCCTGCTGCCGCGCCAACCTCCGGACGGCAGCCATTGCCGCGAACGCGGGCCGAGCGCAGCAATTATCTCGAGACCTCCGCCTGGTCCGACGTCGTCGACTTCCTCGCCGCGCTCGATCGTGCGCAGCTCCCCATCACGTTAGGCACGCTCGGCAGGAGCACCGAAGGCCGGGCGATTCCCTGGGCGATCGCCTCGCGTCCGCTGGTCCACACTCCCGAGGAAGCGCGGCGGCTGGGACGACCGATCGTCTACGTCCAGGCAAACATCCACGCCGGCGAGGTCGAGGGAAAAGAGGCGCTGCTCGCACTGCTGCGCGACCTGGCGGCCGGCCCGGCGCCTAACGTTCTCGACTCGATTGTCCTCGTCGCCGTGCCGATCTACAACGCCGACGGCAACGAGCGCTTCGCGGCGCAGGCGACCAACCGCGGAGAGCAGAATGGGCCGGAGATGGTCGGCCAGCGCCCTAACGGTCAG
>JBKJQR010000169.1:0-3461 GCA_046593895.1 Gemmatimonadaceae bacterium | reverse complement strand
GCGGATCGACATCTCGCGCACCCAGGCGGCGACGCTGATCGCGAATGGGCACGTGCTGGTCGGCGGCCGGCGCGAGCGATCGAGCTACCGGCCGATCGAGGGCGATCGCATCGCGGTCGAAGTGCCCCCGCCACCCGGTCGCGAAGTGCTCGGCGAAGACATCCCGCTCGACGTGGTCTTCGAGGACGACGACCTGCTCGTGGTCAACAAAGCCGCGGGAATGGTCGTGCACCCCGCGCCCGGCAACTGGACGGGGACGCTGGTCAATGCGCTCAAGGGGCGTGGCGGCGAACTGGCCGAAGCAGGCGGCGAAGACCGCGAGGGGATCGTGCACCGGCTCGACAAGGATACCTCGGGGCTGCTCCTCGTCGCGAAGAGCGATCGCGCCCATCGCGTGCTCGGCGCTGCACTGCAGGAGCGCCGGATCATCCGCCGGTACGCGGCACTGTGCTGGGGCCACCTCGATGGCGACCGCTTGACGGTCGAGAAGCCCGTTGCGCGCGATCCGCGAGACCGAACGCGCATGGCAATCGTCAATACGGGGCGACCGGCACGGACGGACTTCGTGCGGCTCGCAAGGTTCGACTCGGTGGATCTGCTGCGCGCGCACCTGCACTCTGGCCGCACGCATCAGATCCGCGTCCATCTCGCCTCGGTGGGACATCCGGTCGTCGGGGATGACACCTACGGCGGCGGAGGGGGACGGAAGCTGGTGGCACTCCCGCCGCGGCGGCATTTCCTGCACGCGGCGTGGCTGCGCTTCACGCATCCGGTGAATGGGGCAGCAATCGAGCTGAAATCACCGTTGCCCGCGGACCTGACGTTGTCGTTGAAGACGGTAGACGGCAGCGGGACGCTGCCTGAAGACTCTGACCTGCTCGAATATTTTGGCTTCTATCAGGACGATGGGTGAGCACGGTGCGCCGGCGCAGTATGCCGGCCCGCCCGGCGCGCCCGCACCCGCCGCCGCGATGCGCGCGCTGTTGTTCGCGCTCGGCGACCAGGTATATGGCTGCGACATCACGATGGTCCGGGAAATCATCCCGCAACGGCGGACGACCCGGTTGCCGGGCGCGCCGGCATTCGTCTGCGGATTGATCAACCTGCGCGGCACAATCGTGACGGTGCTCGACCTGGCGCGCCGCCTCGAGCGGTCGGCGGGGGCGAAGGCGGATGGCTCGTACATCATGGTGGAAGTCGGGTCGAAGCTGGTCGGGCTCGCCGTTGACGACGTGATGGACGTCCGCGCGCTGGCCGAGCATGAAATCGAAGCGGCGACCGCCGATGAGACACGTGGCGGGATCGTGCAGGGGATGGGACGGTTAGGCGACGAGCGCATGGTCGTGCTGCTCGACGTGATCGCGCTGGCCAGGCAAGTTCTGCTCTAATAGCGAGGCAATGTGAGTCACACGGTACTGATCTGCGACGACGCGATCTTCATGCGAACGATGGTGGGCGACATCCTCACCCAGGCCGGCTTCGAAGTCGTCGGTGAGGCGGAGACGGGTGTCCAGGCCGTCGAGAAGTACAAGCAGCTGCGCCCCGACCTCGTGACGATGGACATCGTCATGCCGGACATGGGCGGGATCGACGCGGTTCGCGAAATCACCAAGTTCGATCCGAACGCCAAGGTCCTGATGTGCAGCGCGATGGGCCAGCAGGCACTGGTCGTCGAGGCGATCCAGGCGGGCGCGAAGGACTTCGTGGTGAAGCCCTTCCAGCCGAGCCGGGTGCTCGAGGCCGTACAGCGCGTGCTCGGGTAGCCGCGGCCCGCGCCGGGCTCCCGCGCCAGCGCCACGGACGTGGACACGTCACGCTACGCCGACCTGTTCCTGACGGAGAGTCAGGAACACCTCACGGCGATCAATCACGCGCTGCTCGATCTCGAGCGCGCGCCCGACTCGGCCGAGCCGGTGAACGCGCTCTTTCGCGCCGTTCATACCATCAAGGGCATGAGCGCGACGATGGGGTACGTGCAGGTGGCCGAGCTGGCGCACGAGCTCGAGACGCTGCTCGACCAGCTGCGAATCGGGTCGCGTCCGGTGAATGGCGAGGTGATCGACGCGCTGTTCACCGCCTCCGACGCACTCGAGGTGGCAGTCGGGTTGTCGGTGGCTGGTCGCGATGCGGAGATCGATGTGGCCGGCCCCCTCGAGCGGCTGCGCGCCCTCGACGGCGGGGTCCCGGCGCTGGCCGGGGCGAATAAGAAGCATAACGCTACTAATTCCGCTGCGTCAATGCCCGGCGAGTGGACGATGGCGCCGCCGCCCGGTGACGGCCTGCTCGTCCGCGTTCGGATTGCGCCCGACGCACCGCTGCGCGGGGTGCGTGCGTTCATGGTCGTGCAGGCGTTGCGCGCCCTCGGCAACGTCGTCGCGATCGCGCCGCCGCTCGACGAGTTGAAGGAAGAAAAGTTCGGCGCCGACTTCGCCGTCAGGCTGCTCACGATCGATACCGTCGAACACGTGACGGCGGTGGTGAGCGCGCTCGGCGACGTTGCCGGGGTGCTCGTCGAGCAGGGCACGCAGGCGGCGGGTGCTGTCGCGCTGCCGATCGCGACGCCGCCACTGCCGAACGGCGCGGCGCCCGCCGCTGTGGCCACGAACGGTGCGGACTCCGCCGTCCGCGGGCAGCGCAACGTCCGCATCGACCTGCGGCGGCTCGACAACCTGATGAACCTGATCGGCGAGCTGGTGATCACGCGCGGGCGGCTCACGCAGCTCTCGACGGCGATTGCCGACACCGCGCTCGACGAGACCGTCGCACAGGCATCGCGGCTGATCAGCGACCTGCAGGACGAGATCATGACCAGTCGAATGGTGCCGGTCTGGCAGGTATTCGACCGTTTTCCGCGGCTGGTGCGCGATGCGTCGCGCACGCTGGGCAAGCAGATCGAGTTCAGCATTGCGGGGAAGGAGATCGAACTCGATCGATCGCTGCTCGACGAGATCGGCGACCCGATCGTGCATCTGCTCCGCAACGCGATTGATCACGGGATCGAGAGCCCGGAGGACCGAAAAGCGTCGGGGAAGCCGGCCGAGGGACAATTGCGGCTGGAAGCTTTGCGAGATCGCTCGGCGATCGTCATTCGTGTGACGGATGACGGCAAGGGAATCGACCGGGACCGGGTGCTCCGCAAGGCGCTCGATGCCGGGCTGGTCGAGGGAACCCGCGCCGAGCTATCGGATGACGAACTGATACGCCTGATCTCCCGCCCCGGCTTCTCGACCGCCGAGCGGATTACGGACATATCCGGACGTGGTGTCGGGATCGACGCGGTGCAGACACGCGTTCGAGCGTTAGGCGGCATCGTCGAGATCCGCTCGGTGCCGAAGCAGGGAACGACGGTCACGGTCCGGCTGCCGCTGACGCTGGCGATCGTCCGTGCGCTGCTGGCACGGATCGGCGACGAGCTTTATGCGCTGCCGATGACACACGTGAACGAGACGGTCGAGTTGAAG
>JBKJQR010000163.1:0-7210 GCA_046593895.1 Gemmatimonadaceae bacterium | reverse complement strand
ACTACGACCGCATCGAGCAGGCCATTCAGTTCCTCGACGAGCGCTCCCGCGAGCAGCCGTCGCTCGCCGACGTCGCGTCGCACGTCGGGCTCAGCGAGTCGCACTTCCAGCGACTGTTCACGCGGTGGGCAGGAATCAGCCCGAAACGGTTCCTCCAGTTCCAGACCGTCGCGCACGCGCGCGCGCTGCTCGCCGAATCGCGCTCGCTGCTCGACACGACGTACGAAGCCGGGTTGTCGAGTGCCGGGCGACTCCACGACCTGTTCGTGACGATCGACGCGGTGACGCCGGGGGAGTTCAAGCGAGCGGGCGACGGCCTGACCATCCAGTGGGGAGTGCACGACACGCCGTTTGGCGAGTGCCTGATCGGGACGACGGCGCGGGGCATCTGCGGGATGTACTTCGCCACTGACGACGGGTTGCCGGGCGCGCACCGGCGGCTCGCCGAGTCGTGGGAGGGAGCGCAGCTCGTCGAAAATCCACGGGCGACGCAGCCGCTGGCCGACCAGATCTTTGGCGAGGCGGGCGAGACGCGGGCGCCGCTCGCGGTGCTGGTGAAGGGAACGAACCTGCAGTTGAAGGTCTGGGAGGCGCTGCTCCGCATACCGTTAGGCGAGGTCGTGACCTACGAGCAGCTGGCGGCGGCGGCTGGTTCGCCGACCGCGGTCCGCGCGGTTGGCACCGCGGTCGGGCGGAACCCGGTGAGCTACCTGATCCCCTGCCATCGTGTGATCCGGAAGACCGGCGCGTTCGGGAACTACGGCGGCGGGATCGCCCGGAAGCGGGCAATGTTGACGTGGGAGTTCGCGCGGCGGGAGGGAGCGATGCCCGTTGCGTCGCCGAGCAGCGAACGTTATGCGTCGGCCGTTAGCCTTTAGCCATTAGCCGTTAGGGTTGAGCGACTGCGGTCACCGGAGTTGCTCAACGCTAATGGCTAACAGCTTATGGCTGCGGTTCGCCGTCAGGCAGCCAGCGGGTGCATCGCGGGGACCAGTGCATCGCCCGCAAGCGCCAGGCTGACGGCGCGCCGTGCGGCGCGCTTCAGCGCCCGGTGCACGGCGCGCGCGTAGCGGATGAAATTCGCGCCGGCGAGCGGATTGCGGATGAAGAACTCGTGCGGCAGCATGTCGCCCTTCATCAGGTTGCAGCGCGAGCAGGCGGCAACGACGTTGCCGGGTGCGTGGGCGCCGCCCTGCGACAGGGGCTGCACGTGGTCGAGCGTCAGGTTCTCGTAGCCGAGGTAGGACGCGCAATACACGCAGCGATGACCGCAGTCGCGCATCGCAGCATGCTTGTAGGCGCGCTTCGTTGCGGCGGCCGATGCTTCCCGTCGGCGGCGGGCAAAGGAACCGGAGCGTGGAAGGGTTGCGTGGTCCTTCAGCGTCCGTTGACGGCTCGAACGACGTCTCGACATCTCACCTCTGGGTGAAAGACGAAGCCCCGCACCGGGAGACGATCCCGGGCGGGGCATGGAACGAGCGACGAATTTTCGCAGCCAGCGAAGGCAGCGTGCGGGGCAGCGATGTGCGCCGCCCGTCGTGTGCCGAATCTCGGTGTCGAGGATCGCTGGAGCTGCCGATCATCCGCCTCCGATCATGGACGGCGTCAATGCCGTCGCGCCACTAGAGTGCAGTGCGTGATTCGCAAGCGCCAGTACCAACTCACCACGGCGCTTGACGACACGCTCCTATCAATGCGACGCGCGACTCGGCGCGGCGTAACATCCGCCCGACCCCGGCAGACACGCGCGGGGTACAGCTACCAGCTGCGACCCGCGAACCGCCTCCGCCGCGGAGGCGCGTGTGGCGCCACTCGCCGGCGGGAACATGCCGATCGTCCCGCTCGATTGAGAACTCCGTCGTGTCGCGGACGCTGCGGGGGCAACGAGCAATGGAACGGTGACCGTCACCTGTGCCGAGTCGGCGGTGCCCCCCTTCTCGGTCGCGACCACCCAGGCACCGCCGACGGCGAGTGCGGTCACACCACCGATCGAGTCGACCGAGAGCAGCGGCAGCGTCTGCCTAACGCTCCACGTGTAGCGGCCGGGCACGATCACCCCGTTGCCGGAATATCCCTGCGCGACGAGCTGCGCCTTGGCACCGAGTGAGAGCAGGTGCAGGGTCTGCGGACTGACCACGGTGCGGACAACGCTGGTGCCAGTCGTCAGCACGTTGACATAGGCGGTCCCGGTGACGCCTTCCGACGTCGCGGTCACGGCGACGCGGCCGACCGCGAGCGCCGTGATGGTGCCGGTGGCGCTGATCGAGATCAGCGTGGGATCGAGCGTTGCCCAGGTCACGGCACGTCCGCTCAGCGTATCGCCGGCCGCGCTGAGGGTAAGTACGTTGAAGCGCGCGGAGTCGCCCGGACTGAGGGAGATCGAGTCGGGGATCAGCCGAACGAGCGCGACCGGCGCGGGGTCAACGATTACGATGGCGGTGTCGGCTCGCCCGCCGCTCGACGCGATCAGCCTGGTGGTTCCGGCGCGTACTCCGGTGAGCTGCACTGCCGGTGGTACCGCGACGCTGCTCAACACGCGCGCGACGTTCGTGTCGAGGGAGACGAAGCTGACCGGCCGGTCGAGCAGCCTGCCTAACGCGTCGAACACTTTCGCCGACGTCGTGGCGATCGCTCCCGCCACAACGTGGAGCGTGTCCACGGCGAGGACGACCGACCCGACCTTGAGCGCGACACGGAGGTTGACGGAATCGGCAACGCCGCTGAATGTACGGCCGACGATCCAGACACTGGTCTCGATCAGCTTCCCGGTCACGCGAGCCGACGCAGCCCCTGTGGAGACGACGGTGGCCACGCTCGTATCGCGCGAGGTCCAGCCGACGAACAGCGGCGTGATGAGCTGTTTGGTTATGCCAACGCCGGTCGCGGTGATTCGGAGCGTGTCGCCGCCGAGTACGAGGCTGTCCGCGGGGAGCAGGACGAGAAAGCGAACGGCGGTATCCGGGGCGACGTAGGTCAGGACCTGGGTGACTGCCGCGTTCGGACCAGGCGTCGCAATGAGCGCACCCAGCGAGCGAAAGAGCGTATCACCGGCAGCGTCCGTCGCGGAAATCGCCAGCGTGTAGCTCTGCGTCAGTCCGGGGAAGGTGACGTTGAAGTCGAGCGTCGCCGTGTCGCCGATGAAGCTGGCGTCGCGCGAATACGACCCGCCGCCGCCGACCGGGGTGAGTACACCATGGACCGTTTGAATGGAGAAGAAGCCTGGTCCGCCCGGCTGCACGGCCGCGGCGAAGCGGGGCGCGACGGCCAGCGTCGCCTGACTTGGGAGCCCGGGACCAATCGGCGCGCGATCGAGGCAACTGATCGCGGGGAGGGCGAGCGCGCCGAGCGCAGTGAAGCGGACGGCGAACTTGAAGCGGGACGGGCGACCGGTCATCCGAGGGGTCCGCAGTGATGCGATGAGGCCGCGCCAGCGTGCGGCACGGGTGAACGCGACCGGAGAAAATCTGGGCCGCCCGCAGCCTCAAATGACTCGGCCGCGGCTTGATTGGTAACGATCCGTATCTGCACGGGGGGTGATGATCGTCACCTACAGAATACCCGCGGACACGTATCTTGGAGTTCGCTAATTTCTTTGTCCCCTGCCCCGCTTCGATGCAGAAGCATTCTGGATGGTACGCGCGGTTCCTCGCAATCGCGGCAGCGCTCGCCGCCATCGGTGCCGCAGCGCTTCCGAGCGCAGCATCGGCGCAGGCAGCGAGCTTCGTCATCGTGGTGAACGCCAGCAACCCGGCGACGAACATCCCGCGCGCGGATCTCGCCGCACTGTTCACCAAGAAGACGCAGGAGTGGGAGGACGGGACCGCCGTGTACCCGGTGGACCTGCCGCCGGATGATCCGGTCCGCGAAGCCTTCACCGCGGCGGTGCATGGGAAATCGCCGCAGGCAATTCGTGCATACTGGCAACAGCAGATCTTTTCAGGGCGCCAGGTTCCGCCTCCCGAGCGCAACAGCGACGAGCAGGTACTGGCCTACGTGCGCACGACGACCGGTGCGGTCGGCTACGTGCGACCGACCGCTCGACTCGGCGCGGGGGTCAAGGTTGTCGGGGTGATCGCTCGCTGATCTCGTAGACGACGCGCCCGCCGACCACGGTCATCGTTACGCGCGCGTCACGGATCGTCTCCGGCGAGATGCGGGTCAGGTCGCGGTCGACCATCGTGAAGTCCGCCAGCTTCCCGCGTTCGATGGATCCCTTGTCCGTCTCCTCGAACGACGCATAGGCACCGTTGATCGTGTAGGCGCGCAGTGCATCCTCGACGGTGACCTTCTGCTCGGGCACCCACCCGTTCGGGTTGCGGTCGTCCAGCGTGCGGCGAGTGACCGCGGCGTAGATCCCCTCGAGGGGAGTGGGCGGCGCAACGAACCAGTCGCTTCCGAATGCGAGACGCGCACCGCTGTCGCGCAGCGAGCGAAAGGCGTACGTCGTCCTGATTCGCTCGGCGCCGATGACGCGTTCTGCCCAGCGCCCATCGTCGATCGCGTGATATGGCTGGACGCTGGCAATGACACCGAGCTGGGCGAAGCGCGGAATGTCAGCGGGCGCGATGTGCTGTGCATGCTCGATGCGGAACCGGCGATCGCGAGGGCCATCTTCGCGCTCGACGCGCTCGAAGATGTCGAGCTGGAGCCGGATGGCGCGGTCGCCGATGGCGTGGACGATCGTCTGCAGCCCCGCCCTGTCCGCCCCTGAGGTCCACGCGTAGAGGTCCTCGGGCGTGTTGACGAGGAGGCCGCTGTCGCCCGGCGCATCGGTGAATGGCTCGAGGAAGGCAGCGGTGTGGCTGCCTAACGATCCGTCGACGAAGCCCTTGAGGCCACCGATCCGGACCCACGCGTCGCCGTGGCCCCGTGCGGCGACGGTGTCGCGCAGCCGCGCCCAGCTGGCAAGCGGGACGACGGAATAGACGCGGGTGATCATGGTGCCCGTCGAGTGCGCGCGCTCGAACGTCGCGAGGTCGTCCCAACTCCCCATGTTGTGCACCGACGTCACGCCCTGCGCGGCGACGTAACGCATCGCCGCAGCGAGTGCGCGATCGGATTCCGCGGCGCTCGCCGGAGGGACGTGCGCGTCGACGAGCGACGTCGCGTTGTCCTTGAGGATTCCTGTGGGCTCGCCAGACGCGTCGCGGACGATGGTGCCGCCAGCGACGGCGGCGGTGCCGCGGCCGACCCCGGCTGCACGCAGGGCGGCGCCGTTGGCGAGGCTCATGTGGCCATCAAGCCGATTCATCCAGACCGGGTTATCAGGCGTGACCGAATCGATCCACCCGCGCGTGGGGAGCTCGCCACCCCAGCGTTCGTGGTCCCAGTCGCCGCCGGTGATCCACGCGCCGCGAGGGACCGTCGCGGCGAACGCCTTGATGCGCGCGATGAATTCGGCGGGCGTGCGGGCGTCGCGCAGCTGCACCGATGCGAGGCGTGAACCGCCCTCGATGAAGTGCACGTGCGCATCGTGAAAGCCGGGGACGAGCATCTGACCGCTGGCATCGATCACTCGCGTCGCAGCCGACGCCATCTTGCGGATCTCGGCGCTCGATCCGACCGCGGCGATCCGTTCGCCACGCACCGCGACGGCGTCCGCCCAGGGGCGCCGAGGATCGCCGGTCCAGATGCGCGCGTTGACGATGGCGAGCGACAGCGGTTCCGGCGCGGCCGTAGCGGGATGATTCATGGAGCAGGCGATGAGAAGTCCGGCGGCCGCGACGAGGAGAATGCGCATGACGGCAAGTATGCGATGCCGGAGAAGGCGCGGCAACGATCACCGGGGGCGAACGCGATGGCAGCGTCGAGTGCAGCCACATCGCACCGCTTGCGCGCGGAGCAGACTTGACGAGGGATGCGCCCGGGGTTTCCGTTCCATCATCAGTGGGGAGTAGCCTGCTGGCCGGCGGTGCGCCGACAGGAATGCGCAGCGCGGCTGGAACGGACGATCGTCAAGACGGGGCTCGCGCTCCCGGTCGTCCGATGGGTCCTTCAGACCTTGGCGAGACCACTACGACACGAAACAACGTGCCGTAGGGGTCTCGCTTTTCTTTTTTTGTCCCACTCCGGGACGACTGCCAGAGCGAGGCACCGCGGCGAGGAGGACGATGGCAACAAGCATCTGGTTCTGGGTCGGCTTCAACGCGTTCGTGCTGGCGATGCTCGCCATCGATCTCGGGGTGTTCAACCGCACGGCGCACGTGGTGAAGCCGAAGGAGGCGATGGCGTGGGTCGGGGTCTGGGTCGCGCTGGCGATGCTGTTCGCCGGCGGGCTGTGGTGGTACCAGGACGCCCACACCGCACTGACGTTCGTCACCGGGTACCTGATCGAAGAGTCGCTGAGCGTCGACAACATCTTCGTCATCGTCCTGATCTTCTCGTACTTCCGGATCCCGGAGAAGTATCAGCACCGGGTGTTGTTCTGGGGGATCGTCGGCGCGCTGCTCATGCGCGGAACGTTCATCGGCGTGGGGTCGCTGCTGCTCGCGCGCTTCCACTGGATCATCTACGTCTTCGGCGGCATGCTGATCGTGACCGGCATCCGGATGGCGTTCAAGGCCGACGATGAATTCGACGGGGAGCACAACCCGATCGTGCGGTTGTCGAAGCGACTGCTTCCCTTTTCGGCGAATTACGACGGGCAGAAGTTCTTCACGATCGAGAATGGCAAGCGAGTGGCGACGCCGCTCTTCCTCGTGCTGGTGCTGGTCGAGTTCACCGACCTCATTTTCGCGATCGACTCGATTCCGGCGATCTTCGCGGTGACGCGCGACTCATTCATCGTCTACACGTCGAACATCTTCGCGATCCTCGGCCTGCGCTCGCTGTACTTCCTGCTCGCGCACGTCGTCCACAAGTTCCACTTCCTGAAGTACGGCCTGGCGGTGATCCTCACCTTCGTCGGGGTGAAGA
This sequence comes from Gemmatimonadaceae bacterium, assembly GCA_046593895.1. Classification (GTDB taxonomy): domain Bacteria; phylum Gemmatimonadota; class Gemmatimonadetes; order Gemmatimonadales; family Gemmatimonadaceae; genus JABFXC01. Next base: position 295 of record JBKJQR010000163.1, on the reverse strand, counting down.
TGATCGGCGCGCACTGGTGGACGATCCCGATCTTCGCGTCGCTCGCCGTGATCATCGGCGTGCTGGCGCTGTCGATCGCGGCGTCGCTGATCTGGCCCGGCAAGAGCGACGACGCGGCGGCGGCCGACCCGACCGATCGTTAGGCAGGGGTCGGAACGGACTGCTGCCGACTGCGGTCAGCGACGCTCGGTGGCGTCGCGGACGTCGAGCAGGATCTCGAAGTAGAGTTGCTCGCGGCGATAGGCGAAGTCGAGGGTCGCCATCTGGTTGGCGTCGCCAGTCGCCTTGGCACGCT
>JBKJQR010000093.1:0-12653 GCA_046593895.1 Gemmatimonadaceae bacterium | reverse complement strand
CGCGCTTCGCGGGCGAAATAGTGGACATGCTCGCAGATCCCACCGAGGTGCGGGTAGTAGTACTCGGTGACGAGGGCGATCCGCAGGGATCGCGAGGGGGTTCGTTCGTGGCGCCCGCCGTGAGGCACGATCGTGGGGCGGCTGCCGTGCACGATCCGCGGAGTCGAAATCCCCACTCTATGCCTGCTCGAGCGCGGCATGGGCGGCGGCGAGGCTCGCGATCGGGACCCGATATGGGGAGCACGACACGTAATCGAGACCGATGCGATGGCAGAACTTCACCGATCGCGGGTCGCCGCCGTGTTCGCCGCAAATCCCGACCTTGAGGCCGGGGCGTGCCTGTCTGCCTTCTTCCACCGCCATTCGAATCAGCCTCCCGACTCCGTCCTGGTCCAGCACCTGAAAAGGATCATCGGGGAAGATACCCTTCTCGACGTAAGAGGGAAGGAACCGCCCCGCGTCGTCCCTGCTCAAGCCGAACGTCGTTTGGGTGAGGTCATTCGTTCCGAAAGAGAAGAATTCGGCGGACGCGGCGATGTCGCCCGCCAACAGCGCAGCGCGGGGAAGCTCGATCATGGTACCTATCGTGTAGCTAACTGGTTCCCCCATCCCACCGAGCACTTCTTCGGCTTGCGTCACCAGAAGGTTTCGCTGATGCTCGAATTCGCGCCGCGTCGCGACGAGGGGGATCATGAGCTCCGGTCGGACGTCGAGTCCGCGGCGCGAGGCGCGGACGGCCGCTTCGAAGATCGCTCGTCCCTGCATCTCGGTGATCTCGGGATAGCTGATGCCGAGCCGGCAGCCGCGGTGTCCGAGCATCGGGTTCGTCTCGCGCAGGGAATCCACGATCCGCGACAGCTCCGGCCGGGAGAGCCCGAGCTGCCGGGCGAGCAGCTTGCTCTCCTCGCCACCGTGAGGCAGGAATTCGTGCAGCGGTGGATCGAGCAGCCGGATGGTCACCGGGAACCCATTCATCGCATCAAAAATTCCCTCGAAGTCCTGGCGCTGCATCGGGAGCAGTTTTGCCAGCGCGCGCCGCCGCCCCATCTCGTCGCGGGCAACGATCATCTCGCGCATTGCCGTGATGCGATCGCCCTCGAAGAACATGTGCTCGGTGCGGCACAACCCGATTCCCTCGGCGCGGAACGCACGCGCGATGCGCGCATCGTGCGGCGTGTCCGCATTGGCGCGCACGCGAAGACGCCGTACGCGATCGGATCGCTGCATGAGGCGATCGAACGACCGGTAGACCGGCGCATCCTGCGGCCGCGTGTGACCGTTGACGACGCGAACGACTTCGCTCGGGATGGTCGGCAGTGCGCCGGCAAAAACGCGACCGGTCGCGCCGTCGAGGGTGATCCAGTCGCCCTCGGAGACGACGGTCTCTCCGACCGTGAATCGTCGCAACGCCACGTCGACGTGCATGTCCTTCGCGCCGACGATCGCGCACTTGCCCATCCCGCGCGCCACGACCGCCGCGTGGCTCGTCATCCCGCCACGCGAGGTGAGCACCGCGCGGGCGGCGACGATCCCGTGGAAATCTTCAGGGGTCGTCTCCTCGCGGACGAGGATGACGCTGTCGCCGGCCGTGGTTCGCTGTTCCGCCACGTCCGGATCAAAAACCGCCTTACCGCTCGCCGCGCCCGGTGATGCGGGGAGACCGGTGACGATCACCTCGGCGCGCAACGTCCCGTCGATGACCGGGTGCAACAGCTGGTTCAGCTGATCCGGCTCCACCCGGCGCACCGATTCAGTGTCGTCGATCAACCCTTCGTTCACCATTTCGTCGGCGACACGGACCGCGGCCATGGCGGTCCGCTTGCCACTGCGCGTCTGGAGGAGATAGAGGCGGCCGCGCTCGACCGTGAACTCGATGTCCTGCATGTCGCGGTAGTGCGCTTCGAGCCGGCGCTGCGTCTCCATCAGCTCGGCGAATGCGTCGGGCAGTCGCGTCGCCATTTCGGCGATCCGGAGCGGCGTGCGAATCCCGGAGACAACGTCCTCGCCCTGTGCGTTGACGAGGAATTCGCCGTAGAAGACGTGCTCGCCCGTGGACGGATCGCGCGTGAACGCGACGCCGGTGCCCGAGTCGTCACCCATGTTCCCGAACACCATCGCGACGATGTTGACGGCGGTCCCTAACGATTCGTCGATGCGGTTGGTGCGGCGGTAATCGACGGCTTTCTTCAGCGTCCACGATTTCCAGACCGCCTCGATCGCGCCCCAGAGCTGCTCCTGAGGGTCCATCGGAAAGGGGCGGCCAGTGCTGGCGCGCGCGAGTTGCTTGTACTCCTCGACAAGAGTGCGGAGCGTTTCCTCCGACAACTCGGCGTCGGACTCGACGCCACTGGTCAGCCGCTTCGATTTCAGGAGGTGTTCGAACTTGCTGAGCGGCACGCCGAGCACGACATCGCCATACATCTGCAGGAAGCGACGGTACGAATCGTACGCGAAGCGCGCGCTACCGCTCTCCTGCGCAAGGGCGACGACGGTGCTGTCGTTCAGCCCGAGGTTCAGGATCGTCTCCATCATCCCCGGCATCGAGACGGGCGCACCGGAGCGCACCGAAACGAGGAGCGGAGATTTCGGGTCACCGAAGCGGCGCCCGGTTACCTGTTCGAGTCGCGCGAGATTGAGCCGGACTTCCTCACGGAGCGACGCGTCAGCGGTTCCCGTCTCCAGATATGCGACGCAGAGGGAGCAGGCGATAGTAAATCCTGGAGGCACTGGAACGCCGAGATTGACCATCTCGGCGAGGTTTGCGCCCTTTCCCCCCAACACCGCCTTCATGTCGCGGGTGCCATCGGCCTTGCCGTCGCCGAAGAAGTAGACGTTCTGCATCTCGTCGATTCAGTTCAGCATCCGCAGCCCGCTCGGAGCTTGTCGGGATCGGTCGGTGGGGCCGTTGGGTAATCACCGGAGAAGCACGCATGGCAAAACCCGTGCGGTCCGTCAGGCACCGATTCGAGCATTCCGTCGAGCGACAGGTAGCCCAGCGAATCGACGCCGAGGTGCTCAGCGATCTGGGGGATCGTGAGGTTGGCGGCGATGAGCTCTTCGCGATTCGGCGTATCGATGCCGTAGTAGCACGGTCCGGTCACCGGCGACGAGCTCACGCGCAGGTGTACCTCGGTGGCGCCGGCGGCACGCACCATCGCGACCAGTCCCCGCGTGGTCGTGCCGCGCACGATCGAGTCGTCCACCATCACGACCCGCTTGCCGGCAAGTACTTCCCGCACCGCGTTGTATTTCACGCGCACCTTGGCATCACGCGCACCCTGCGTCGGCTGAATGAACGTCCGACCGACGTAATGATTGCGAATGAGGGCGAGCTCGTAGGGGGTCCCCGATTCCTCGGCGAAGCCTAACGCTGCCGAGTTCGAGGAGTCGGGGACCGAAAAGACGAGGTCCGCGGTCGGCGCCGGATGTTCGCGCGCGAGCCGGCGCCCCAGCGAGCGGCGTGCCCGATCGACCGAGCCGCCGAACACACGGCTGTCGGGGCGCGCGAAGTAGACATATTCGAAGACGCAGCGGCGCGACTCGATCGCCGGCAGGCGGGCGCCAGTGCGGACGCCGTCGCGGTCGACGACGATGATCTCGCCGGGCTCGACTTCGCGCTCGGCCTTGGCGCCGATGATGTCGAGCGCGCAACTCTCCGAACCAAAAACGATGGCATCGCCGAGCCGACCCATGACCAGCGGGCGCCAGCCGCGCGGATCACGAGCGGCGAGCAGCGTGTCGCCGATGAGCACGAGCAGCGAGTAGGCGCCTTCGACGCCCTGCAGCGCCTCGGCCAATCGAATTTCCGGGCGTTCCGCGGTCGAGCGCGCGATGCGGTGCACGATCACCTCGGAATCCATCGTCGAAGAAAAGATCGCCCCGGTGTTCTCGAGCTCCTGCCGTAGCTCGGTGGCATTTGTCAGGTTGCCGTTGTGCGCCAGCGAGACGGCGCCACCGCGGATGCTCGCCACCACCGGCTGGGCATTGGCCAGCGTCGACGATCCGGCGGTGCTGTAGCGTGTGTGCCCGATCCCGATGCTCCCGGTGAGCGCCGGCATCTCGCTGTCGGCGATGCCTTCCGAAACGAGCCCCATCGCGCGGACCGCATGCGCGCGGCCGGTGTCGTCGACGGTGACGATTCCCGATGACTCCTGCCCCCGATGCTGCAACGAATAGAGGCCGAGGTGGACCAGCTCGGCCGCTGACGGATTCCCGCGTATTCCGAATATGCCACACATTGCTACTAATTCACCGTTGCGAGAGCGTCTCGGTCATCACTGCCGCGGCGGCAGCGACGGAGCGGGACATGATCGTCGGAATCGCGTCGTGCCAAGCGGCAGCGAGGCGGGCAACCGGTGCCTCGATCGACCCCGATGCCGAGCGGATGGAGAGCGTCGGCGACGGTGCAGCGACGCTTCCGATCACCCGCGCCGGGACGCCATGCGTCCGCGCGGCGGCGAGCACCGCGTCGGGCACCGTCGTCGAAATGATGACGCGATTCTGCGTCTCGCCAAAGAGCAGGGCAGCGATCGGCAGCGTCGGCCACGCGCCGAGGTCTACCCTGGCGCCGACTTGCTCCTCGCGGTTCATCATGCAGCACTCGGCAAGCGCCACCGCCAACCCGCCGTCGCTGCAGTCGTGTGCTGAGGCGAAGAGTTGCTGCCTGGCGCCCGTGACGAGGAGGTCAACCAGTCGCTTCGCGGCGTCCAGATCGCACGCCGGTGGTGAGCCGGCGACGACGCCGTGGATGCGCGCGAGGTACTCGCTCGCCCCGATCTCCGCCGCCGGCTCACCGAGGAGGACGATCGCTGCGTCGTCGACGGCGAACGCCGATCGCACCGCGTGCGCCACGTCATCGAGGACGCCAACCATCCCGATTACCGGCGTCGGATGAACCGCACCCTGTGGGTTTTCGTTGTACAGCGAGACGTTCCCGCCGGTGACCGGGGTGCCTAACGCCGTGCACGCGGCGCCCAGTCCGGCGACCGCTTCGCGCAGCTGGAAATAGACCGCGGGACGCTTCGGGTTGCCGAAATTCAGGTTATTCGTGATCGCGCGCGGCCGCGCGCCGGTGCAGGCCACATTTCGCGCCGCCTCGGCGACGGCGATCATCGCACCGAGCCGCGGATCGAGCGAGACGTAGCGTCCGTTGCAATCCACGGTGAGCGCGAGTGCCTTGGTCGTTCCGCGCAGCCGGACGAGCGCCGCGTCGCCGCCCGGGCCGATCACCGTGTTGGTGCGGACCGTCGTGTCGTACTGTCGATACACCCACCGCTTGCTGGCGATCGTCGGCGACGCGAGCAGCTGCTCGAGCACGCGCGCGGGATCCTTGACGTGTGCGTACTCGGCAACGGACAGCACGTCACGCTCGCGGAGTGCGCGCGTCGTGTCGCTCTCACGCGCCTCCGGCGTGTACGTCGGGCAGTCGGTGACGAGGCGCGACCCGGGGAACTCGGCGACGACGCGATCGCCCTCGGTGACACGGTAGACCGGCTCCGCGATCACCTCGCCGATGACCGCCGCTTCGAGTTCCCACTTGCTGAGGATCGTCCGCACCGCATCCTCGTGACCCTTCTTCGCGACGACGAGCATGCGCTCCTGCGATTCACTGAGGAGGATTTCATACGGGCTCATACCCGTCTCGCGGACCGGCACCTTCGAGGTATCGATCGTGACGCCGACATCGCCGCGCGCCGCCATCTCCGCCGAGGACGACGTCAGCCCCGCGGCGCCCATGTCCTGGATCGCCACGATGTGGCCGCTGCGAATGAGCTCGAGACTCGCCTCGAGCAGGAGCTTCTCGGTGAACGGGTCGCCGACCTGCACCCGTGGACGCTTCGCATCGCTCCCCTCGGAGAGATCCTCCGACGCGAACGTGGCGCCGTGAATGCCATCCCGCCCGGTCCGCGCGCCAACCGCCATGATCGGGTTGCCGACGCCTTCAGCGACGGCAAGCATCAACTCGTCCTCGCGGAGCACGCCGACGCACATCGCATTGACGAGTGGATTTCCCTCGTAGGCCGGATCGAACACGACTTCGCCGCCCACAGTGGGAACTCCGACGCAATTCCCATAATCGCCGACCCCCTTCACCACGCCGGCAAACAAGTAGCGCACGCGCGCCGAGTCGAGCGATCCGAAGCGCAAGGAGTTGAGCATTGCGATGGGGCGTGCGCCCATCGTGAAGACGTCGCGGAGGATTCCACCGACGCCCGTTGCCGCGCCCTGGTACGGCTCGACCGCTGACGGATGGTTGTGCGATTCGATCTTGAAGGCGACCGCAATGCCGTCGCCAACGGAGATCACGCCCGCGTTCTCCCCCGGGCCCTGCAAGACCCACGGCGCCTTCGTTGGCAGCGTGCGAAGCAACGGCTTCGAATGCTTGTACGAGCAGTGCTCATTCCAGAGGGCGCTGACGATTCCGAGTTCGGTGAATGTCGGTGTCCGGCCAAGCAGCGCGAGCAGTCGATCGTATTCGTCCGCGGTCAACCCGTGCTCGGCGACGAGCGCCGGGGTGATCAGGGGATCGCCGGGTCGTGGTGCGACGTGCACTACTTGAGACCGAAGAGCGAGCCGACGAAACGTTGCAACTCGCTCTGCTTCACCATGCCGAGCATCTCGAGCTCGCCGGGATCCATCCAGGTACCATTGCAGTCCGGGCAGACGTCGATGACCATCGCGTGAAATTTCTTTTCCCGCAGGTCGGCACCGCACTTGGGGCATTTCATGAAGTGCGACGCGCGCTCGCTGCCGGCCCGCTGTTGATCGAGCATCGCGCGCCGCGCCTTCAGCAGTTCTGCGTCGTGCTTCGCGAAGTACTCGTCTTCGTTTTGCGTTGGCTTGTGATGGTGAGACATGATGCGAATCAGGGTTTTTGGGTGGTGTCCGCCCGCTGACGGCGAACGGCCTCGGCGCGGATGGAATCGGCGGGATTGATCTTCGCGCCGGGGATCGCGGTCGGACGGTCGGGGGTCAATGCGCGAATGGAGTCCGCGCTGTTGACCGTCGCGCCGGGAAGCGGCACCGGCAGGATCACCCGCTGCCCACTCGCCGCGGCCGGCGGCATCGGTGCTGCGGCTGGTTCCGGCACCACGGGGGCCGGCCGCGACTGAGCGTTAGGCGCGGCGCCTTCGGCCGGCATCACCTCGACGCCGGTCACCGTCGCCGTTGCGCCGCCGTCAGCGGGCCGGGCGATCACGATACCGCCGCGCTTCGCCCGGCGAACGGCGGCGACCCCGGCGGCGCCGCCCTCGCTCCGCGACGGCTTCACGCCGTTAGGCGACGAGCTGGCACCGCTGTAGTGGCGGCCCGCGGACCGGAAGATCGCGTCGCTCACCTTGCCGTCGTCGAGCAGGACGAGGTCGTTCATCCCGCACGTCCGTTCGCAGCCGTTGCGGTAGAACAGGTATGTGTGGGCGCCGGCTTTTCGCTCGTTCAGCGGCTTGCCGAGCCGCTCGACCACTTCAGCCCGCGTCATTCCGGGATCGATCACCACCGCCCCATCCTGCGCGATCAATGGCGACGCAGCGGCCAGCGCGACGATCAGCATCATTGCACGATACGACATGAATCCTCCCTCGGGTTACGCCGAGACGCGTGAGAGCAGCGACTCGAACAGTGCGAGCCCATCGTCCGATCCAAGCAGCCGGTCGACCGCCCGTTCTGGATGTGGCATCAATCCAAGGACGTTCCCAGCGTCGTTCGCGATACCCGCGATCGAGCGCATCGACCCGTTCGGGTTACTGTCCTCGCTCGTCGCGCCATCCTGACCGACGTAGCGGAAGAACACGCGGCCGTCGCCTTCAAGCCGGTCGAGCGTCGCCGAATCTGCAGTGTAGCGTCCCTCGCCGTGGGCGATCGGGATTTGAAGCAGCTGACCCACCTCGTACCCCGAGGTAAACATCGAATCGACTGTTTCGACCCGGAGCCGCACTGTTTCAGCGACAAACGAGAGCGAGGCATTCCGCAGGAGCGCGCCGGGGAGGAGGCCCGCTTCGCAGGCGACCTGGAACCCGTTGCAGATCGCAAGCACCGGCGCGCCACGCTTCGCGTGGGCGACGACCGCCGCCATGATCGGGCTGAAGCGAGCGATCGCGCCGGCCCGCAGGTAATCGCCGTAGCTGAATCCGCCGGGGAGCACGACGACGTCCGCACCGGCGAGGTCGGTCTCGCGATGCCAGAGGTACATCGCCTCCTCGCCTAACGCGTCGGTCACGGCGTGGAATGCGTCGTAATCGCAGTTCGAGCCGGGGAACGTCACGATGCCGAATTTCATGTCGCGTCGACCGCCGCGATCTCGAAATCTTCGGTGACCGGATTGGCGAGCAGCCGCTCACACATTTGCCGGGCCGCCTTGCTCGCGCTGTCGCGATCGGCGGCGGCGACGTCGATGACGATATGGCGGCCGACCTTCACGTCGGCGACGCCGGCGAAGCCGAGGGTCTGCAACGCGTGCGCGACCGCGGTGCCCTGCGGATCGAGAATGCCTCGGCGCGGCGTCACATGAACCGCCACACGGTAGGTGCTCACTCGCTGTCCTCCTCGGTCACGACCTGGGTAAGCGTCGGCGTGGGCAATGGACCGCGCGGCCGTTTCTTCCGGCGCCGGCGCCGGCGGCCGGCAGCCATCTCATCGTGACGCGGCACTGCCGCCTCGTGCTCGTCCGTCTCGCCATCCTCTTCCTCGTACCAGAGCGAGTCAGCGGTTGGCACCCTGTCCATCACGATCAGCACCAGCCACATCGCGAGCCCGAACAGCACATAGGCAAGCAGCACCGGGAAGAAGAATTCCCGCGGCAGGAAGATCAACCCGAGGATCGCCGCGAGCAGGATCAACCCGCCGACGATCCCGCGCACCGTTCGCAGGTTGACTTTCGGCACCGCTGGGTAGGGCACTGGGCTGATCATCAGGAACGCGAGCACCACCATCAGGAAGCGCATCATCACGTGCCAGGGGTAATCGGCCAGCACCTTCGTCCCGCCAAGCAGCAGCACCTCGTTGTAGAGCTTCGTCTGGCTGAACGCGTAATATGTGGCCAGGGTCATTCCGGCAGCGGGACTGGGCAGCCCGATGAAATGCGTCTTCGATCCGCCGGCCTGGGTCACGTTGAAGCGCGCGAGACGCATCACCGCGCAGGCGGCGAAGATGAACGAGAACACCCAGTCCCAGCCATCCTTGTTCAGCACCGCGAAGTAGACAATCATCGCCGGCGCGAGCCCGAAGGTGATCGCATCGACCAGCGAGTCGAGTTCTTCACCGAAACGGGAACCGCTGCCCGTCATTCGCGCGACGCGTCCATCGAGTGCATCGCAGACGCCGCCGAGGACAACGTAGACACCGGCCTTGCTGAAATCTCCGCGAGACGCCGAAACAATTGCGAAGATCCCGAAGAACAGGCTGGCCAGCGTGAAACCGTTAGGGAGGACGATCACCGCGCGCTTGACCTGTGGCGTCCGCATGACGGGACTCATCGCGTCGGCAGCTCCGCGACCACGGTAGTGCCGGCGGTTGTCAGCTCGCCGATCTTCACCCGCACCTGCGCGTCGGTCGGGAGGAAAATGTCCACGCGCGAGCCGAACCGGATCAGCCCCATCCGCTCGCCCTGTTCGACGCGCTCACCGGTCCGGCTGTACGTGACGATGCGCCGCGCGATGAGCCCAGCGATCTGCCGCACGAGAATCCGGTATGGCCCCGATTCGATGCCAACGCTGCGCTGCTCGTTCTCGAGGCTCGACTTTTCGACCGCGGCGTTGAGGAACTTGCCGGGGTTGTACTGGACATACTTCACCGTCCCGCTCACCGGATACCGGTTCACGTGCACGTTGAAGACGTTCATGAAAATCGAGACGCGAAGCGCGCGGCCGTGGATGAATGCCGGCTCGTCGACTTCCGTGATGAGCACGACCTTGCCGTCAGCGGGAGCGGTGACGACACGATCGCCCCGCGCGCCCGAGCGCTCGGGATCGCGGAAGAAATACGCAACCCAGATCGCGACCACCACCATCACTGCGGTCAGTACCCAGCTCGGCCAGCCGCCACGGCGTGAGGCAAGGATCAGCGCGAGGAGGGCAAATACCGCCGCGATCGCGATGAACGGCAGTCCTTCACGGGCAAATTTCACGTCGTCTCCCTGATGTCGAGCGGCTGTCCGGTGATCCGCCGATAGGCGTCGAGGTAGCGTGCGCTGGTCGAATCGACCACCGACGCAGGAAGTCGGGGCGGGGGCGCCTCGCCATTCCAGCGACCGGCCTTGCGTTCGCCGGATAGATAGTCGCGTAGCGGCTGCTTGTCGAAACTCGGTTGCGGGCGCCCCGGTGCGTAACCCGCCGCGGGCCAGAAACGCGAGCTGTCAGGGGTCAGGACTTCGTCGATGAGGAGGATCTGTCCGTCAGCGCTGCGGCCGAATTCCAGTTTGGTGTCGGCCACGATGATCCCGCGCGCCGCGGCCAGCGCGCGACCCCGCTCGTAGACGGTCCGTGACAACCCTTCCAGCATCGCCGCCATGTGCACCCCCACGATCGATCGCAGTCGCCCCACCGGGATGTTTTCGTCGTGCCCGGAGTCGGCCTTCGTCGCCGGGCTGAAGATCGCCGGGTCCAGTCGGTCGCTCTCGCGCAGCCCGGCGGGGAGCGGCTCCCCGGCGAGCGTTCCGGCGCGAGTGTATTCCGCCCACGCCGAGCCTGTAATGTAACCGCGCAGCACGCATTCGACGGGGAAGGGCACCGTGCGCACGCAGAGCATCGCCCGCCCGGCGAGCATCCGGCGGTGCAGCGCGAGGGAGGGTAGCGCAGCGACGATTTCGCCGACCTCGGCGGTGATCATGTGGTGGGCGACGCCGTCCGCGAGATGCGTCAGCCACCATGCCGTCAACTTCGTGAGCACTGCCCCCTTCGACGGAATTGCTTCGCCCATCACGACGTCGAACGCGCTGACCCGGTCCGTGGCGACAAGGAGCACCCGGTCATCGCCGACGGCGTAAACGTCGCGCACCTTGCCCGTCCGAATGCGCGGCAGGGGGAGCGACGTGGCCGCAACCGTAGCGTTAGGCGTCATACCCGCGGCTCCTCGCGCTCGCCGGTAACCGCGCGCGGGCCGGCGAGAACCGGTGCGACCTGCTCCGCGAGAAACTCGTCTACCTGCTGCGGCGCGCGCCCGATGAAACGCGACGGATCGAGCGCGGTCCGCAAATCGCCGAGTGGAAGTCCGAACGCCGGATCAGCGGCCAATCGCTCGAGCATGTCGTTGTGCCCGCCGCCGTCCTTCACCGCGCGCGCCGCGTCGATGCTGTGCTTCCTGATCACCTCGTGCACCGCTTGCCGGTTGCCGCCGGCCTTCACCGCGCGCACGATCAGCTCTTCGGTCGCCATGAATGGCAGTTCGTCGTCGATGCGCCGCCTGATGCGCGCCGGGTGCACTTCGAGGCCGGACGCGATGTTCTCCATCAGCACGAGGATCGCGTCGGTTGCGAGGAAGGATTCGGGAATCACCAGCCGCCGATTTGCACTGTCGTCGAGTGTTCGCTCGAAATACTGGACGCTGTGCGTGTGATTCGGGCTGGCCTCGAGCTCGACGACGAAGCGAGCGAGCGAGTTGATGCGCTCGGCGCGCATCGGATTCCGTTTGTACGCCATCGCCGACGACCCGATCTGCTCCTTCTCGAACGGCTCCTCGATTTCGCCGAACGCCTGGAGCATGCGGAGGTCGGACGCAAACTTCGCCGCACTCGCGGCGACACCAGCGACCGCGCCGAGGATTTGGGCGTCGAGCTTCCGCGTGTACGTCTGGCCGGTGACCGGAAGCGAGCGCGCGAAATCCATCTTCCGTGTGACGAGCCGATCGAGTGCGCGCACCTTGTCGTGATCGCCCGCGAAGACTTCGAGGAAGCTGGCCTGCGTCCCCGTCGTCCCTTTCACCCCGCGAAAGGGAAGCGTCGCAATCCGATGGTCAACGTCGGCGAGATCGATCAGGAGGTCCTGCATCCAGAGCGTCGCCCGCTTGCCGACGGTCGTCAGCTGCGCCGCCTGGAGGTGCGTATAGCCTAACGTTGGCTCGGCACGCCACTGGCGCGCGAACGTCGCCAGCGCGCCGATCGTTGCGACGATCTTTCCGCGCAGCAGGTCGAGCCCGCGCCGCGCCAGGATCAGGTCGCCGTTGTCCGTGACGAACGCACTCGTCGCGCCGAGGTGAATGAACGGTGCCGCCGCCGGTGCCGCGTCGGCGAAGGCGTGAATGTGCGCCATGACGTCGTGGCGGAACCGCTTCTCATAGTCAGCGACCGCGGCGAAGTCGATGTCGTCGAGGTGACCGCGCATCTGCGTGATCGCCTCGTCGGGGATCGCGACGCCAAGCTCCTTCTCCGACTCCGCGAGCGCCAGCCAGAGGCGCCGCCAGAGGCCGTGTCGGGTCTGCGCGGACCAGAGCCGGAGCATCGCACTCGATGCATACCGCTCGGCGAGAGGAGAGCTGTACCGCTCGACGTCGGTCATCGGAGCTGGAAATCGGTGGAGTAGACGCGGCCGCCGCGCTCGAAGAAGAGCTGGATCGGTCCGCGCCCGCCGTAGTAGTCGATCGCTTTCGCTGCTTCGCCGGCCGACGCGATCGTCGTGCGATTTACCTGCACGATGACATCCCCCGCCTGCAGCCCGAGCTCTTCG
>JBKJQR010000092.1:0-10524 GCA_046593895.1 Gemmatimonadaceae bacterium | reverse complement strand
GCACCTCGTCTACGCGGCCGCACTCGAGATGCATCCGCTCGACACCGCCGACCGCGTGCCGGCGCTACGCAGGGAGCACGGCATCGGCTACTGCAACGTCACCAAGTGCTGCACCGCCGTGTGTCCGGAGCACATCACCATCACCGACAACGCGATCATTCCGTTGAAAGAGCGGGTGGTCGACGAGTTCTTTGACCCGATTGGCAAGCTCGTAAAGATCTTCAGTCGTCGGCCGAAAGCCTGACGCGTCGCAACAGCCCCGAGGCTCACATGCACCAGCTCAAGCCGATCACCGCCGCCGGCGTCCCGGCCGCGCTCCAGAAGGCGGAACGTTACCGTTTGCTCAACGACTCGCCGGCCGCCGAGAGCATCTGCCTCGACATCCTCGCCGTCGATGCAAGGAGCCAGAGCGCGATCATAACGCTCATCCTCGCGATCACCGACCAGTTCGAGAGCGCGGAATCCGGCGACGGGATGCGTCGCGCGCAGGAACTGATCCCGCGGATCGAAGACGCCTACAAGCGGACCTACTACGCGGGCATCGTCTACGAGCGCCGCGCCAAGGCGCAGCTGCACCGCGTGTTGCCCGGAGCCGCGGCGATTGCCGCCGACTGGTACCACAAGGCGATGGACTTCTACGAGAAGGCAGAAAAGATCCGCCCGGCCGGGAACGATGAGTCGATCCTTCGCTGGAACACCTGCGTCCGGATGCTCGCGAAGCACGAACCGGCGCATTCCACGCGCGACGATTACGAGCCGGCACTTGATGACTAACGCCAACTGCAGCCCTGAGCCATTAGCCGTTAGGGTTGAGCGACGGCGTGAAAACAGGAACGGCGCCGAGCAGTGTGCTCGGCGCCGTTCCTCGTTGCTAATGGCTAATGGCTAATGGCTAATAGCTAATGGCTGCCGTTCTTACTTCCCGCAGGTCTTCACAATGCGATCGCGCTCGCTCGGCTGGTAGATCGCCAGCGCGCTCGCCTTCTGCGTCGCTGACCCGGAGAGGACGGCTTCGCCGAGGACCTTGACCGCGGTCTTCGACTGCTCGACCGGGTTCGCGATCACGGCCGTCGCGCCGACCTTGGCCGCGGCGGTGCGAATGTTCTGCTGAAGCTTGTTGTCGGTCGTGTAGATCGAGTTGCCTTCAGCCTGGATATACGCGAGCTCGTAGTAATCCGTCGGGACCTCCGAGCGGCTCGCGTAGGTCGCCACTGCGTCTTCGCAGGTCGGCGCACGCGAGATGGACGGGCTGATGTCGGTCGTTGTCTTCTTGACACCGCATGCCGCGGACGCGAGCAGCGCGAGCGCGAGCGGAATGGCCTTGAGCGTGATGTTCTTCATCGACGTGAGCTCCCTGAAAGAAACGTGGATAGGTTTGCCTCATTCACCGTCAGAGGGCAGCGCTAACAGTAGCAATTGCGAGGCCCGCGACCGGTGCGAACGCCAGCAAATGGTCGAGTCCGGTTGCATCGACGTGTGGCGTGTGCGTTTGAGCACACCGACCGTGTTGTTGTGATGCGGTGCGCTCCGGCGCTGCGACGAGATCGGCGAAGTCACTCGTCGCCGCGAGGCGGGTCGGCCGCGCGTGCGCGCACGGTCCGCAGGTACAGCTTCTCCACCTTCGCGCGGGCCCACGGCGTCTTGCGCAGGAAGGCGAGCGATGACTTGACGCTCGGATCGTGCGTGAAGCAGCGGATGGCGATCTGGCGGCCGAGCGCGTCCCACCCCCGTTCGGCGACGAGGTGATTAAGCATCATCTCGAGCGTCACACCGTGAAGCGGGTCGCCACCGCCGGTTTGCTCCGTCATCGCACTCTCCGCGGCGCGTTAGGCAGCGCGTCTCCGCGACCTCCGCGGCGGGCGGGCGCGAAAATTGGCGGGCACGTCTGGCGATGATCTGGCGGCATCTCGGCTCCGTGAAGGGGAGGCGTCGAAGCGATCGACGCCAGCCCCTGAAACTGAACCTCTGTTCCGCCGCGGGAGTAGCGGCCGAGCGCCCACCAAGCGACTAATATTCGGCATGGCCACTCCTTCTCCCTACCGCTCGCTGCCGGCTCCACGGCGCGTCGCCCTGATCACCCACATGCTCACCGCGAGCCGCGAAGGACGTGCGCTCTACGTGCAGCGACTGGTTGCGCGCGGGGGAGGATTTCGCGCCGTGACGCTCAATCAGTGGCCCGTCGATCGGCTGGCGAAGGAGATCGTGCGGATGAACGCGCAGACGGCGCAGGACGAACTCGACCTGCTCCAGCTGCTCTACGTCGATCTGGAGCCGGCGATCCAGACGACCTTCCTCGATGCCGCCGGCGTGCCGCATGAGAATGGGCGGATTCCCGAGACGCTCGAGCCGCCATACGCTGACGCCGATGCAGTGCGCCGCGCGGCCGCCGCCGTTCGCAGCGCGCACGGCGACGATGGCGATCACTATCTCCGCACGCTCGCTCGCTACAGCCGCGACGGATGGCCGGGGATCGAGGACGTCGTCAGCGAAGTCGCGACCTGAGCGCCTAACGGCCGATCAGAGGTAGCTCAACCACCAGTCACTTCGCCGCTGCCTGAGCGCGGCGAACCAGCGGCACGCCGGGTAGAGCAGCACTACCACCAACGCCCAGATGAGGTATGTCGCCGGCAACGACAGCGGCCACCCCGGCGGCTGCGTCACCGGAAAGCGATCCGGAGTCGGCGACTCGAACATCCAGTGCGCGCTGCCATAGCGCACCAGGCAGATCAGGACGGCGATCAGGTGAATGAGCGCGACGTGCAACGCGTAGTAGAACATCGGCACCTTGCCGATCACGTTCGCCGGTCGCAGCCAGCCCGGCGTCCGTCCGTCAACCGCGCGGAGGAGGAGCAACGCCGGTCCGAGCGTCATCAAGAGAAAAAGCAGCGATGGCGGATACTTGTTCGTGTTGAGGAACGAAAGCACCGTGAACAGCGATGAGCGCTGCGCCGACCACGGCCCCGGGTCGCCATACCTGTTGAGTGCGCGGAGCAGGAAGAACGCGACCGTGAGGGCGATACCGATCCGCGTCAGCATCGTGCGCCTCCGCTCGACGCTCCCGAGCGTGTAGAGCTGGCCGAGTCCGAAGCCAACCGCCGTCACGCCGATCCATGGGATGAGCGGATAGGCGAGGAACACCATCCGATGCCCGTTGGCGAACAGCACCCCGGGGACGTGGAGCACGTTCCAGAGCGGAGCGAACACGCCTAACGCCTGAGGCGTGACCCCGTCGAGCAGGTTGTGGCCGGCGATGAGCACGACCCCGAACGCGGTCACCACGCGGACCGGCAAGTGCACCAGGGCGCCGAGCACGATCATCGCCCAGCCGAGCGCCCAGAGCACCGTCACCATCGTCAACAGGAAATCAAAGTTGAATTGCCAGCCGAGGCAGCGCATGATCACCAGCTCGGCAAAGATCAACCAGAGTCCCCGGGTGACGAGGAACGTCGACAGCTCGCTGACAGTGCGGCGGCGCAGCGCGAGGAAGGCGCCGGTGCCGGTGAGGAGGAAGAATACCGGCGCACAGAAATGCGTGATCCAGCGCGTCATGAACAGTCCGGCGCTTGCGGTCGCGAGATTGGTCGGGCTCGCGGACGCGTCGCCAAAAAAGTCCCGGACATGGTCGAGCGCCATCAGGATCATGATGATGCCGCGGACGACGTCTACCGATTCGATCCGCGTCCTTGGGTGCGTTGCAGCGCCATGCGCTGCCGGGCTGGCCATGCGTGCATCTCGAGGTCAGGGACGCCTCATGCTCGCCGGCATCGCGCGCCGGCGCAAGATCGCCGTGTGGGCGCGCGCCGAGGCGGGGGCGGCCGTCGTGGCCGCCCCCGCCTGAACTGCTCACTGCCTAACGCGTGAAGACGGCGGAGAACGAGTACGGTCGCGTCGCCGGTCCGTCGGTCGGCGGGAACTTCCAGCTGCGAACCTTCATCAGCGCGCAGCTCTCCGCTTCGGCAACGCCACGGCCTTCCCAGGTGCGACGCAACACATCGGCACGCGTGACCGTACCATCGGCGGCGAGTAACACGCCGATCGTCACCGAGCCGGCGAGCGAAGGATTCGCGGCGCGGGTCTCCTGGTAACAGAACTGGAGCTGGGCGGAACGGCTCCGGACGAAATCGCCAATCGGCTGCATCGCCGAACTGGTGCCACCGTTCACGTGACGCACACTCGGGCTGGCTACCGCGTCGGCCCGCGGCGCATTCGCGTCATACAGCGCGAGCGTCGCCTGGGACGGGATCGCCGGACGCGCGAGGCACGCGCAGACCGCGACGGTCGCGGTCATGCTGGCAAGAGTCGACAGCTTGGACATAAAACCTCCGCAGCGAGAATCGTGAGCCAATAGCGTCGGCCCACGACCTACAACGACTTACGACCGCGGTCGTCACCCATTCGCGACGACTTTATTAATCATGCCACACGCCGGCTGGCGCGGGACGCAAAGGGGTGCTTCGAACGCGTTGCTCGGTGCGCCGGATCACCACCGCAACGAGCTATCTTGCAGCCGCTCCCGCGCCGCGCGCCACTCGTCACAGCGACTCGAATGAAACTCTGGCTCGATGCCGACGCCGCGCCGCGTGACGTGAAGGACGTCTGCCTCCGCGCCTCGGAGCGACTGAAGCTCGAGACGATTCTCGTCGCCAATCAGCGGCTGCAGCTGCCACTCGGCTATCCACACGTGTCGTCAGTGCGCGTCGACGGGGGGCCCGACGTCGCCGATCGCTACATCGCCGCGAACGCGGTGGCCGGCGATGTCGCGGTCACCGCTGACATTCCCCTCGCCGCGCTGCTCGTGCCTAACGGCGTGATCGTCATCGATCCGCGCGGTGAGGAGTACACGGCGGAGCGCATCGGGGAACGGTTGTCGGTGCGGAACTTCATGGACGAGCTGCGTGGTGCCGGCGTGGAGACCGGCGGTCACGGCGCATACGGCGCTCGCGAGAAGCAGGCCTTCGCCAACGCCCTCGACCGCGTGCTCACGCGCGCGATGCGTCGGCGCTGAGCGCCGTCAGGCACTGACCGCCGTCGCACTCGGCGAGCGGCCGCCGCGGTGCACCGCCGCGCTATTCCTCGCCCGTACTGCGGCTCCCACCGAACAGCGGCTTGCCCTTCTCGCCTTTCTTCGGGGCGTCGGCCCACTTCCGTGTCTCGCTGTTCGGCGCCGCGCCCGTGCGGCCGGCCCCCTTTCGCTTGCCACCGCCCCCCGCCGGACGGCGCTTCCGGCCCGCTTTTCCCCCTTTCATGCGTTCCCCCGTAGATTGCCTACGCGAAGCATAGCGCGTGAAATGTTTCGTGCCGGCAGCTATCATCGATCCATCGTCGGCCGAACAGCAATTTGATCCGGACGCGCGCCCGCCGGCCGAAATAGCTCCCTGTCACCACGC
This sequence comes from Gemmatimonadaceae bacterium, assembly GCA_046593895.1. Classification (GTDB taxonomy): domain Bacteria; phylum Gemmatimonadota; class Gemmatimonadetes; order Gemmatimonadales; family Gemmatimonadaceae; genus JABFXC01. The sequence continues at coordinate 5,137 of JBKJQR010000092.1, read as the reverse complement.
CCGCATGATGAGTCGTCCTCGACGCCGACGCGCGATTGGCGCGCTATGCTCAGTCGCCATCGCAGCGATGGGCTGTCGCACCACGAAACCACCAGTTCCCGCTGCCGGCGCAGCGCCGGTCCCGGTGGCCACTCACGCCGAACTTGATCCGATCGAGCGGGCGCGCGCCGACAGCGCGCTCCATCCATGGACCGTCGCCGACCGGACGTTCATGTCGGGGATGATCGGCCACCACAGTCAGGCGGTGCTGATGGCTGGCTGGGCGCCGAGTCACGGGGCGAGCCACTCGGTGCAGGTGCTCGCCGAGCGAATCGTGAACGAGCAGCAGGACGAGATCCGGACGATGCAGGAGTGGCTGCGCGACCGTCGGCAGCCGGTGCCCGACGGACAGTACTCCGCGATGACGATGCCGATGGGTGGCGCCGGACACATGATGCTGATGCCCGGCATGCTGACCGACCCGCAGCTCGCGCAGCTCGACGCGGCGCGGGGCGCGGCATTCGATCGGCTCTTCCTTACGTTCATGATCCAGCACCATCGCGGGGCGGTATCGATGGTCAACGACCTCTTCGCCGCGTATGGCGCGGGCCAGAACGAGGCGGTGTTCAAGTTCGCGTCCGACGTGAACGTCGACCAGTCGACCGAGATCGCCCGGATGGAGAAGATGCTCGCCGCGCTCGCGCCGCAGTGACGATCACGACGCGTCGCAGCATTGCAGCCGACGAGTGCGTAACCGACGCGTGACGCCGCAGCTGTAGTGGTATCCGTTGTCGCACCTGATCCAGCACCTGAAGTCTCCCACTCCGCTCAACAGAGGAAATCATTCATGGTATTCGCGTACACGCCGCGCCTGACGGTGCGGCGACCGGGCGCCTGGCCGCTCGCATCGCTCGCACTTGGCGTCGCAGTGGTCGCCGTCGCCGGTTGCAATCACTCGATGTCAGCCGGTGGCATGCCGGCGCCGATGGGCAACATGTCGACGATGGCGCCATCGCCCGATCCGCGCATCGGCTTGCGTGCGGGGAAGTACGATGCGGCGGAAGCAACCTGGAACCTGCGGGTCGTCTCGGAGAGCCGGCCGCCCGCGGCGTTCGTCGACCAGATCAACTCCGATCTCGCATTCACCGGCCCGTATGTCATTCAGGGCAGCTTCAATGGCTATCAGGTCTGGGACATCTCGAATCCCAGCGCGCCGACGATCAAGACCGCGTTCGTCTGCCCCGCATCGCAGAGCGACGTCTCGGTCTACAAGAACCTCCTCTTCGTTTCCGGCGAAGGATTGAGCGGCCGCGTTGATTGCGGCACCACTGGCGTGAAGGATGTCGTCAGCACGGACCGCCTGCGCGGCCTGCGCATCTTCGACATCAGCGACATCACGCACCCGAAGAACGTCGGCAACGTGCAGACCTGCCGCGGCTCGCACACCCATTCGGTGCTCGTCGATCCGAAGGATCCTGACAACGTCTACGTCTACATCTCGGGCTCGGCCGGCGTACGCTCGGCCGGCGAGCTTGCCGGCTGCGTCGATGCCGCGCCGTCAGCCGATCCGAACTCGGCGCTGTTCCGGATCGAGGTGATCAAGGTTCCGGTCGCACATCCCGAGCAGGCAGCGATCGTCAGTTCGCCGCGCATCTTCAACGACCTGATGGCCCCGGCGCGCCACGGTGAGGCAGCGGAAGATATCGCCGCGCATGCGAAGTCGGTCGCCGAAGCGAAGGCCAGCGGCGGCTACACGGCCGTCATCAATGGAGTGGAGGAGGTCGCGCCGCCGCAGTTCGTCCACGCGCTGCTCGACAGCATCGTGAAGGCGCGGAAGGGAATGGGCGCCGCGACCGGCGCTGATAGCGCCGCGCTCCACGCGGCGTTCGCGAGAATCGTCGCCAGCGTTGTCGGCCCGACCGTCGCTCCGACAGCGGGCCCGCAGCCGGGTCCGACGCAGTGCCACGACATCACGCTCTACCCCGCGGTCGGTCTCGCCGGTGGTGCATGCGGCGGTTACGGGTTGCTGCTCGACATTCGCGATCCGGCGCATCCGGTCCGAATTGCCGCTGCGGCCGACTCGAACTTTTCCTACTGGCACTCGGCGACGTTCAACAACGACGCGACCAAGGTGCTCTTCTCCGACGAGTGGGGCGGGGGCGGGCAGCCGAAGTGCCGCGTGACCGACAAGCCGGAGTGGGGTGCGGACGCCATCTTCACCATCGTCGACCGGAAGCTCGACTTCAAGAGCTACTACAAGCTGCCGGCTCCGCAGACGAGCATGGAAAATTGTGTCGCGCACAACGGATCGCTCATTCCGATTCCTGGGCGCGACGTGATGGCGCAGTCGTGGTACCAGGGCGGCATCTCGGTGTTCGACTGGACCGATGCGTCGCACCCGCGCGAAATCGCGTTCTTCGACCGTGGCCCGGTCGACTCGACGCACGCGGTTCTCGCTGGCACCTGGTCGGTCTACTGGTACAACGGTGTTCTCGTCAGCAGCGAGATCATTCGCGGCCTCGACATCCTGGAGCTGGTGCCGAGTGGCCTCATCTCGCAGAACGAGATCGACGCGGCGAAGCTGGTGCACTTCGACTACCTGAACACGCAGGGCCAGCCGCACCTGGTCTGGCCGGCAGCGTTCCCGGTGGCGCGCTCGTACGTCGACCAGCTGGCACGGTCGAACGGCCTGTCGTCGGCGCGGATCGCGACCGTCAGGCAGGCGCTGACGAGCGCCGAGAAGGCGTCGGGCACGCAGCGTGGCTCGTCGCTCAGCGCGCTGGCATCGGCGCTCGATGGCGATGCATCTGGCTCGTCGGATGCGGCCAAGGTGCGGATGCTCGCCGCGACGGTCCGCGAGATGGCAGGGGGCTCGCGATAGGCGACAAGCAGTCAGCGGACCGCGGCCGGGAGATACGTCTCTCGGCCGCGGTTCGTTTTCTGCTTCGTGTCGGCTTGACAGCCACTCGGCGCGGGTGGATGGTAGGGGATGCTCCGGAACTCGGCAAATCGGTGTATGCTGGGCGTCGCGATCGCCGCACTCGTCGCTGCGACGCCGCCCGAAGCGACCCGATCGCGTTCACGAATCGCCGCAATCGAGGGACGCGCGATCGATTCATCGGGCGCCCCGCTCTCCGGCGTCGAAGTCCAGCTCCTCGATGCGGCGTTGTCCGCGCGCACCGACTCGAGCGGACGGTATCGGCTCGCGTCCGTCGTGCCCGGGCTCCACGCAGTCAGCGCTCGCAAGCTCGGGTTTGAACCGGCATCACTGGTCGTTGAAGTGGCCGACAGCGGGATCGCACGCGCCGACTTCACAATGACCGCCACGAGGGTGGTGTCGCTCGCACCCGTCACGGTCAGGAGCACGTCGTCGGGCGGGCTCACCGCTCCCGCTGCCTTCCACGAGCGCATGTCGAGCGGCCAGGGAAAATTTCTGACCGACTCCGACCTCGTGCGCCTTCATCCCCGCCTCCTCTCCGATGTCATGCGCCGCGTTGCCGGACTCGTTGTCACGCCTAACGGTCAGGTGTTCAGTGGACGCGGCGTGGTGACGATCAAGACCGACGCGTGCCGGTACGGCATCCCGATCTTCGTGGACGGCGTGCAGGTCGGGGGAGGGAACGTCGGCGACCCCGAGAGCCTGACGGACGACGCACTCTCGCGGAAGCCGGACTTCATCAATCCAACGTCGACGTCGAAATCAATCCTCGACCAGCTCAAGCCGGCGAGCGTCGCCGGAATGGAGATCTATAGCGGTCCGGCCACCGCGCCGGCGTCGATCGCGGGGGCTGTCTCGTCGTGCGGCGCAATCCTCATCTGGACGAAATAGCGAAGTTAAAGCTGAGAGCGAGGCGACAGCCGCGCATTAACTTCCTGATTGGCAGTGTGAACGGCGTGCAGCCTGGCGAGAGGTGTGAGATGTCGATGGCATTCCTGCGGGACGATGCGGAGGGGGAGATGCCCCACCGCGATTACGATCTGCCGGCGCGTGAGGACCCGGGTTATGACCGCGCCGCGGCGCGCGCCCTGCTCGAGGGTGCGCGCGTCAACGAGACTCAGCTCGCCGAGCGGGCGACTGGCTACTACTGGGGAGAGCCGAAGCTGCGCGCGTTCGTCGAGGAATTTCGTGCGGCGGCGGAACGGGCTGGCGACGAGCGGCTGGCGCAGCGGGCGGGGCGGTTTCTGCGTTAGGCGGGGTGGGTTCTGCCCCCCATGGATGGAGCTGGCGACGTGACCATGGGGCGCCAATCGTCGGCCAACGCATCGTTGTTACGATGCCTTCCCCATCTCAGTCAATTGACAGCGAGAGGTAATTTCCCCACTTTCCCACTGTGGGAGAAACCGTCAGGAGGGATTGTGGCAAAAAGAAGTGGCGCGCTCTCGGCAACGGTGGGCGATAAGGGGCGCCTAACGCTCCCGGAGAACGTCCGGAAGCACCTTGGGGTCGACGAGGGAGACGTTGTACTCATCGAGATCACCGCGAACGGAACCGTCGAACTGGTGCCTGCTGCCCTCATCCCGAGGGATCAGATCTGGTTCGCGCACCGTGGCGTGCAGGCGCGTGTAGCGTCCGCGCACGAGGATATGGCGGCTGGACGCACGACCAGGGTTTCCAATCGCGCGCAACTCAATGCCCACCTGGAGAAACTCAAGAAGCCCGGCCGGAGCGATTGATCAGCTGTGACCCGAACTCGTGCCTTTGCGCACATTGAGCTTACTCGCCGATTCGACAAGAGCTACCGACGGCTGAGCGCGGAACGAAAGACGCAGTGCGACGATGCGCTCGCGCAGCTGCTCGAGTCTCCCGTCGCTCCGGGCCTCCATCTGAAGCCGATCAGGCCGACCAACAAGTACTGGGAGGCCCGCATCAACAGGGGAGATCGTCTGATTCTCTACCCGGAGGGTGGGATGGCGTACGTGATGGACGTCGTCACACACGATGACATTGCGAAGTGGAGCGGATGAGCCCCTGACAACGAATCGGTCCGTGGCAAGCATCGTTTGCAGAGGCCGACTTGCAGCGTATAGGGCTTCGCCTGACGTCAAAGCTCCTTCGCGTACACTCCCTTGAACTTGCTCACCTCGCTCCGCTCCCGGTCCAGCTCGGGAATCTCCCGCCGCTCGAAACCATACCGCTTGAAGTACGCCTCGTCATTGC
>JBKJQR010000028.1:0-16799 GCA_046593895.1 Gemmatimonadaceae bacterium | reverse complement strand
GCTCGTCAGCACGAGCAAGCAGATGCCGCTCTGCGTCCAGGAGCTCGACAAGCGTGGGCTCACCTTTCCCGTGATGATCGGCGGTGCGGCGATCAACCGGCGCTTCGGGCGGCGGGCGATGTTCGTCGAGGCCGAGCGTCCGTACGCGCCCGGCGTCTTCTATTGCAAGGATGCGTTCGAGGGGTTGGAGACGATGGACGCGTTGCAGAAGTCGCCGGAGAACAGGGCCGCACTCACCGCGAAGCTCATCGACGCCGCCCGCAAGGATGTCTTCCTCCATACCAACGTCGGCAAGGACGTCCGCTCGGGCGACGACGCCGGCCGCCGCAGCGACGTGCAGGCCGACGTGCCGGTGCCGGTGCCACCCTTCTGGGGATCGAAGACCGTCAAGGACATACCGTTAGGCGAGGTGTTCTCGTACCTCGACCTCGACGAGCTCTATCGCCTGCAGTGGGGCGGGCGCGGGTCGGGGCCGGAGTACCAGGCGACGGTGAAGAACGAATTCGAGCCGGTGCTCGAGCGGCTCAAGGCGCAGGCGCTGAGCGACCGGTGGCTCACGCCGGAGGCGATCTACGGCTACTTCCCGGCGAACGCGAGCGGGAATGACCTGATCATCTACGACCCCGCCGCCTATGCGCTCACCGGCGCGAAGACGGAACTGACGCGCTTCGTGTTTCCGAGGCAGGAAGGCCGCGACCGGCTCTGTCTCGCTGACTACTTCCGCGATGTCAGCAGCGGTGTCGTCGATGTCGCCGCCTTCCAGATCGTCACGGTCGGCGACGAGGCGACGCGCCGCTTCGAGAAGCTGCAGGCCGAGGGGGAGTATACCGAGGGGTATTACTCGCATGGGCTCGCGGTGGAGAGTGCGGAAGCGGTCGCGCAGTGGATGCACGCGCGCATTCGTCGCGAGCTCGCGCTGCCTGACGATCGCGGCAAGCGCTACTCGTGGGGCTACGGCGCCTGTCCCGATCTCGACGATCACGCGAAGCTGTTCGAGATTCTCCCGGCGCGCGAGCAGCTCGGGATGGAGTTGACCTCGGCGTTCCAGTTGACGCCCGAGCAGAGCACCGCGGCGATCGTGATCCATCACCCCGAGGCGAAGTACTACGTCGTGCGCGAGGACGCCGCGGCGGCAGGACGCGCATGACCGCCGTCGCCGACACCCCGAAGGCGGAAAAACTCCGCCGGCTGCTCGATCCCGATGCGGTCGTCATCTTCGACGGCGCGATGGGGACGATGCTCTACAGCAAGGGCGTCTTCATCAATCAGTGCTACGACGAGCTGAACATCCGCTCGCCCGACCTGATCCGCGAGGTGCATCGCGCCTACGTGAAGGCCGGGGCCGAAGTCATCGAGACGAACAGCTTCGGCGCGAACCGGATCAAGCTCGCGCAGTACGGGCTCGAGGGTCAGGTGGCCGAGCTGAATCACGCCGCGGCGCGACTCGCCCGCGAGGCGGCCGGCGACCGGGTGCTGGTCGCCGGCGCGGTCGGACCGTTAGGCGTACGCCTCGAGCCCTTCGGCCCGACCAGTGTGGACGAGGCGTTCCGCGTCTTCCGGGAGCAGATGGTCGCCCTCAAGGAGGGCGGCGCTGACCTCTTCATCCTCGAGACTTTTGCCGACCTGCACGAGATCGAGCAGGCGATCCGCGCCGCGCGCGCGGTTGACCCGGAAACGCCGATTGTCGCCCAGATGACCATCGGCGGGGACGGCCTGACGCCCTATGGCGCGACCGCGGCCGATGTCGCGCAGAAGCTCGACGCGTGGGGCGCCGATGTCATCGGGTTGAACTGCAGCGTCGGGCCCCAGACAATTCTGGAAGCGGTCGAGCGGATGACGCCGGTCACCCGGAAAAAGATCAGCGCTCAGCCTAACGCTGGCATGCCGCGCGAGGTCGGTGGCCGGTCGATGTACATGGCCAGTCCGGAGTACATGGCGAGCTATGCGCGTCACCTGATCCAGGCCGGCGCAAAGATCATTGGCGGCTGCTGCGGGACGACGCCGGAGCACATCCACGCGGTCGTCGAGGGTGTACGGCCGCTGTCGCCGCGGCATGCGCGGAACGTCCAGGCCCAGGTCGCGCCGGTCGAGGCCGAGGCGGCGGCCAAGCGGGCGAGCGCAAAACGCGTCGAGCCGACGCCGTTAGGCGAGCGGTCGAAGTTCGGGGCGAAGATCGCGTCTGGTGCGTTCGTGAAGACGGTCGAGATCGTCCCGCCGCGGGGGACGGATGCGACCAAGCTGGTCGCCGATTCGATCGTGTTGCGCGAGGCGGGGATCGACGCGATCAACGTGCCTGACGGTCCGCGGGCGCAGTCGCGGATGGGGGCGGTGCTGACCAGCCTCCTCATCGAGCAGCGCGCCGGAATCGAGACGGTGACCCACTACTGCTGCCGCGATCGCAACCTCCTCGGGATGCTCAGCGATTTGCTCGGCGCGTCGGCGATGGGGCTGCGCAACATGCTGATCATAACGGGCGACCCGCCGAAGATGGGGCCGTACCCGGATGCGACCGCGGTGTTCGACATCGATTCGATCGGGCTCACCAACCTCGTTCGCAACCTGAACCACGGGATGGATCCGGGGAACAACGCGATCGGCGCGCCGACCTGCTTCACGATCGGCGTCGGCGTGAACCCGGCCGCCATCGACCTCGCGCAGGAGATCAGGCGCTTCGAGTGGAAGGTGGACGCCGGCGCCGAGTACGCGATCACGCAGCCGGTGTTCGACGCCGACCAGCTGGAGAAATTCCTCGAGCGGATCGAGCACGTGCGCATCCCGATCATCGCCGGCATCTGGCCACTGGTCTCGGTGCGCAACGCCGAATTCCTGGCGAACGAAGTGCCCGGCGTGAGCGTGCCTGACGCGGTGATCGCGCGGATGCGGCGGGCGAACGAGAAGTCGAAGGAAGCGGCGGTGGCCGAGGGGATCGCGATCGCGCGCGAGATGCTATCGCGGGTGCGCGGGTCCGTGCAGGGGGTGCAAGTCTCGGCGCCGTTCGGGAAGGTGGAGCTGGCGTTGCAGGTGACTGACTGAAGCTGTTAGCCTTTAGCCGTTAGCGTTGAGCGACGGCGGGATGAACGTCGGGGCGCGCGTGGCGGGATGATCTCGCCACGAGTGCCCCCAATCAGTTCGGCCCCGGTGCGCGCCGCTCAACCCTCGAGGCTGTTCTCGGTGCCTCGGTGATCTCGGTGTCTCCACAGACAACCGCGACGAGGGCCGGATGCCGAGGCGCATCGATCGACCCGCAGGGGCGCCAGCACAATCGACGAACCGACGAGCAATAGGCGTGGTTTCGAACCGCGGAAGGCCGCGAAATTCCGCGGACGTCTCGCTCAAAGAATTCTGGTAATAAATCGCTTTTATCAGGTCAGTCGAGAAGCTTTATCACGCCACAAAAGCAACATTACACTAAATTGCCTCTGATTAGCACCCTCGGGCTAAAGCCGTCCATCTGATCACGCCCGCCGGAAAATGGTGGCGTGAATCACACGATTGATATAGGTTAATGCCCAGTCCGGCGACGCGGTGTCATCGCGTCGACCAGGCTACTGCACTCGTCGACGACGATGAGGCGTTGGTCTTCGCCCCAGTATTCTCCGCGTCGCCTTCATGCTCGACGAGCGCTCGTTCCGCGATTCAAGCGGCACCGATTGGGATGTCTTCGATGAGCGCAGCTCGGGGCCGATGCGCGCCCTCGAGTGCGACTACCCGATGCCCGAGACGGACCCGGGATTGGTCTTCGTGTCGCGCGTCGCGAAGAAGCGGCTCTGGCCCTGTCCCGCCGACTGGAAGATGCTCCCCGCAGAGGAGCTGGAGATGCTCTGCTGGCGGGCGGCGCGGCTGGCCGACTGAGAGCTCGCTCGAGAAAAGAACGATGATCCAACGCCCGCGCCGGGACCTCGGCGCGGGCGTTTTTCGTCTACCCATAATTCTGCGCGTCTCGGCTGTACTGCCATTCGAAGAGCGAGAATCGACACCACACCGAGGCAGGCTCCGCTCCGGGCCGGCGCGATTCGCTTTACCGTCGCACCGGCCGGCAACGCGGCGCGGTTCCGCGTGCGCGAGCAGCTGATGGGACACGACCTGCCTAACGACGCGGTCGGCGAGACCCACGAGATTGCGGGCGCGATTACGCTCGACGCGACGGGTACACTGCTCGCCGGACAGTCGCGCATCGTCAGTTCACAACTACACCAGCGTCAACAGCTCCTCCGCCGCGGGCCCCGACGACGCCGGGTTCTGCCCGGTGACGAGCTTCCCGTCGCGTACGACGTAGCTCCCCCAGTCGGGCCCCTTCTCGTACTTGCCGCCGTTCGCCTTCAGCATGTCCTCCACGAGGAAGGGCACGACGTCGGTGAGCCCGACGGCCTTCTCCTCGCTGTTCGTGAAGCCGGCCACCTTCTTTCCGGCCACGAGCTTCCGGCCGTCGGCGGTTTCAGCGTGGCGGAACACCGCCGGCGCATGGCACACCGCGCCAATCGGCTTGTCATTCGCCGCGAATGCCTCGATCAGCCGACGGCTGTCCTTGTCCTCGGCGAGATCCCACAGCGGGCCGTGGCCCCCCGGATAGAAGATCGCGTCGAACTCGGCGGCCTTCACCTCGGAAAGCTTCTTCGTCGACGCGAGGGCGCGCTGCGCAGCGTCGTCCTTCCGGAAACGGCGCGTGTCGTCGCTCTGCGCATCCGGGGTGTCGCTCGACGGATCGAGCGGCGGCTGACCGCCCTTCGGCGACGCGAGAGTGACGTCGGCACCCGCGTCCTTGAACACATAGTACGGGGCGGCGAACTCCTCGAGCCAGAAGCCGGTCTTCTTGCCGGTGTCGCCGAGCTTGTCGTGCGAGGTGAGGACCATCAGGATCTTCTTGGCCATGGCGTTCACTTGCTCCCGCGTGCGCTGCGATTGTCGAAGGTGTCGTCGTGCGAATGTCGTCCATCGTCATCGCAGGTTTGGCACCGCGGGGTCATCCGACCTCATCACGCATCCCTGCACCGCGACGCGCGCCGCGGAACTCAGCGCTCGCCCTGCGCGCGCCGCAGTTCGGTCACAAGTCCGGCGAGGCTCGACTCCACGAGCACGCCGAGGCGCGTCAGCTCCACCCTGAGCGGGCTTACGCCGGCGCCGCCGACGAGGAGGACGACCTCCGCCGGCAGCGCCGCGCGCACGGCGCGAAGCTCGCCGAGCACGCGCTGCTCGTTTTCCATGTACAACACGCTCAGCGCCACCACGCGCACGCTGGCGGCGCGCGCGGCGAGCACGATTTCTTCCGCCGGGAGGTCGGCGCCGAGGTAGAGCACGCGCCAGCCCTCCACCGCCGCGGCCGCGCCGACGAGCGCGGCCCCGATGGCGTGTCGATCCCCGGCGGGCGTGGCGACGAGCACGGTGGGCGCCCCGTTCTGCCCCGCGAAGGCGCGCATCGTCTCGACGATGATGTCGTGCAGCGTAGCCGAGACGAGATGCTCCACCGAGGGGGTGAGGCGCCCGGCGTGCCATTCGTCGCCCACGAGCCGAAGCAGCGGCACCGCCACGGTCTCGAGAAAGGGAGAGGAGCCCAGTCGGGCGGCGGCGCGGCGGAGCACGTCGTCCAGCCCGCCCGCGTCGAGCGCCCGAGCGAGCGCGAGAGCGGCGCTCACGACGACGCCCGGCTCGGCGCTCGCTATCGGCGGACGCCGCTGCGGCCGTTCCGCCGCGTCCTCCTCGACGAGCGCGGTGAGCGCCTCGGTGGACAGCTTCGCCACCTGGCCGATCGCGCGCCCCGCGCGTGTGGCGTCATGAAGGAGCCGGAGCCGCTCGATGTCGGCGTCCGAGTACAGCCGTTGGGCATTGGGCGCGCGGTCGGGCTGGACCGCGCCGTACCGCCGCTCCCACACGCGCAGCACATCCTGAGACAGTCCCGTCCGCTCGGCAACGACGGCGATCGGATGCCTCCCCTCACTGGCCGGATCCAATGGAAGTGCCTTCATGACAGCATTTTAGCAGTCCCGTCCAGTGTTTGTCAAATCCAAAGTTGGACAGAGCCTTGACAAACGCACTGTTCCAGACCACTTTACCTGGACAAGCGATCGACAAAGTTTAGACACCGACGGATACCGCGACCGTTCCCAGAGGAATTTTCGATTGCCCCCGGAGTCAGCAGAGACCGGGGCGCACACGTCGCCAGCCGGACTTGAGCCCGTAGGTGATCACGATGACGCGACTCACGCTGTTTGCCGCCGCTCTGGCGGTGTTCACCCTGCCGACGGTCTCGTCGGCGCAGATGTCCCATCACAAGGAGAAGGCTCCAATGAAGAATATCGTGCAGGTGGCCTCCGAGGCCGGTTCCTTCAACACCCTCGTCGCCGCCGTGAAGGCCGCCGGTCTCGTTGAGACGCTGTCGGGCACGGGTCCGTTCACCGTTTTCGCTCCGACCGATGCCGCCTTCGCCAAGCTCCCGGCTGGGACCGTCGAGGCGCTCCTCGCCGACAAGGCGAAGTTGACGGGGATCCTCACCTACCACGTCCTCGCCGGCAAGGTGATGGCCGGTGACATCGTCAAGGCCAACGGCGCCACGCCGGAGACGGTGAACGGTCAGAAGCTCGACGCCGTGGTCCGCGGCGCGAACGTGTACGTGAACGGTGCCAAGGTCGTCACGGCCGACATCGCCGCGTCGAACGGCGTGATCCACGTGATCGACACCGTGCTGCTTCCCTCCGCCGCCCCGGTCGGCGCGGGTCGCTGACCCTCGTCACACCACGGTTGGGCCAGGCGCGGCGGTCTCCATGACCGCCGCGCCTGCTCGTCGTGACTGCCCGGTCTCGAGGCCACGAACTACCCATGCCGCTTTTTTATTGGCATGTGTCGTCTCTTTCCGCCATTTGCCTCTGTCAGCGCAAGAGGCAGGAGCCGTGGGCATAACGCCAAGATTCAAGCTGCGGGCGATTCAAACAAAAGCGAGCGAAGCGAGCCATCAATAAATCGCCCGTCTGCTGCAACGCACGTTAGGCAACGTCCCCATGGAGGCCTAGACCCAGCGGCGCGCCGCGATGTAGAGCGGATTGCGCGTGAAACGATTTGCACCGACCAGCAGACACAAGCACCGTGACGCCGAGTATGCGGGCGAGCATGGTCGGAAGCAGCGCGACCGTCCAGAATAGGTAGTGGATACCAACACCGACAATGAGCGTACCACCGACAACCACCGGCGGAAGAACCAGGATATCAGGGGTGTCAGCTGAACGTGTCATATGACTCGTGATGTTGCCTAACGCATGAGATAAGCTGCGATTTGCTCCCCCTGACCGTTCAGCGGTACACGGATCCCAGAACGATGAGGACCGCGAGCGCGAGCATGCCAGCGGCCGGCGCGGATTTCCGTAGCGGGTCGTGAATTCTGAAGTGCATCGCCAGCGCGCCGACCATGAGCACGCAGATGAGCAGCGCTGCAGGAAGGACCAGGACGCGGTACCAGATCCCGGCGATAAGCGCGAGCGCCGCGCCCACCTTGAGGACACCGACGACGACGACCATCCATGCGGGCAGGCCGTAGGCGGCGAACTCCTCGCGCATGTTCCTCGCGTCGGCACCTCGATATGCAGTGCTTCGGTTGGCGCGTAGCAGCCAGACGTTCAGCAGGCCAAGCGCCGCCACGATCTGGAAGATTATAATGAGAGAACCCATTGGAGTACCGCCGCGTTTCAGGTGAGCGAACCGTTCAGCATGCCGCATCTATGGCCTCACATGGAGAAAAAATGCAACTCAGCATCACGATTGCGGCCGCCCTGTCGAGCGTCTGCTTCCTCCTCTACGGCGCGAGCCTGTTGGGCTCGCGCGCGATGGTGGCCGAGTTCGAGCGTTACCATCTGGCACCGTATCGGACCCTCACAGGCGCTCTGGAGATAGCGGCGGGGGCAGGACTGCTCGCCGGTCTCCGCTTTCGCCCGTTGCTGCTCCTCTCCGCTGGCGGGCTTGCGGGAATGATGCTCGGGGGGTTGGTCGTGCGGCTGCGCGTGAGTGATCCGTTGGTGTCGGCGATTCCAGCCCTGCTTCTCCTCTGCCTGAACCTGTTCATCCTGCTGGCTGCCGCGTAAGCGCGCTCGCAAGCCGCATGGTCATCCGCCGACTTGCGAAGGGGCGCCTGCACTGTGATGTTCACGATGGCCGGCCGCGCGCCGCGCCGCCAGAACCGTGCTGAAACATTCCTACCCTGCCGTTCCTTGGTTCGCTGTGCGCGACCGCCGCGCGACGACACCCGCCCGACTCCTCGCGATCTTCCCCGATGATGCCACGCCGCAACCTCCGCCGCCGCGCAGGGCTGACCATTCTCATCGCCGCCTTCGCCTCCTTTCTCCTGTCCGTCACGCTGTGGTTCACGGGGAGCCACGAGCAGGGACTGTTCGTCGGGCTGTGGGTGCCGTCGATCCTCTCGTTCGGATGCGTCGCCCTCCTGATCAGCGGTGACCGGCTTGAATAACCTTGGCCTGTTCATCGTCGGAGTCTTGGTCACCATTCCAGCGGCGACCGTCGTGATCGCCCTGGTGTTCGCCGCCGGCATCGATGAACGAGCGGAGAAAAAACCGCTGGCGGGGCGCGCGCCGCCAACGACGCCGTCGCAGCAGCCGGGATGAAGCGCACGTACCTGGTCGTCGGGCACTCAAGCGGAATCGGACTCGCTCTCACTCGACTGGCCCTGGAGGCGGGCCACTCGGTCGTTGGGCTTTCGCGACGCGCCTCGGGCATCGCAATGCCGGGCCTGAGCGAACGGCAGGCCGACGTACTCCAGGTAGATCTCCAGTCGCTGGACCTGCCTGCCGCCCTCGACGGCGTCGCGTACTGTCCGGGAAGCCTGAACCTCAAGTCCTTCACGGCCCTCCGGGAAACGGACTTCCTGGACGACTTCCGCGTCTCCGCACTCGGTGCGGTGCGCGTGCTCCAGGCGACAGCGAACGCCCTCAAGGCGGGACAGCAACCCGGTGTGGTGCTCTTCAGCACCGTCGCGGTGCGTCAGGGCATGCCCTTTCACGCCTCGATCTCGATGGCGAAGGGCGCCGTCGAAGGACTCACTCGCTCCCTCGCGGCGGAATGGGCGCCGCGAATCCGTGTCAACGCCGTGGCGCCCTCGCTGACGAACACGCCACTCGCCGCGCGGCTCCTCGCAAGCGAGGAGCGAGCGCAAGCGAGCCGGGACCGTCACCCGCTTCGCCAGATCGGGCAGCCCGACGACGTCGCCGCGACGGCGCTGTTCCTCCTCGGCGAACAGTCGCGGTGGATCACGGGCCAGGTCTGGGGAGTGGACGGAGGCATGTCCACCCTGCGCGCGTGACGACGCGGCGCGTCACATCATAGTCCGCCTAACGCGCAGGTGATTCGCCGGGTAGTGAGCTGAGTCACGGGCCGCGGCGCGCGCGGCTATTACACTCCCGCTACGGTCATCGCTCCGTGAACCGGGCGACGTCGGACGTCACGCCGCACGTAAGGTCGTGGCGTCGAGGCCGTGAGATCCTTTCTTCAGAGCGGGAGTCGCAAGCCATGTTACGCAAGAATTTTCATTCGTATCCCGCGGCGTTTGCCGTGATCGTTGTCGGTGGGCTGGCCGCGTGCAGCGACACGACCGGCACGGCGCGCGTTCCAGTGACTCTCTCGCTATCGAGCATTGCCCGGGTGCCGTTCAAGTCCGCGCCGAACGGACCGTCGGCGTCGGTGACCATCACCGGCGGCGGCAACACGATCGTCATCACGAAAGCACAGCTGGTGCTCTCGCACATCGAGCTCGCGCAGAGCGAATCCGCCAGCTGCGTGACGTCGGGCGACGATCACGATTGCGAAGAGATGCGGATCGATCCGATGCTGGTCGACCTGCCGGTCACCCCGACGGTGACGCAGGAGCTGAGCGTCACCCTGCCCGCGGGCACCTATCACGAATTCGAGGCAAAGATCAGTGCGCCGCGGAGTGGTGAGCCGGGAGCGGCAGCCTTCCTCGCCGCCCACCCGGATTTCGCGGGGAAGAGCCTCCACGTCGAAGGCACTTTCAACGGGACGCCCTTCATCTATGATGGCGCGCCCAAGGCCGAGCTCGAGCTGGCGTTCAATCCGCCGCTCGTCGCCACCGCCAACTCGACCAACAACGTGACGGTGCACGTCGACCTCGAGAGCTGGTTCCGCGATGGATCGGGCAACGTGATCGATCCGAACGACTCGGCCAACGCGAGCCTCATCCTCAGCAACATCAAGCATTCGTTCCACGCCTTCGAGGACGACAACCACGACGGCCTCGACGACTGACCGCGCGCGGATCGTCCCGCGCCCAGTCGCGATCGTACCACGCGTTGGACCGGGATGAAGAACGAGACAGAGGGGTCGGCGCGTTGCGCCGGCCCCTCTGCCGTTCCCGCCGGGCACCCGGGCGCGCATTCATTCGTTAGAATTGAAGCGGTCACTGCAACCTCACTGAAAGGTCTCATGCGAAAAGCAATTCTCATCATCGATCACGGCTCGAAGCGTGGCGAGGCGAACGAGATGCTCGATTGCGTCTCGAACCTCGTCCAGGCGATGGCCGGCGACGACGTCATCGTTCGTTACGCGCACATGGAACTGGCCGAGCCCTCGATCGCCGAGGGTTTCGCGGCCTGCGTGAAGGAGGGCGCGACCGAGATCGTCGCCTTCCCCTACATGCTCTCGCCGGGGAAGCACTCGACCGGCGATATCCCGCGGCTGGTCGCCGCCGCCGCGGCGGCGTCGCCGAACGTGCGCTACTCGGTGACCGCGGCCTTCGGCGTCCACGAGAAGCTTGCCGAGCTGATACTGCTGCGCGCTGGCGTCAGGCCTAACGCGATTGATGCGAATCGCTGCTGGCATTCGTCGGAGTCGCCGCGGACGTGTGGCGATGCCTGTCGCTGTGCCGGCGTCCCGGCCGGCGCCGCCGCGGCGACTGCCTGGCGATGACGGCGGTGATGCGCTGACAGGCGCCGCGGGGGCGAATTCCTAACGCGGGGTGAGTCGCTGCAGTGCATCGGTCACCGTCGCGGATTGCGCGGCGAGTGACGGATCGGGATCGTGGCGAAAGGCGAGGTAGCGCTGGTACGCCGAGCGCGCGCCGCTCGTATCGGCGAGCTGCGCGGCGATGTCGCCTTCGGTGCGAAGCATCGTCGCGAGATAGCGTGGCCACCCGCTGAGGTAGGCGCGCCGCCTGATCGCCCGCAGTGCACCGCGCGGGTCTCCAACGCGCTCGTGAAGCCGCGCGATGAGGAGCGGTGCATACTCGATCGCATCGCCGGCGCTGTGCGCGGTGAAGGCGAGCGAATCGAGCCGCGCGACGCGCGCCGCCGCGCTCGGCGCTGTCGATACGACGGCGAGCCAACCGTCGAGCAACTCGGCGCACGCCGCCGGCGTCGCGGCGATCTGGGGTAGATCGATCGGCGAAGGCCGAGAGCTCAACTCACGCACCGTCTGCGCAACGCCGACCGTATCGCTGTTGTGGAGCCGCCACTGCGCGAGCGCGCACCGGTCGGCAAGCCAGGCGACGGATGTTCCGCCGGTCGCCGCGAGCCCGGCACCCGTGAGATCGTCGAGCCTGCGCGCGGCATCGCGCGCGACGACGCTGTCTGCGTCGCCATAAAGCGCATCGAGAATTCCCAGTCGCAAATAGGCGCGCGCGCCCGGCTGCAGCACGCGGAGGCGTTCCGTCGCGCTGACCGCATCGCGGAGGTGTCCCTCGTTCAGCGCGAGGCTATGCGCGGCGAGCAGCCAGGCCACGCGAATCGTGTTCGCCGCCGGCCGTGCGCGGAGAATCTCGATCGACTTTTCGGCGTCGCGCAGTGCGACCACGTCGAACTGGGCGGTCATCGCGATCGCGCGGAGGTTCGCGGGACCGAGACCGTCGAACCCGGCGCGTTCGGCGGCACGGGCGATCGTGTCGCCGGCGGCTACCGCCATTCGCCATCGGAGGAAGGGCGCGAACGGCGTCAACGAGTCCTGCAGCGCCGCGGCAAACGCGACGCTGTCGGCCCGCGCGCCACTGCCGGGCCGCGCCCCCAGCTGCATCAGCAGCCGTGCCGCCGGCGCATAGTTGGTGTCGAGCGAGAGCGCGCGATCGAGAGCGGATCGCGCCCGGTCGGCGGCGGCAGGAACCTGCAGCAGCTCGCCTTCATGAAAGAGCCGGCTCCCTAACGTGTACCATGCCTCGGGGCTGAGTGGTCCGAGCTCGACGACGTGCTGCCATGCGGCAAGCTGGGCGCGCACCGGCGACAGCGCCGGGAAACGCGGACCGACGAACGTTGTCAGCATTGCCAGGTCGCGCTCGCCTAACGCTTGACGCGACCGCCAGGCGAGCGCGGATCCGCGGGCAGCCAGGCCGAAATCGTTGAGGCGCTCGGCGGCCACGGCGAGGCGGAGCGCTGCGAGCGCGAACGAGGAATCGGCGCGGAGGGCGCTCTCGTACGATCGCACCGCGGTCGAGTAGTCGCTGCGCCGGAAAGCTGACTGTCCACCAAGGAAGGCGCGAAGGGCGCTCAGCGATGAAGTCGTATGACTGGCGAGGCTCTCGTCTTCTCCGGCCTGTGCGACGAGCAATCGCGCGGCGAGACGGTCGACGAGGGCGGTCAGGCTGTCGGCGGGACCTTCGATCACCGCTTCTCCGCGCACCTCTCCATCCGGCAGGCCGAGTACAGTCGCACGGACGATGAGACGTGACGGCGTGCCAATGACGCTTCCGATCACAAGACGCTTGGCGCCTAACCGTGCGGCGATGGCGACAACGGTGTCGCGGGGGATATCGACCGCCGCGGTGAGACCTGCTGCCCGCCACGCTCCGAGCACCGCACCAGCGTCCACCGACTGAGCCGCGGAGTCGTCGGCAAGACGCGTCGCGAGGAGCTCGACCAGTCCTTCGCGAAGGTACGCCAGCGAAGGACTCGCGCTCGCGACGCGGAAGGGCGCGACCACGACCTGTTGGGAGCGCGAAAGCCGCCGGACGGCGGGCTTTGAATTCCAGGCGCGCACGCCGATGCCGCCAGCGATGACGACGATCACCGCGGTCGCAACAAGTATCAGCCGCCGGCGAAGACTCCGTCGCCGATCGGGTACCCAAACCCCGAGCGAATCCACATCCGCCACGCGGGCGAGCGCCGGAACGAGATCGGTCGACTCGGTGCCCTGCCCAACCGGCGACGCGCCGGACTGCGGAATCAAGTCGCTCACGGGGTCAGGCGGCCGCGGTGGCTCCAGTGCGGGTGGCGAATCGGCGGCCGGCTCGCGCACGCGCCTCGTCAGTTCGACGACGGCGGGGTCCGGCGCGAGATCCAGCTGTTCGCGCAAAAGCACTTCGTGGACGCGAGCATGCTGGAGCGCGCCAGCGCGATCGCCCGCAGCGGCCATGCTCTCCATCAAGTGAACCGCGATGCCAGAGTCCAATGGGCGCAGGTCGGCGGCCCGCCGCCAGGACTCGAGCGCCTTTGGCGCCTCGCCCGCCGCGCTCGCCCGGGCCGCCAATCGCTGGAAGGCGTCGATCACTCGCGTCGCCAGCCGTTCTCGCTGCGCGGAGTTCCAGCGCTCGAATTCCGGCGCGCCCGCGAGGAAGAACCCGTCGAGGAAGGGCCCGCGATAGAGCGCCACCGCCGTCTCCAGCTTCCCCGCCTCGAGAGCCTCCTCGAGATCCGAGACGTCGCTCGAAATCTCGCCGCTGTTGAGCCGGACGTCGGCGCTCTCGACGAACAGACCCTCGCAGCTCAGCGCCCTCTTCGCGCTGTAGAAAGCCTGGGTGAGCGAATGCCGAGCCCGCTCGGTATCGGCCTCCGGCCAGAGGAGCGCCGCGAGCTTGTCCCGGCTCATCCCGAGTTTGCCGGCCGTGGCGAGCATGGCAAGTAGCGCCAGAGTCCGGCGCTGGGACGCGGCCCCGCCAAGTGGCTCGCCGGAGTCGCCGATCACAACGACTCCGCCAAGTGTCTGCAGTCTAAGCACTTATCACACGTTTGAGAATCGTTTGAGTCTCGGCTGAGGACGGACGGTTAGTTTGGCGCGGATGACCACTGCAGGGGACCCGCAAGCTACCACGACCCGCGCAACGACCACAGAGGAAACAACCGTGAGCAGCCACATGGACGACACGAGTATCAGCATCTCGCGCGAGGACATCGCCATCGTCGCGGACGCTACCGTGATCCGCTTTCCCCTTCGCGCACATGAATCCAAACGGGTCGCCCACCTGCGGGAGATGCTCGCGACCGCGTCGGACCTCTGCCGAACCCTCTCGGATCACACGCAGCATTCGCTGGTCGATTGCCAAGGCAGTCACGGAACATGGGACCTGACGAAGGACGCCGATGCGTTCTATCGGGCGCTCGCCGCATACGCCGACGCCGTTCGCGAGGTTGCCGCGGAATACAGGTCGGTCGTTCGCGATCCCGCGCGGCTTCCTGTTTCTGATCCCGGCACCGCGCACCGCGACTGCATCAACGCCGGGCCGGCATGGCTCGGGGCGAGCGCGTGAGTCGCCTGTTCATTGTCTCCAACCGCCTGCCGTTCACCGCGATCTCCCGCGGCGCCGGTGTCGACCTTGTACGGAGCACCGGTGGATTGGCGAGCGCGTTGCGCGAGGTCCACGAACGATCGGACGCCATCTGGGTGGGTTGGGCCGGATCGACGAATGACAGCAACGATGCTCAGCGCCAGCGCATCAAGCACGAGCTGTCGAGTCATCGAGCGGTGCCAGTGGAGATGTCCGCGAGCGAGGTCGAGGGATACTACCGGCGCTACGCGAACGGGGTGCTCTGGCCGACGCTTCACGACGTGGAGCTTCCGGTGGTTAGCGACGCGTGCGGGTGGCCGCTCTACCGGGCAATGAATGAGCGCTTCGCCGAGGTCGTCGCGTCGCACCTCACACCGGGCGACCGGGTATGGATTCACGACTATCACCTGATGCTTCTCCCCGCACTGCTGCGGGCGCGTGTGCCGCGCGTACGAATTGGTTTTTTCCTGCACACACCTGTGCCGAGACCGGCGCGGTTGTCCGCGTTGGAGGAGTGGCGGGCATTGGCCGAGGGGCTGTCGGGCGCCGACGTCATCGGCGTTCACACCAGCGAGTACGCGTACAACCTCGAGCAGTCATTGGGTCGGCCCGCCGGCCGAGCGATTGGGCGCAGTGACTCGCGCGGTGCAAACCGGCGGCCGCGCGTCATGGCGCATCCGATCGGCACCGACGCGGCGTGGTTCTCCGCATCGGGCGCCGATCCGAACGTCGTCGCGGCGGCCGCATTGATCCGCGCGCGCGCGGACGGCCCGCTCTTCGTCGGCGTCGATCGCCTCGATTATACGAAGGGGATCCCGGAGCGACTGCTGGCCTTCGAACGCTTTCTCGCTGAGTGCCCAGAGATGCGCGGGCATGCTCGGCTCATCCAGGTCGGCGTGCCGACGCGAGAGGATTCGAGCGGCTACCGAGCGTTACGCGATCGGGTGAGCGGGATTGTGGCGCGGATCAACGACGAGTACCGAACCGCGAGCTGGACTCCAATCGAGTACACGTACGGCTCCGTCGATCCGGCGAGGCTGGTCGCGCTTTATCGCGCGGCCGACATCATGCTCGTGACGCCAGTGTCCGACGGGATGAATCTGGTCGCGAAGGAGTTCGTCGCGTCCCGGAGCGACGGCGAGGGGGTGCTGGTGTTGAGCAGCCGTGCGGGCGCAGCGGCCGAGCTTTGGGCGGCCTTGCTCGTCGATCCCGTGAGTCTCGACTCGCTCGTGGCCGCGTACAAGCGGGCGCTCGCGATTTCACCGGCCGAGCGGCGGGTGAGGATGCGGCGTCTGCGCGCGAGCGTCGAGAGCAACGATGTGATCCGCTGGTCGAGTCGATCGCTCGGGGCGCTGGTCGCGCCGCGAGTTGCCGTGGGACAGTAGCTGCGGGATCTCCGGAGGGAGGCCACGTCGCAGCCCTCCGATTAGACTAGAGGTCGGGTACCGTACACCCGCACCGACCGCCCCATGCGAAAAGAAATTGTTCGCCACGCGCACCTCGAGCTGGCCGAGCCCTCACTGCTGCTTCTTCGCGCTGGCGTCAGGCCTAACGCGCTCGACGCGGACCGCTGCTGGCACTCGTCGGAGACTTCGCGCACCTGTGGCGACGCCTGTCGCTGTGTCAGCGTTCCGGCCGCCGCCGCGGTCACTGCCTGACGATGACGGCGCTGACCCGCTTTTCCGACGAGGAGCAGCAATTCCGCGACGCGGTGCACAGCTTTGCCGAGGAAGAGGTGCGGCCGCGCAGCTCGGCGATGGAGAAGGCGGGGAAGATCGATCCGGCGCTGATCGCGCAGTACTTCGCGCTCGGGATGATGGGGATCCAGGTGGCCGATGCCTACGGCGGCGCTGGCGGATCGCTAACGATGGTGACGCTCGCCGTCGAGGAGATCAGCAAGGTGGACGCGGCCGCGGCGATCATGGTGGACGTCCAGAACACGCTCGTCAACTATCCGATCGCGAAGTACGGCACCGAGGCGCAGAAGAAGAAGTACCTCACGCGCCTTACGTCCAACACGATCGGCGCCTACGCGCTGAGCGAGCCGGGCTCCGGCTCCGACGCCTTCGGACTCGCGACGCGCGCCGAGAAGAAGGGCGACACGTGGATCCTCACCGGCCGCAAGCTGTGGATCACCAACGGCGCCGAGGCGGGGATCTTCGTCATCTTCGCCAACGCGAACCCGAGCGCGGGCTACAAGGGGATCACGGCGTTCATCGTCGAGAAGGAGTTTCCCGGTTTCGCGGTCGGCAAGAAGGAGGACAAGCTCGGCATCCGCGCATCGAGCACCACCGAGCTGATTCTCGACGGCTGCGAGGTGCCTGAC
>JBKJQR010000301.1:0-3371 GCA_046593895.1 Gemmatimonadaceae bacterium | reverse complement strand
GTGCGGACGGCGGTCGGTGCGCTGCGCCAGGCACGAAACGCCATCGCGGCGAGGCCGATCCGCCGGTCGACCTCCGCCGCATCGTGTGCTGCGAAGGTCCGAACGGTTTCGCCGGTGGCGGGGTTGATCGTCGCGATGTTCGTCGGGCTGCTCATTTGTTGACCGTTAGGGAGGGGAATATCGGTGGTTCGGTGCCAGGAGCAGCCGACCAGCGTTGCGTGAACGACGTGATGACTGGGTGGATCGAGTTAGCCGTCGCTCGTCATCCGGATGACCACCTTGCCGACCGTCGTATTCGACTCGACGAGTGCATGCGCGTCGGCGATCTGTTCCAGGGTGAACACCCGGTCGACGACGGGACGTACCGCGCCGGATCGCAGCAGCGGGATGACCGTGCGCGCGAACGCGTCCGCATCCCGTGTTCGCTCGTCCAACGCCCGCGAGCGCAGCACCGTTCCGCGAATGGTCAGCCGTTTCCGGAGCACGGGCCCGAGCGAGATCGCGGCTTCGGCACCGGCAACGGTTCCAATCAGGATCAGCCGCCCGTGGAATGCGAGCGCGTCAATCGATGGCTTGACGTAGCCCCCGCCGACGAGATCGAGGACGACGTCCGCACCGCGCCCGGCGCTACGCTGGCGAGCCCACTCTCCCAGGCCGTCGAGAGGCTGCGACGCATCGAAACCATCTGCCATCCCGAGCTCGCGCGCAATCGCCAACTTCTCGACTGTTCGCGAGCTGCCTAACGCGATCGCGCCGCGGGCGCGTGCCAGCTGCACCGCGGCGAGGCCGACTCCGCTGGCAACGGCGTGAATCAGCACGACCTGTCCGCCGCGAAGTCGGCCCTGATCGAGCGCGTCGTTCGCGGTAATGAACGCTTCCGGAACCGCGGAGGCGGCTGTCCAGTCGAGCGAATCGGGAATTGCAGCGACTGCGC
Source organism: Gemmatimonadaceae bacterium (assembly GCA_046593895.1). Taxonomy (GTDB): domain Bacteria; phylum Gemmatimonadota; class Gemmatimonadetes; order Gemmatimonadales; family Gemmatimonadaceae; genus JABFXC01. The sequence goes on along the minus strand of JBKJQR010000301.1, from coordinate 2,437 downwards.
CCTCGTCGACGACCACGTAGTCAGCATGTGCTCCACCGGCGACGAGCCCGAAGACGCGGGCGCCGTCCGGCCACCGCGTCGCGCCCGCCCCGCGGGCGACGACTGTTCCGGCGATCTCCATTCCGCCGATATCAGCCGATGCGCCGGGCGGCGGGGGATACCGCCCCTGCCGTTGCAGGACGTCGGCACGGTTCATCGCCGAGCCATGCACGCGGATGAGGACTTCTCGCGAATCGGGGGTCGGAAGTGGGCGCTGCTCGATGCGGAGTACCTCGGGGCCACCGGGGGCGGTTATGACGGCGGCGCGCATTACGTTCGGGAGCTTCACCCAGATCCGGTGGCAGGAGGGGTCGGGATCGTTACGAAGGACGACCGAGAGGCTGCAATCCCCAGACCGGCAAACATTTGACGCCGGTGGTCGAAAGTCGTATGATGACTTCCCGACCGCGACCCCCCGCGTGTTCGGAAAATCCGCCACTCAGAGCGGCATAATGGCTTTCGAACCGCCGTCAGAGCCGCACCCGTGCGCATTGTCGGCGCAAACGACGGGAGCTTTGCGCGAGGCCGTCGTGTGCCATCTCGAGCGGCGCGCTGACGGCGAGGCGAAGCTCAACTCTGCGGTTGCCGCGGTAGTAGCTGAAGCGCGCGAGCGGGCGATGCGCCCGGAAGCGCTCATCCTCGCGTTCAAGAACCTGTACGACGCGTTACCCGAGCCGACGTCGGCCGTTGCACGCGCGGAGCAGATGCAGCTCCGCGAACGACTCGTCAGTGCGTGCATTCGCGCCTACTTTCGCGTCGAGGGCTGAGGGCGAGCAGTCGGCGACGCGTTGATGCGTCGGGCGGGGAAAGGATTCGGGGCATCTCCGCGGCGGTACTAACCTGCAATCGTGCTCGCCGCCATCCGATCTGCCGCGGTGCTCGGCATCGACGCGTACCACGTGACCGTCGAGACCGACGCCGCCAACGGACTTCCGCAGTTCACCGTGGTCGGACTCCCCGCTGGAGCCGTCCGCGAGAGCCGCGAACGGGTTTCGGCGGCGCTGATCAATTCCGGGTTCATCCTCCCGCCGCGCCGCCTAACGGTGAATCTCGCGCCGGCCGATGTGCGGAAGGAAGGCACCGCCTTCGACGTGCCGATCGCGGTAGGGATCCTGTTGGCGACTGGTCAGCTCCCGGCCGATTGTGCGGCGAAGCTGATCGTCGCCGGGGAACTCGGCCTCGATGGATCGATTCGCGCGGTGCGCGGTGTCTTGCCGATGGCGCGTATCGCCGCGCGCGCCGCCGATCATCCGATCTTCGTTGTGCCGCCGGCCAACGCGGCCGAGGCGTCGCTGGTCGGCGGGTTGGAGATCGCTGCGCCCCCGACGCTCGCCGCACTGGTGGCCAGCGTTAGGCGGGGCCGCTTTGATCGCGTCGTCGTCGCGGTTCCGGCGGATGCTCGAGTAGACGATGCGCTGGACCTCGCCGACGTCGCCGGCCAGGAGTCGGCAAAGCGCGCCCTCGAGGTAGCCGCCGCCGGCGGCCACAACCTGTTGCTGGTCGGGCCGCCCGGGGCGGGGAAGACGATGCTCGCGCGGCGCCTGCCAGGAATCCTCCCCGGCTTGACCGAGGACGAACGACTCGAGGCGACCGCGATTCATTCGGTTGCGGGGACGCTATCGCTCGGCGTGCTGACATCGCGGCCCTTTCGCGCACCGCACCACTCGGTCTCGTCGGCGGGTCTCGTCGGCGGAGGCTCGGCGCCGCGTCCCGGTGAAGTGAGTCTTGCGCACCACGGAGTGCTCTTTCTCGATGAGCTGCTCGAATTTCCGCGTGCGGTTCTCGATGCGTTGCGTCAACCGCTCGAGGAAGGACGCGTGATCATCGCCCGCGCCAACGCGTCGGTCGCCTTTCCGGCGCGCTTCACGCTGGTCGGCGCGATGAACCCGTGCCCGTGCGGATACAGTGGCGACGCGGCACATCCATGCGTCTGCGCGAGCGCTGACGTCGCGCGGTACCGGTCGCGGCTCTCGGGACCGCTGTCCGATCGAATCGACATGCATGTTACCGTGTCGGCGGTGCCGATCGGACAGCTCGTTGCACAGGGAGGCGAGCGGTCGGCGGCGGTCCGCGTTCGCGTCGAGTTGGCGCGCGCCGCGCAGCGCACGCGCTATGCATCGATGCACGGCGTCGACTGCAACGCGCATGTGCCCGGCCGTTGGCTCGACGCGCACGGAGACACGAGCCGGAGCGCCCGCGCGCTCCTCGTCGCCGCGGCAAACCGGCTCGGCCTGTCGGCACGCGGCTACCACCGCGTGCCGACAGTCCGAGCCGGTTCGCCGCGGCGACGAGCAGCGCGCGGGCGCTCCGGCTGGTGTCGCCGTGCGCGTCGAGCCAACGGCCGGGCACATGCGCGTTGCAGTCGACGCCGTGCATCGATGCATAGCGCGTGCGCTGC
>JBKJQR010000246.1:0-8021 GCA_046593895.1 Gemmatimonadaceae bacterium | reverse complement strand
ACCGGCGGCGTTCATTCGCGCCATCAACCGCTCGTTGAATAGCTGCGCCGCATCGATCCCGCTATAGCGCAGCAGGAGATTCAGCGCGATCACCTCGGCGAGGACCGTTATGTTCTTCCCGGGATTCAGCGGGACGCGAATCTTCGGAACCTCGACGCCGAGGATCGTGGTCGTCTCGTACTCCAGGCCAGTGCGATCAATGACCATCTCCTGCGACCACTCCTCGAGCTGGACCACGACTTCGATCCGCTTCTGCTGGCGCACCGACCGCACGCCGAAGATCGCCGGAATATCGACGAGGCCGATACCGCGCACCTCCATGTAGTGTCGCTGCAGTTCATGACCGCGCGCGATCAGTACATCGTTCCCACGGCGCTTGACGATCACCACATCATCGGCGACCAGCCTGTGTCCGCGCTCGACGAGATCGAGCACGCATTCCGACTTGCCGATGCCGCTCTTCCCGATGAAGAGCAAGCCGACGCCGAAGACATCGGCCAGCGATCCGTGCAACGTCGCCTGCGGCGCGAACTCGTCCTCGAGCCACGGCTTGAGCCGCCGATAAAATTCGTTTGTCTTGAGCGGCGAGCGGAGAATGGCGACACCGGCGTGGTTCGCTGCGTCGAGCAGTCCGCTCGGAAGCTCCTGGCCCTTCGTCACGAAGACGACGGGCACGGCGAAGGAGAAGAACGCCGTTACCGCCTTGTGTCGCAGCTCGTGATCGCGCGAAGCAAGGAAGCTGATCTCCGTCTCGCCGAGTACCTGCACACGGTTAGGCACGAAGCGCTCGACGTAGCCCGCAAGCACGAGCCCCGGGCTCGACGCCTCGGGGCTGACGATCTCGCGCCCAAGACCGGCGTCGCTGCTCAGCAGCTCGAGCGAAAGCCGGTCGCGCAGCGAGTCGAAGAGCTTTCCAACGGTAACCGGTGCCGTCACGACGCGTTGGCGAGCGGCACGGGACCACCGTCGCGCGAGAGCTCGCGACGGGTACGCTTGCCGTGATCGAGCTGGGCGCGGAGTCGCGCACCGGCGTGGGCGAGGGCGGGCCCGAAGTATCGGCCGGTTCCTTCGGAGACGATTCGGCGGCCGCCAGCCGCATGGAACTCGATTTCGACCCGGTTGAGCGGACCATCGTCGGCAAAGCGCACCGTCGCATGAATGATCCGCCCGAACCGCGGCGCCAGCCGCCGGACGAGACGCTCGGCCCGCTCCCTGATCACGTCCGACACCGTCGCGTTATGCGAATGCAGCACCAGCTCCATCGGTTGTTCCTCCATCCTGCATGACACTGCTGTTTGGTACTACACTGGCCGGCCGACAATTTCGGCCAGATGCGCCAGCGTTTCCTTCGCGGCGCGATCCCACGTGAATGTTTGGGCAAATCGCCGGCCGTTCATCCCAAAGGTATCGACGAGACGCCGATCACCGGCAAGCCGCGCCATCGCGCGACCCATCGCGCCGACATCGCCGTGCGGAACGAGCAAGCCGGTTTCGCCGTCGCGCACCGATTCCCGCAATCCCGGCGAGTCCGATGCCACGACCGGCGTCGCACATGCGGCCGCCTCGAGATTCGTGATCCCCCACCCCTCTTTCGGCGACGCGAACGCGAGCGCCCAAGCGCGGCGGAGGAGCGCGACTTTCTCCGCCTCGCTCACGAATCCAAGAAACCGCACGCGATCGCCGAGGTCAAGCGAACTCGCGAGTGCCTCGAGCGCGGGCCGATAGTCGCCACTCCCGGCGATCGCGAGCGTTGCACCGGGGTAGGACATCGCCGCAAATGCGCGGATGACGATGTCGACGCCCTTGTACCGCTTCAGCCGGCCGAGGTAAACGAAGAGTGGTTCCTCGGCGCGCAGTGCGGGAGCAGGCGTGTATGTCGCCCAATCGATTCCGCAGTAGATCACGCGGACATTCGCGGCGGGAATTCCACGCGCGGCGAGGTCATCACGTGTGCTCTCGCTGATCACCTCGAATGGCGTCCGGCGATAGACGAGTGGGAACGGCCGTTCGGCGAGCCAGACCACTGACGCGAGCAGCAGCGGTGCTTCGCGAAACACCGTGGTCCCCATCAGGTGCGGCACGATCGTGACTGTGCGACGTGCACCCCAGAGCGGCGTGTAGAGCGGGACCTTGTTGACGTCTTCAATCAGTACGTCGTGCCGCTCGGCGGCGAGATGCCGGGCGTAGTAGCGGCGCGCGAGAAACTGAAAGGAGTAACGCGTTCCGACGCGATGCACGTCCATCCCGTCGAGAACGACGCGACGCGGTGCGCCGTCCCATCCCGAGCAGAGCAGCGTGACGGCGTGCCCCGCCGCGGCGATCCGCCCGAAGATTTCGTGGAGGTGGAGCTCAGCGCCGCCCGCTTGCGGGTTCTGGCGATCCTGCCAGTTGACGACGAGCAGCCGCATCAACGATCGCTGCGCGCGGTGGGCATCAGAGACGCCCCAATCGGCGCGCGACCGCATCGATGATCCCGTTCACGAAACGCGCGCTCTGCACCGAGCCATAACGTTCGGCGAGTCGCACGGCTTCCTGGATGACGACTTTGGGCGGTGTCTCGCCCGTCATCAACTCGGCCGCGGCGAGTCGCAGCACGGCGCGGTCGATCGCGCCGAGCCGCTCGAGGCGCCAGTTGGTGGTGACTGCCTCGAGCTCCTTGTCGATCTTCGCACCGTCGGCAACGACGACGTTGACGATCTTGCGCGCCAGCGCGCGCTCGGCTGGCGGCACCGAGAGATCGTCCCAGATCGCGGTCGCGACGCGGTCGAGCGACTGGTTGTCGCGCATGTCCCATGCATACAGCGCCTGCAACGCGCGGGAGCGGGCGCGCGACTCAATCCGAATCATCGTCGCCGGCCTCGAGCCGATCGAACAGGTCGGCCATCTCGAGCGCCGCGAGCGCCGCGTCCCATCCCTTGTTGCCGTATTCGCCACCAGCGCGCGCTTCGGCCTGGGCGACGGTGTCGCAGGTGAGCACCCCGAAACCGATCGGCCGGTCGAATTCGGCGCTGGCGTCGGCGAGGCCGCGCGACGTTTCACCGGCGACGAAACCGAAGTGCGGGGTTTCGCCGCGGATGACCGCGCCGACGGCGACGATCGCGTCATAACGGTCGGTGGCGAGCAGGCGGCGGACGGCGGCGGTGAGCTCCCATGCACCGGGCACCCAGACCATGTCGACGTCGTCGAACGCGGCGCCGTGCCTGGTCAGTGCGTCGATCGCGCCCGCGGCGAGCTTCTCGGTGATCTGCTGGTTGAAGCGGCTGGCGACGACGGCGAAGCGCCGCCCGGCACCGTTAGGCTCCCCGGAAAACTCGGCCATGCTCGTTGGGTGGATGACGGGTAGTTGGCGCACGACGATCGAATTGTAAAATAGCGGAGGAGGCGCGGCAGCGCCGCGGCTTTGACTACGAGGCGAGCAGGTGACCGAGTTTGTCGCGCTTCACGCTGAGGTACCCCGAATTCTCGTCGTGGGCCGGCTGGACGATCGGCACCCGCTCGCCGACGCCGATCCCGTAGCCCTCGAGCCCGATGAGCTTGCGCGGGTTGTTGGTGATCGGGCGGATGGAGTGGATGCCGAGGTCGAGGATGATCTGTGCGCCGATGCCGTAGTTGCGCAGGTCAGGCTTGAAGCCGAGCTGCTCATTGGCTTCGACCGTATCGGCGCCACGGTCCTGCAGCTCGTACGCCTTGAGCTTGTTGAGCAACCCGATCCCGCGTCCTTCCTGGTCGAGATACACGATGACGCCCTTCCCCTCGCGCTCGATCATCGCCATTGCGTTGTCGAGCTGCCATCCGCAATCGCAGCGCTGCGAGTGAAAGACATCGCCCGTCAGGCACTTCGAATGCACGCGCACGAGCACGTCGGCACCACCGGTCACGTCGCCCTTGACCAGCGCGACATGCTCGTGGCTGTCGACATCGTTGTGGTAGCCGATGATCCGCCAGGTTCCGTGCTCGGTCGGCAGCCGCGCCTCGGCGACGCGATGAACGAGTCGCTCGTTCTTCAAGCGATAGGCGACGAGTTGGGCGACCGTTATGAAAGTCAGCCCGTGCTGCTCGGCGAACGCCTCGAGCTGCGGGCGCTTCGCCGTCGTCCCGTCCTCGTTGAGGATCTCGCAGATCACGCCCGCCGGATGCAGCCCGGCGAGCCGCGCGAGATCGACCGCCGCTTCCGTGTGGCCCACGCGCTCGAGCACACCGCCCTCGCGAGCACGGAGCGGATGGACGTGCCCAGGGCGACGGAGGTCCGATCGAACGGAGTCCGGATCGACGGCAACGCGAATCGTCGTCGCGCGATCCTGCGCACTGATACCCGTCGTCACACCGAAGCGCGGCGCCGCATCGATGCTGACGGTGAATGCGGTGCGCATCGCATCCGTATTCTCCGAGCCCTGCGGATCGAGCCCGAGCTGGTCGACGCGTTCGCTGGTGAGCGCGAGGCAGATCATCCCGCCGGCGCGCCGGATCATGAAGTTCACCATCTCCGGGGTCGCGAGCGACGCCGCGCAGATGAGGTCTCCTTCGTTCTCGCGGTCCTCGTCGTCGGCGACGATGATCAGTTTTCCGGCGCCGATGTCGGCAATCGCCTGCTCGATCGTTCCGAATTCCATGATGCCGCCCTTATGTGAGCGCCGCGCGCTGCGCGGCGAACAGTCGTTGCACGTGCTTCGCGATCACGTCGGCCTCGACGTGCACGCGGCTCCCGGTCGTTAGTGCGCCGAGCGTGGTGAGCCGTTCGGTGTACTCGATGATCGACAGTTGAAATATACCCGGCGCGGGCAGTTCGTTCACCGTCAGGCTGACGCCATCCACCGTCACCGAGCCGTGGAGCACCATCAGCAACGACATCTCCTCGGGTACAGCGACGTCGATCAGCAGCGCGTCGTCGCGACGCTCGACGCCAACCACGTCGCCGACGCAATCGACATGACCCTGCACGATGTGCCCGCCGAGCCGATCGCCGGCGCGGAGCGCGCGCTCGAGGTTGAGCCGCGTGCCGGCCTGCCATTCGCCGATCGTCGTCCGATCGAGCGTCGTGACCACCGCAGCGGCGGTGAACCAGCCCGCGCCATGCGCGCGGACCGTCAGGCAGGCGCCATTCACCGCGATGCTTTCGCCGTCGGCAATGTCGTCGTAGCGGCAGCGCACGCGCAACTCGCGCCCCGCATCGGTCGCGATGACCTGCTCGATGGTACCGACGTCGTCAACGAGTCCGGTGAACACTCAGCGCAGTGCGTAGATGGTCATGTCGTCGTCGCCGTAGCGCCGCTGCCGCAGTACACGGTAGCGCGGCGCGGATGGGAGGGCGAAGCTCGGTGCCCGCTCGAACGCCCGCAGCGATCCCGCGCCGAGCACGACCGGTGACCGGAAGATAATCAATCGGTCCACCGCATCCGCCTCGAGCAGCGCTCCCGCCAATCCCGCCCCGCCCTCGACATAGAGCGAATCGACTCCACGATCCTTCAACGCGCGCAGGGCGTCGGTGGTGCCCGTCACCGTCAGAACGGTCGCGCCCACCCGCTCCAGCGCTTGTTCCCGTGCCCGCGCCGAGCCAGCGGTGATCGCGATGACGGGCGCGGTCCGCACCGAACGAATGATCCGCGAATCCAGTGGAAGCTGCGCCCCTCGGTCGAAGACGACGCGGACCGGGGCGACACGCGGTTTGCGCACACCGCGAACGGTGAGCAGCGGATCGTCGGCGAGTACTGTTCCGATGCCGACAGCGATCGCATCAGAGCCCGCGCGCTGCCGGTGGACCTCGCGCCGCGATTCCGCGCCGGTGAGCCAGCCGGCTGATCGCGCTGCATCGCTGATCGCGCCATCGATCGATGTCGCGAGCTTGAGCGTGACCCACGGCCGATCGGATACGAAGCGATGAAGGAATGGCGCATTGAGTTCGCGCGCCTCATCACCGGCGACGCCGAAAGCGACCGCGATGCCCGCCGCTCGCAGAACCGCCGCGCCGCCCGTTGCGATCGGATTCGGATCCGTCGTCGCGATCACCACGCGGGCAATCCCTGCGGCGACGACCGCCGGTGCGCAGGGCGGCCGCTTGCCCTGATGCGCGCACGGTTCGAGAGTCACGTACATCGTTGCGCCGCGCGCCCGGTCCCCCGCCGCGGCCAACGCGACGGGTTCGGCATGCTCGGCGCCATAGCGTGCATGAAACCCCTCGCCGACGATCGCGCCGTCGCGGACGATGACGGCGCCGACCATCGGGTTGGGCGACGTCTGCCCCCAGGCGCGCCGCGCCAGCGCCAGCGCGCGCCGCATGTAGCGGAGGTCGGGCTCGTTCACGGCGTCCTCTTGCCGTGCGGTGCTTCGGCGCGTGCGGCGCGGAAACCGGTGCGCATTGCGTGGTATCGTGTGCGCCGTGAAGGATCAGCAACAGAAAGCGGCGCCGCCTGGCTGGCAATCGGCCAGCGAGACGACGCCGCGCTCAAAGCTACCGCAAATCAGAACCCGACGCGAATACCCGCTGAGCCGTAGAGGCGTGAGGCATCCGCTGCCTTGCCGTTGAAGGTGTTGTACGTCGTGATCTTTCCACCCTGCACCATCCCGACTTCGGCGACGAACCTGACGACGACGATGTTCAGCGAGAGATCGGCAAAGTAGTTCGTGCGCGTGATCGACCGACTGCCGTTGAACGATGCGCTGAGCGGCACGAGCGTGGTGGTCGCGTTGATCGATGCGCGCGAATCGTACATGTCCTGACCGACGCCCGCCGCCAACCCGAATGCGATGAGCGACTTGCTCGCCGTCACCCGCCAGCTGGTTGTCTTCACAGCCAAATCCTTGACGTCGAAGCGCGTCGTGCCGTTCTGCGCACTGAGGTCGACGGTCGGCAGGTCGCGCTTCATGTAGCTGAAGCCGATGCCGGGGGTGAGCAGCCCCTCCTGCAAGAGGCCGATGCGAGCACCGTACCCGATGTTGATCTTGCCGTTAGGCAGCTTGACACTGACGCCACTGCCGCTGTATTCGGGAAGAAATGAGCCGTTGAGCAGGAGGTCGAGGCCACCGATCCGCGTCACGCTGAGCGGAAGGCCGCTGAACACGCCGATCGCCGCGTCAACCGTCGGAAGGCCGAGCACCTGATTCTTCGTGTCGAGCGTGCGTGTCGAACTCGTCGGATCGTACTTGTCGACCTGCGGCAACGTGCCGGCGAGCGCGTTGGCGCGCAGGGTGATCGCAAAGTGTCCGGGGCCACCGAGCGCTCCGCCCTGGCCTAACGTCGTGTTGCCACCGACGATGGACGTGCCGAGCTGCGGCGCCATGTAGTTGAACAGGTCGACGGCGGTGTTGCACGCATTCCGCTGCGGGGTGATTCCGCTGTTGCACTGCGGATCGCTCGCACCGCCTTGCGCCTGCGCCGACACCGCGCTCACCACCAGCGCGCCCGTTATGACAAGAAGATTGTGCTTCATTCGCTGTGCTCCGCGTTAGTTGAGAACGACTCGCCCGGCTCCAGCGACCACGTGTCCCATCGGCCAGGCAGCGACACCGGCCGCCGTCGCCGACGCGCACACGCGGTCGGCCGACGTGGGGTCGGCAATCACTACCATACCGACGCCCATATTGAACGCGCGAAACATTTCTTCCCGCTCGACGCCACCCGCTCGCGCCAACTGGAGAAAGACGTCGGGAATCGCCCAGCTTCGCGTGTCCACTGCGGCGTCCATTGTACCCGGCAACGCGCGGTTCAGGTTCCCCGGTAATCCGCCGCCTGTGATGTGCGCCATCGCGTGAATGTGATCCAGCACCGGACGCAGCGCGGCGACGTACGACCGGTGCACCGCGAGCAGGACGTCGGCGACGCTTTGCTCCGTTCCGGGATAGCGATCGTCCGCGCCGAGTCGCATCCGATCGGCAACGATCCGTCGCGCCAGTGAATACCCGTTGGTGTGCAACCCCGAGCTGGCGAGGCCGATCAGCACATCGCCCTGCCTGACGCGCGACGGGCCGAGTACCCGCGACTCCTCGACCATGCCGACGATGAACCCGGCGAGATCGTAGTCGGGCGG
>JBKJQR010000225.1:0-5915 GCA_046593895.1 Gemmatimonadaceae bacterium | reverse complement strand
GACAGATCGTTCGATTCTTCCCTTCCCTCCGCAGTCAGCTCCTCCGCAAGGAGATCCCGCAGCAACGCGAGGCCCTCGAGACCGGCTGCAGGGAAGAGCCTCGGCACGAGATCGGTCAACGCGTGCCGCATCCTCCAGTCCGCTATTTGCGGAGCAGACGCAAGCAGCGGCTCCGCCACCTCGAGCGCCGCCGCAACCTCGCCGCCCTCGACAAGATGCGTCACGAGCCCTTCGGAGTGGCGCGGCGTCCACCAGGTCTCAGAGGTGCTGATGTAGCTGGCGATCTTCGTCGCGAGCTGCGCCGCACGCGCAGCTGGCATCGCGACCGCGGCTTCGACGGTTGCGTCCCGCGCCTCCGAGTTGTTCGTGTCGAGCGCGTTAAGTATCTCGACAACCCGGGCCTGCAAATCCTCCACGGCGGCGGCTCGCACGAGGAAGCGGGCCGCCGGCCACTCGGCGTACGCGACTCGTCCTTCTTCGTCCGCCTCGAGCGGCGGCGGGTTTTCGAAGTAACCGTCCTCGCGCAGGAGTGGAAACCAGGCGAGTTGTGCCGCTGCGAAAAACTCGCCGAGGATCACCGTGCTGTGCGGCACCTTGTTGCGGAGCCGCTTCAGGTGCCCCGTCGTCGGCCCGCGGACGGCGGCGAGCTCCTGAACGAGCGGGCGCGCCTCGATGTAGATCGTCTGGAGACGGCGCAGCACAGCGAGCAGGACGCTCTGCCCGTTCGCGAAGTGCTCGCGGAACTCGGCGACGTCGCGCGGGCCGGCGAGCGACGCGCGGTGCGCAAGCTTGTGCAGCTGGAGCGCGTAGTCAAGCCATTGTTCGAGCGCCGGCCCATCGAGGCCGAGGATCTCGGCTGCCGCACCGATCTTCGCCCGATGCGACTCCTCGCTCTTTCCCGCCTCGGCGATCCGCCCCTTCGCCTCGCGCGACAGCATCGGGCTGAACACCTCGTGCAACCGCCCTTCGATCTCGCGCAACAGGTGCGCCGCGAGGTGCGTCTGCGTCCTGACGCCAGCAGCCCCGTTCATGATCCGACACGCATCCGCGAAGAACGTGGCGGGCTCCGGCCCGACCAGCGTCAGAAGCTCACAGATCTCCCGCTGTCGCGGGTCGAGGACGAAGTCGTTCAGTGGCTCACTGAGCGGGAGTACATCCATGTCGCCGTTCTAGCAGCGATCGGCTCTGGCGCGGCACCGCAGTCGAGCGCCGGGGCGAGCCTTGCCGATAGCGTGTCTCGGGCGACGGCACGGCGCCAATACTTCCCACACAACAAGAAATACGGGTGTCTTGACATCCGATGTCACAACACCTAATCTTCCCTTTAGAAAGGAATTAATGGTGCTGTGATGTTGAACGCGGGTGGTATCTCGAGGTCGGGTCGCGAGGAGCTTGCATCGGTGGTTGGCCGTGGGTGCCGGCTCGTGTCGGTGGCTGACGTCGCCGGTGCGCTCGGCGTTGATCATGTGGTGGCGGCGAAGCGTCTCGCTCGTTGGGCTGAGCAGGGGTGGCTTCGGCGTGTCCGGCGCGGTCTCTATATCCCTGTGCCGGTGGACGCTGAGGACCCGAGGTCGTGGTCGGAGGATCCGCTCGTGCTCGCTGATGCGGTCTGGTGCCCCTGTTACTTCACCGGCTGGACGGCCGCAAGTCACTGGAACCTGACCGAGCAGGTCTTTCGGACAACGATCGTCAAGACAGCGAGCCGCGTGAGGCACACGCGCGATCGCCTGCTCGATCACGACTTCCATGTGCTTCACGTGCCCGCCACTCTCCTGGACTGGGGAACCACCGGCGTCTGGCGGGGAGACCGCCGTGTTCGTGTTGCCGATCCAGCAAGAACCGTTGTCGACATTCTCGATGACCCCCGGCTCGGAGGGGGCATCCGACTCTGCGCCGAGATTCTGACCTCCTATCTGAGCGAGCACGACTCGAGAACGCTCGTCGATTACGGTGACCGGCTCGGCAACAAGGCCGTGTTCAAACGACTCGGCTACCTGCTCGAGGCTGCCGAACTGCCTGACGACGGTCTGCGTGGTGCGTGCCACGAGCGGATCCCGGGTGGCGTTGTGCTGCTTGACCCGACCGCACCTCCGCGTGGGCCGCGCGCAGCGGGATGGGGGATACGCGTCAACGTTGCGGTCCGACGAGAGCAACCCTCGTGATCCCGGTCGCGGAGATCAGGGCGCTGCAGGCCGAGTGGCAGCTCCGAGACAACGTTATCGAGAAGGACCACGCGCTCGGCTGGATGCTCGCCGCTATCGCTGAAGACCCCGACCTCGGGCCGACCTGGGTCTTCAAAGGCGGAACCTGCCTCCGCAAGTGCTACTACGAGACCTACCGCTTCTCCGAGGACCTCGACTTCACCATCATCGATGGCGGACCGGAAGCGCCTGAGCAACTCGTCCCGATCTTCGGCCGCATCGGCGACTGGCTCGACGAGCAAGCGGGACTCCAGATCACGCTCGACGAGCGCTCGTTTCGACGCCGCCAGAACCTGCGCGGCAACCCGACGACAGAGGCACGGATCGCGTTCCGCGGTCCAACCGCACCTCCTACGCTGCCCAAGATCAAGCTCGACCTCACCAGCGACGAGGCGCTCGTCCACCGGCCAATACGACGCGCCATTGTCCACCCCTACAGCGATCAACCGCTGCCGACGCGAGGCGCGCTCGCCTACACGATCGCGGATCTCGCGGCCGAGAAGATCCGCGCGCTCGCCGAGCGCTGCCGGCCCCGCGATCTCTATGACGTCGTTCATCTTTACCGCCATCCGGATCTGATCGGCGAGGTCAGGGCAGTCAGAGTTGCACTCGAGCAGAAATGCGACCACGCTGGCATCGCGCTCCCCGACGCGAACACGATCCGCAATTCCCCCTACCGGGAAGAGATCGAGCAGGAATGGCACAACATGCTCGCTCATCAACTCCCACACCTGCCGCCCTTCGTCGAATTCTGGGCCGAGCTCGACAGCATTTTCGCCTGGCTCCAGGGCCAACAAAGGGTCGCACCCCTCCCTCGCGTCGAACTCGGCGACCTCGACCCCGGCTGGACAGCGCCCACCGCGATGGTCTCCTGGCGGCGCGGCGTACCACTCGAGCTCCTCCGCTTCGCCGGTGCCAACAGACTCAAGGTCGAGATCGACTACCGAGCCGAGCAAGGCCGCCAGGGCGCTCGCACCATCGAGCCCTACTCAATACGCAGAAGCCGAGACGGCAACACATTGCTCATGGTCGTCAACGACCACGGCGCCATCAGAAGCTATCGCGTCGACAGAATCGCCGGAGTCCGCGTCACCGACCAAGCCTTCCAGCCCCGCTACCTAATCGAGTTCTAAACGCGATCCGAGACCGATGAATGGCGCAGGGGGTCGAGGGCGACTCGGCGCCGACCCCGGCAGCAACCCGACACTCCAGGCAGCCAGAGGGCGATGAGGCCGTCGTCGCCCGCCGCACAAGGGATAGAGCCTCCCATTGAACAAGCCGCAACGAACTGCAACCAGCTGCAACAAGCTGAGTGAGCGTACGCACATACGTTCGTCGTTCAATACAAAAATGACAACAGAAAACCGCGTATTTACGGGGCTATCGTAGTGGGCCGTGCTGGGATCGAACCAGCGACCTTGGGATTAAAAGTCCCCTGCTCTACCAACTGAGCTAACGGCCCTCGAAGGGAGTGTAGGTAACGCTCGTCCGGTGGTTCTCGGTGCGGGCGGGACGAGCGCACTGCTCAGCCACTCCACTCGGCGGTGTCGAGAACATCGTTGAGCTCGTTTGTCCGTCGCCCAGATGAGCTTCTCACCGAAGCATCGACCAATGCGAGGCTGAGGAGGTTGTCGTCGCTGACCGTCTCGGGCATTGGACGGAGTTCTGTCACTCGAGGAAGAGTGTGAGCGCTCGGAGCACGCGGGCTGCGGGAGGCGCGGGGGCTTCGACAAGGCAGAATAGGAGCGTGGCCATGTTGGAGAAGCCCCGTTTCCGCGGGATGTCTCACCTCTGGGCGTTCTTCGTTGCGATCGCGGCGGGGTTCGTGCTGGTCGTTCTCGCCGACGGCGCGCGGCCGCGGTTCGCGGCCTGGGTCTACGGCATGGCGCTCGTCGCGATGTTCGGGGCGAGCGCCCTCTACCACCGCTATCCCTTCAAGACTGCGGCCCGGCGCGTCTGGGCCCGGCGCCTCGACCACTCGACGATCTTCCTCTTCATCGCAGGGACGTATACGCCGTTTGCGCTCCTCGCGTTCGAGGGAGCGGTCAGCTGGATCGTCCTCGCGACCGTCTGGTTCGGTGCGGCGCTCGGTCTCGTTCTCAACTTCGTCTGGCTCGACGCCCCGAAGTGGGTGTCGGTGTTCGCGTACATCGCCGTCGGCTGGGTCGGCGTGATCACGATCCCGCAGATGCTCTCCGGCGTCGGCCTGCCCGGATCGATCCTTGTCATGATTGGTGGCGTCCTCTACACGGTCGGTGCGATCGTGTACGCCACACACCGGCCGAACCCGTTTCCCGCCACGTTCGGGTACCACGAGATCTTCCATGCGCTCGTCGTGGCCGCGGCGTCGGTTCAGTTTGTGGCCGTTTCCCTCGTCATCCTGTAACGCTTCGGGTCCGTCCCGGACGGTACGGTCATGAACATGGATCAGAAAACACAGTTGACCGACGCCGAGTGGCGCGCCCGCCTCACCCCGGAGCAGTACGTCGTGCTGCGCGAGAAGGGAACCGAGAGGGCCTTCATCGGCGCCTATACAGACGAGAAGACCCCCGGCATGTATCGCTGCGCCGGGTGCGGAGCCGAGCTGTTTCGCTCGGACGCCAAGTTCGACTCCGGCTCGGGCTGGCCGAGCTTCGTCGAGCCGGCCTCGCTCGAGAGCGTCGACACGCATGTCGACCGAAGCTACGGGATGACCCGGACCGAGGTCACCTGCACCGCCTGCGGCGGGCATCTCGGTCACGTCTTCCCGGATGGGCCAGGCCCGTCCGGCCAGCGGTTCTGCATCAACTCGTGTGCCCTCGAGCTCGAGCCGAACGCGTAGCGGCATCGGAGTAGGGCTTCGGCCCTACTCCGACGCGTCCCTTCGGTCGCTCCGCTAGCCCAATCCTCGGCGGCCGCGAACCCGATGGATCGTGTTCGTGCGTTCGTAGCGAGTGCGCGCCGCGCCCGATCGAGGAGCAGCCGGTTTCTGGCCGTGCTTTGAGGGCACGCTGCTGCTCCGGCTGGCACCTATACTGCTCTCGCACCGCGCCCGCTCTCCCCTCCCGGTGGGCGCGAGGATTCCCGAACTGCGGCCCGAAATGGGGCAGGGATGGGGCGGTACGAAAGGCCCTGACTGGGGGATATCGCAAGCCCGGGGTGTCCATTACCGTCGAAATCGGAAGGAGACCTTTGCCGATGCGAAAGATGTTCTCGGGCCGTGACTCGTGCACTTCGCGCCGCGTTGCGGCGGTGATCGTTGCTGCGCTCGTGCTGGTGCCGGCCGGCCTTGCCGCCGGCGGCCCCTCCCCCGATCCTGCCCCCGACACGGCCCCTGCCGCAACGACGCCCAAGCCGACGCCGAAGCCGAGCGCCTCCACTCCGACGCCGTCGACCTCGTCGTCTGCCTCGGGCACGACGTCGTCACCGTCGTTTTCGAGTTCCTCCAGCTCGTCGTCAGGCCCCTCGTCGAGCCGTTCGTCACAGGCGGCAGCCGCGGCTGCCGCCCAGCGGAAGGCGGCAAAGGCTCGCGCTGCCGCAAAGGCTCGCGCTGCGGTAAAGGCGAAGGCAGCCCGGGCCGCAGCGCTGGAGCGCGTGCAGGCTCGTGCAAAGGCTGCTGCTGCGAAGGCTGCCGCTGCGAAGAAAGAGAGGCTCGCCGCGGCTGCTCGCGCGGCGAAGATTGAGAAGGCCGGCGCTGCCGACGGAGGACTCTCCTGGCTGCTCCCCGCCCTCGCT
>JBKJQR010000199.1:0-2523 GCA_046593895.1 Gemmatimonadaceae bacterium | reverse complement strand
GAGGATGAATGCGAAGCGGGTGAACTTCTGGTTCACGGGCCCCGCCTTCAGCGTAAGTGCGGCGATCGCGTACCACGCGACGACCATCGCAACGACGTTCACGTACTGGAGGGTGTGTCCGAGCCCCCAGAACCAGCCGCGGTAGACGATCGGCTCGACCGAGCCGATCCATCCCAGCGAATACAGCCACGCGGGCACGAGAGCAACGAGCCCGGCCAGGATCGCGATGAGTGCAAGGATCGCGGCGCAGGCCACGCCGTACGTGATCAACGGCAACGATCCGGTGAACGTCTCCTCGTTCCGGGCCGCGACGATCGACAGCGCGAAGTTGGCGATCGCGATCAGGACACCGACGGCGAAGATCAGGTACCCGAGGTAGAAGGCCTGGTTCGCGACGAGCGGCGGGTACGCGGTGAAGGCGACGCTGGAGTGCCCGGCGAGGATGACGCCGATCAGCATCACCGAGCCGACGCACATCAACGCGAACGACGTCCAGCCGAGCCTCATGTTGAAGACGCGCGCGTTCAAGAGGATGCTCGATGCGAAGACCATCGCGGCAACCTCGAAGAAGACCGGCCAGAGAATCAGCGCCGCGACGCCGTGCCCGGTCAGCGCCGCGTAGAACGTCTTCGGACCGAGGAGCTCCCATCCGGGCGCGCGGCTGAAGCCGATCAGCATCCCGAAGAGCCCGCCGACCGCCAGGGCGAGGACGGCGGCGACGGCGTTCGCGACGGTGAGCGCCTGTGCCCCGGCGTAGACGCGGAGGCCGGTGACCGAACAGGTGCGCGATCGTTCCTCGCGCACGCTCGTCGCCGCTCCCGACAGTGGCTGGGCGTATCCCGTCATTGAGTCACCTTTCGGATTGCGTGGGTGTCGAGAGCTGCGCGAGTGCTCACGGCGTCACCGTCAGGGGCCCGCGCATCCCGCCCTGCTCGTGGCCGGGAAGCGTGCAGTAGAAGGTGTAGGTGCCGGGCTTCAGCGTTGCGGTGACGGTCGAGCGGCCGCCGCCGGTCACGGTCGGGCCTTTCGCATGCACGCCGGCGCCTCTGATCGCGATGTCGTGCGGAATCGGGGACGAGTTCGTCAGCGCGATCGTCACCTTGCCGGCGCGCGCGGTGAGCGCCTTCTTGTCGAATGCGAGCTCGTTCCCTTTGACGCCGAGCTCCAGCGCGCCGGAGGCAGGAGCGACCGGGGCCGTGGGCTTTGCCGGCTGCGGATGCGTGTTCAGGTACGCCTGCATCGCCTGCGGTGTGATCACGTCGAGGTGGCCGGTCATGTGCGCGTGGCCGAGGCCGCAGAACTCGTTGCAGACGATCAGGTAACGGCCTGGTTTACCGATCGTGAACTTCGCGCCCATTGCGTGGCGCGGCGCGACCTCGAGGTTGATGTTCTGGCCGACGAGCGAGAAGCCGTGGAGAGCGTCCGCGGACGAGAGCCAGATGCGGTACTCCCTGCCGCTCTCGAGGACGATGTCCGGGTACCAGGTGTACCGGCTCGCCAGTATGTAGGCGTCCCTGCCCGGCGGGACGTAGACGCGCCCGTCGGAGCCGCCGTACTGCTTCGCGAATTGTGCGACCTGCGCCGAGAAGATCGCGGGTGTGGTGGCGTGGGCTTGCGTCGGAACGTTCTGATTGCCGACGTACAGCCAGCCGATCACGAATGCGGTCATCACGACGACCGAGCCGATCACGAGCCAGAGGAAGAGTCGCTCGTCGCGGGGCAGTGGCTTCGCCCAGCCGGGCGGAGGGGGCGTGACGGACGAGGTGATCTCGGGTGCGGCCACGGCTACGGGACCACCGACGGCACGTGACCGACGTAGCGGCTGAGAATCTCGACCGTCGCCCAGATCAGGTAGAGCAGGCCGATCGCCGCCGAGATCACCGTCCAGAACGAAAGGTTGTCCATGATCGCCTCGACCATGCTGGGCCGGGTACGGTCTCCGCCCTCGGGGTCGGGTAGTGATTCGGCGGCAGGCGGCGCAGGCGTCGTCACGATCGGTACCTCCTCAGTCGAGTCCCTCGCATGCGGATGAGTTTCGATCCCGCAGCGGCGAAGGTCTTGATCAAAATTGATCAGGTGGCGGCCGGCGTCGACGCGGTTGAATGGCCCGAATGACGACGAGTCTGCGTTTCCGTCTCCTCGCGCTCTTCGCGGCGGTCGCCGCCTGGGGGCTGGTCGCGGTCGGCGGAATCGTCCGGGTCACGGAGTCGGGGCTCGGCTGTCCCGACTGGCCGCTCTGCAAGGGCAGCGTCGTCCCGGCGCAGAGCCGCGCTCCGATCATCGAGTTCAGCCACCGCGCCACCGCGACGCTCGTCACGCTGCTCGTCTTCGCAACCGCCGTCTGGGCGTGGCGCGCGTATCGGAACCGCCGCGACGTCACGGTCCCGGCGATCGTGGCGGCGCTGCTCGTCCCGCTCCAGGCGCTGCTCGGCGCCGTCGTCGTCTGGCTCGAATTGCCGCCGTGGATCGTTGCCGTGCACTTCGTGGTCGGCATGCTCTTCCTCGCGGCGACCGTCGTAGCGG
>JBKJQR010000072.1:0-9293 GCA_046593895.1 Gemmatimonadaceae bacterium | reverse complement strand
CGTCAGCCGGTCGTCGTCGACAGCCGGATGGTAGATCGCGAAGGTCCGCACGTTCCAATAATTGGGCAACTCGATCCCGACGTAGGCCTGTGCCTGCTGATCGGTGCGCAGCCCGTCGTAGTTGAACTGCTGCTGCCCACCCAGTAGCGCGCCGAAGTTCCGGTAATAGTGCGTCGGGATAGTGAACTGCCGGCCGACGTTGAAGTTCATCCAGCGATAGTCGGCGCGATCGAGATAGGCGAGGTCATTCACCTCGAAGCCGGGGCTGCGCCAATTCTGGGCGGTCTCCCAGAGCCAGTTGCCATTCTCCTTGGCGAGTCGCGTGTAGAGACCGTAGCCGCGCAGCGAAGTAGCGAGCGTGTCGTAGCTCGCGTCGAACAACCCGTCCGATATCACGGTCCGTCCCGGGCGCTGGAAGTAGTGCGCGCTCGACCGCTCGGCCAGCGCGATCGCCGGCGCCGAGCCTTCGATGTCCGATGCGACGACGCTGCCCCGCCAGCGGTAATCGCGCTGGTGCCAGGCGTGGCTCCAGTCGAGGCCGACGGCGGTCGCGCTGCTGCGCAGCCGATCGCTGGCCACCGAGTCGTTACCGAGCCGCCTAACGGTCGAGGTGAGGATGGTCCCGATCGTCGTCGCGCCCTGGTTGAATTCCTTCTTCACCCGCCCGACGAAGTAATTGCTGAGCGGCTCGACTTCCTGGGTGAGCTGCGGGGCGCCGGGCGTGGTGACGTAGCGCGACGTCACTCGATTGGCGACCGCGTCGAGCAGCCCGATGGTGTAGCCGCTGCCTGTCCGGCCGGTGATCTTTGCGGCGCCGAGGATAGCGGCGTTGTCCGGCGTGTCGGCGTAGCCGTTCTGCGCCGCGTCACCGACGTAGCCGCTGAGCTGCGGCGGGCGTCCGACTCGGCGCGAATAGAAGACGCCGAGTCCCGAGGTATTGCTGCAGAACATGCAGCTCGTGCCGCCGAAGCCGAACGCGCTGCGGCCGGCGACGAAGAATGGACGTTTCTCGTCGTAGTACGTCTCGAACGCCGACAGGTTGAGCGACGCGGGGTCGACTTCGACCTGGCCGAAGTCGGGATTGAAGGTGGCGTCGAGGGTGAGGTTGGAGGTGAGGAGATACTTCAGGTCACCACCAGCGTTCAGTCCCACATCGCGATTCGTGTGGTACGGATCCCCGCGAGCGGCGTACTTGAACTCTCCCTTCGAGACGACGTACGGCAGCAGTTCGAGCTGGCGCGGCCGGTCGACGATGGTCAGTCCCTGCAGGTGACCAAAGAACGGCGCGCCCCCACTCTCGTTGCGTTTGCGGAACGACCACATGTCCTGCTCGTGGAGCCGGTCGGCGTAGCGGATGATCTGCATTCCCCAAGTCTGGCTGCTGTCGCGGGAGAAGCGCAGCTGCGAATACGGAATGCGCATCTCGGCGGTCCAGCCGTTCGCGTCGACGTGCGCCGCGGCTTGCCAGACGGGATCCCACGAATCGTCGCCGCTGAATTGATCGCCGCGAACACCGGCCGGGTTCACCTCGAACCACACTTCATCGAGATGATTGTGATACGGGTCGAGGACGATCGCGATCTTGTCGGTGGTCAGGGAGTTGAACGATCCATTGTTGCCGTCGCCGGCCAGCAGCTGATCGCGACGGGCGAGCGGCGACCGAATGCCCTGCGGTCCCATCGGATCGGTCATTCGCGCGCCGATATAGAGTGCGACGTCGTCGTAGAGCACGCGCACTTCGGTCGGCAACGACGCCGGCGCACCTTCGACCGGCTGCGACTGCCGGAAGTCGCGAATGGGCGTCGCGCTCGCCCACGCGGCCTCGTCGAGGCGACCGTCGATCGCGATCGCCGCGGTGCGCCTAACGGCAGCGGCGACCGGCGGAGCGACCGGATGAACAGAGGCCTGGCCGGCGAGCACGGTCGGCGCTGCCAGCAGGAAGCTGAGCCCGAGCCAGAGGGCGCGAGGATTCGATGGGGAGAGTGAGTGACGCATAGCAGGGTCTACGGGGGACACGGCTGCTCGTTTCAGACAATGACGAGCTTCCACCGTTCGATAGCGGCTACACGCCTTTGGTTGGAACGGGTGCTTCGTTCTCGCGCGATGCGACTGTTACAGCAGGCGATCGACAGCCGGCAGTCCGAGGTGAACGCGGGCGCGGGCCAGCGCGTCGTCGACGTTGTCGAACAGGTTGCCGGGCCCGATCTCGGCGAGCAACGTCGACCGACTGAGCGCGGCCAGGGGCTGCGGCTGGACATCCGATAGCAGCACGAGCGTGCCGTCACCGCGCGATCGCCGCGCGACGTCCCGCAGCGCATGCATCCCCGTGGAGTCGATCGCCGGCACGTTGCGCAGGCGGATGATCAGCACCTTCGGATTCCCGTCGATTCGGCCAATGGTATCCTTGAACGTCGCGACCGCGCCGAAGAAGAATGGCCCATTCACATCGAAGACGCTCACGCCGTTGGGGACCGCCTTCCGCCTAACGATGTTGCCGGCGGTAGTGTACGGATCGTCGCCGTCCTCGAGCTCGGCGGTGACCGCGCTGACGTTGGACACCTCGGCCATGCGCCGCATGAAGAGGAATGCCGCGGCCACCATTCCGACCCCAATCGCGACGGTGAGATCGACCAGCACCGTGAGGAAGAAGGTCATGAGGAGGACGGCGATGTCGCTCCTCGGCGCATGGAACTCCGCCCGGAAGGTGCGCCACTCGCTCATGTCGTAGGCGACCACGACGAGGATGGCGGCGAGCGACGCCAACGGGATCTGCGCCGCTAATCGCCCGACGAAGAGCATGATGAGCAGCAGCGTGATCGCGTGGACGATCCCGGCGACCGGGGTGCGTCCGCCATTCTTCACGTTCGTCGCGGTGCGCGCGATCGCGCCGGTCGCCGGGATTCCGCCGAACAGTGGCGACGCGATGTTGGCGATCCCCTGCGCGACCAGCTCCATGTTCGACCGGTGCCGGCTGCCGATCATGCCATCAGCGACGACCGCCGACAGCAACGACTCGACTGCACCAAGCATCGCGATCGTGAATGCGGGCACGACCAGCACGCTGAGTTGTGCCAGAGGAACGTGCGGTAAACTGAGGTGGGGAAATCCCGCCGCGATCCCTCCGAACCTGCTGCCAATCGTCTCGACGGGAAAGTGAAACAGGCGCGCAGCAACCGCGGTGATGATCAGCGCGACGAACGGACCGGGCACTCGTCGGCTGATCCGCGGCCAGAGCAGCATGAATGCGAGACTGAACGCCGAGATGCCGATCGCGTACGGGTTGAAGGTGGGCAGCTGCTGGAGGAGCTGCTCCCACTTCGGAAGAAACTCCGCCGGAAGCGCGCCCATGCGGAGCCCGAGAAGATCCTTCACCTCGCTCGAGAAGATGATCACGGCGATCCCGCTGGTGAAGCCGATCACCACGGGCCGCGGCACGAACTTGATCACCGATCCGAGTCGCACCGCGCCGAGGACGACGAGGATCACGCCGGCCATCAGCGTCGCGACCATCAGGCCGTCGACTCCGAACTTCTGGACGATCCCGTAGACGATGACGACGAATGCGCCGGTGGGGCCGCCGATCTGCACGCGTGATCCGCCGAGCGCCGAGATGACGAATCCGGCGATGATGGCGGTGTAGATCCCCCGCTCGGGAGCGACACCGCTGGCAATACCGAACGCGATCGCCAATGGGAGCGCGACGATGCCGACGACGATTCCCGCGACGAGGTCAGCGAGGAACTGGTCGCGGTCGTAAGTCTGGAGCGTCGTGAAAAGCTTGGGAACGAGCACGGAGCGTTACTGGAAGGGGCGCCGGCGCACATCGCACCCATGCCGTCGGGCGCAAGCGCGTCGTCGCGTCAGGTGCGCGGCGACGTCGCCAGCTGCCTGACGAGCGCGTCGAGGAATGCCAACCCGTCGTAGTAGGACTTTACGCGCAGCTTCTCGTCGAGTCCATGCGCGTTCGTCTCGCTCGGCACGCTGAAGATTCCGCTCACGCCATACGTCGGGATCCCGGCGGCGCGGAGGAAGCGGCCATCGGTCGCACCCGTGGACATCGTCGGGATGACCGGAATGTCGCCCCACATCTTCCTCGTCAGCGCCGTCGCCGCCGAGAGGAGCTCCGGCTCGACCGGACTTGGCGCCGCGCCGAACTTCTCGACGTTAGGCACCGTGTAGCCGATCGCGATCCCCGTGTCGCCGATGACGCGGGCAAGCGTCGCCATCGTTTCCTCGGCGCTCGATGTCGGCACGATGCGGCAGTTGATGTTCGCGGTGGCCAGCTGCGGGAGCGCGTTGTAGGCGTGCCCGCCGGAGAGGCGGGTCGCAACGCAACTCGTCCGGAGCGTCGACGCGTAGCGCGGGTCGTTCGACAGCGTCGCCGCCGCCGCGGAATCGGCCGGGTTCGCGGCGAGGGCGCGCATCGCGGCCGCCATCTCCGCGCGCGGCTCGACGCTCGCCGTCCGCTCGAAGAATGGGCGCGTCACCTCATTCAGCGCGACGGGAAAGCGATATTGCGCGACCTTCGTCAGTGCGGCGGCGAGCTGGTAGATCGCGTTGTCCGGGCGCGGGACGCTCGAGTGCCCGCCGCTGTTCTTCGCCGTGAGCGAATAGTTGACGGGGACTTTTTCCGCCGCCTGGATCGCGTTGAGCAACGGCGTGTTCCCCTCGAGCGTGCCCCCGCCGCCCTCGTTGAGCGCGTAGGCGGCGTCGATGAGTTGCCGGTGTGACTGCACCAGCCACTCGACGCCATTCGCATCGCCACCTTCCTCGTCGGCGGTCAGGGCGAGGATGAGGTCGCGATCGGGAACGAAGCCTTCCTTCTTCATCGTCAGCAGGTTGGCGACGAAGATCGACGCCATCGCCTTGTCATCGGCAACGCCGCGGCCGAGGAAGTAACCATTCTCTTCGCGCATCACGAAGGGGTCGCGCGGCCAGTCGCCGCGGTTCGCCGCGACCACGTCGAGGTGCGCGAGGAGAAGCAGCGGCTTCGGCGCGCGCGCGCCGCCGCGCCCGCGGTAGCGGACGATGAGGTTGCCCTTGGTCGGCTTGCCGGGTGGCGTCAGGATCTGGACGTCGCTCGCAGGGAATCCTGCAGCGCGGAAGCGCGCCGCGATCGCCCGCGCGGCCACCGTCACCGAGCCCACCGAATCGACCGTGTTGGTTTCGACGAGCTGCTCGTACACCGCGCGGGCGAGCTTCTGCTGCGCGGTCAGTGTCGCGGGTCCGGGAACAACGCTTGTTCCGGCGACCGTCTGAGCGGGGAGCGACGCAGCGACGACGATCGACGCGATGGTCAGGACAGGCAGGCGCATGCTAAACATGTTGGCGGGAAGCGAGGGAGTTCGAGCATGATCATCAGCGCGACGATCGGCGCCCACCGAAATATCAGGCGCGTGACGCGAGATCGCCACGGTGCGGATCGCGGTAATCCATGTCTAACGGGCGCCGCTCCCTCGCCAGCCGTTGTTCCCGCGATCGATGTCGGGCAACCGCTTGTCCGGATCGAGCTCGATCATCGTGACCCGCTTGCCGACGAATTCGTACTCGCGGATGTAGTGCGCGCTATTCGTGCTCCAGACCTCGGCGGGGTAGTCGAAGTTCTGCGTCGTTCCGTTGCTGAAGGTGAAGCGCGCGTGGATGGGCAGCACGCCGCGGGCACGGTTGCCATAGACGACGGCGACGTCCACGGTATCACCCCGCGCCGGCGCGGTTGCGACGGTGTCGATCGCCTGGTCGAAGACCGGGTTCTCGATGAACCACTCGCGCCAGAACCAGTCCAGCCGGCGGCCGCCGACGTCCTCCATCGTGTGAAAGAAGTCCGTCGGGCTCGGGTGCTTGAACGCCCAGCGCGTCGTGTACGCCCGAAATGCATCATCGAACGCGTCGTGACCGAGTATCTCCTCACGCAGCAACTGCAGCCCAACGGCAGTCTTCACGTAGGCGTTCTCGCCGAGGAGCGCCGAGTTGATGCGATCGGGGTTGATCTCGAGCGGGCGATCGGCGCCGCCGAAGAAGTACTGGTCGACGACCTCCATGTCGTTCTGTGCGCGGGCGGTCTCGGTTCCTTTCTCGGGATAGCGTCGCGCTTCGGAGAAATAGTTGATGAAGGTGTTGAAGCCTTCGTCCTGCCACATGTGCGCGCGCTCGTTGGAGCCGACGATCATCGGGTACCACATGTGCCCGATCTCGTGGGTGACGACGTTGTAGAGGTCGTACTTGTCGGCACTCTTGTTCTCCATCGCGACCATCGGGTATTCCATTCCACTGATCGGACCCTCGACGGCACTGATCTGCGGCCATGGGTACGGGAACCAGCGCTCGGAGTATTCCGTGATCGACATCCGCGACATGTCGGCCGCGTCCTTCCATGTCGCGGCCGCACTCGGCCGGTAGTAGGCGTTGGCGATGTGTCCCTTCCAGCTCGACGCATCCCAGAGGTACTCGGGGGACGCGGCCCAGACCGCGTCGCGCACGTTAGGCGCCCTGAAGTGCCAGGTCAGCATACCCGTCTTCGTCGGGCGCGCCGCGCCGCTCGTCAGCTCATCCTCGGTGATGATGTTGACCGGGATCGCCGACGTGCTCGCCTGCTTGATGCGAGCGATCTGGGTGGTGGTCAGGACCTCACGCGGATTGGCAAGCGCGCCGGTGCCGGCGACGATGTAGCCCGCCGGCACGGTGACGTACATGTCGAAGTCGCCGTACTCGAGATAGAACTCGCCCTGTCCGAGGTATGGCTCGGTATTCCACCCGCGCAGGTCGTCGTAGACGCAGACCCGCGGGTACCACTGCGCGAGTTCGTAGAGGGAGCCGTCGCGTCCCATGCGATCGGCGCCATGCTCGGGAATCGCGAAGTGCCAGCCGATGCTCAGCGTCGTGCTCGCGCCGGGCGCGAGCGGCGCCGCGAGATCGACTTTCATGACGGTTCCTTCGACGCGCGACGCGAGCGGCTTCCGCGTCTTCCCGGCGAGCTGGTCGAGATGATCGATGACGTCACCGCCCTCGAAGTTGAGGGCGCCGAAGCGCGACGCCGACGGGAAGACGAGCGAGTTGACCGACCCGGCGCGAAACGCGTTCTGCTCGACCTGGAACCAGATGAAGTGCAGCGTGTCCGGCGAATTGTTCAGGTAACGAATCGTCTCCTCGCCCTTGAGCGACTTCGCCGCGGTGTCGAGGGTCCCGCGCAGCGTGTAATCGACGCGCTGCTGCCAGTAACGCGGCCCCGGCGCCCCAGATCCACTGCGATACACGTTGCCCGGCGCGAGGCCGAGCGGCGCAAAGATCGACGTGTCGCCGGTGCCATGCCGCTGCGCCGCGTTGAGGGGCGGTGGTGCCGCGGCCTGCGCTGCGGCGATGCACGGCACGACAGCAACGACCGCGACCGCGATCGACGCGACGCGGAGGGAACGAAGGCGATCAAGCATGTGAAAAAGGACGAGGAGTGCGTGGAGCTTCATGATGAGCGGGGGCGTCAGGCGGTACCCCCCAGCGCGGATGCTGCTGGGGGCTCGTTGTTCCTTCGTCAACTGAATGAACCACAGAGCACTGCCGTGGCGTTCGACGATCGCGGTCGCGTGCGGGCCAAGAATTCTTGGGCGTACGGCGAGATGTGTTCGCCCGGCGTGCCCCAAAGTCATTCGAGGTCCGGTGTCCAGAACCTGCCATCCGCGGTAGTGCTCTGTGGTTCAACTGCGGTTACTAGTACCGCCTAACGCGCCACTACTTGCCGCTGTAGGTGATCTTCCAGATCCGGCCACCGAGATCGTCCGATACGTAGATCGATCCGTCCGGGCCCTGTGCGATCCCCATTGCGCGATGCTTCACGGTACCCGGCTGCACTTCGTTGGCCGGCACCTGCGCGAACCCTTCGGCGAACATCTCGTAGTCACCGCCGGACTTCTCGCCGTGCAGCGGCTGGAAGACGACGCGACCGGGGGCCTGCAGTTCCGGCGCGCGGTTCCACGAGCCGTGGAAGGCGATGAACGCGCCGTTCCTGTACTTCGCCGGGAAGCTGCTCCCGGTGTAGAAGAACAGCGACATCGGCGCCCAGTGGCCGCCATACGTTGCCACCGGCTCCTTCCGGCTGTCGCAGCGACCGCTCTTCTTTCCGTCGCCGCCGTACTCCGGTGCATCGACGAGCTTCTTCTGGTCGACGGCGAAGTAGCAGTATGGCCAGCCGAAGTCATCATTCTGGTTCACCTGTACCAGCTCTTCCGCCGGATTTTCAGCCTGATACTTCGGGTCGGGAAACTTGCTCTTCCAGTAATCGAGGAGACCATCGCGACCATGCTGCGTCGCCCAGAGCTTGCCGTCGCCCGGGTTCATCGCCAGCCCCATCCCATTGCGCAGGCCGGTCGCGAAACGCGCCGCCGGCGAGAACGTTTGGCCGATCTTGTTCGCGTCGTACTTCCAGACGCCGGCGCGAGTGGTCAACTCGGTGCAGGGATCGGTGCCAGCCAGCTCAGGCTGCCGGTCCTTTGACTGGCAGTTGTTGGTCGCCGATCCGACGTTGACGTAGAGCACTCCATTCTGGTCGATCGCGAAGTTGCGCGATCGGTGGCCGGGCCTGAAGGGAAGCCCCTGGAGGACGATCTCCGGCTTCGCCATCGGCGCGAGCGCCGCCGAATCCCAGGCGTAGCGCACGATCTTCGTTCCCTGGTCGACGTAGAGCTTGCCGCTGTATATCCCGATCCCGGTGTTCCCCTCATTGCCGAAATAGGTGATCGAATCCGCCTTGCCGTCGCCGTTCGCATCGCGAAGAGCGGCGATGCCGCGCTTGGCGACGGGTTCGGGTTGTCCGCCGAGCTTCTTCTCGGTTGACGAACCCATGCTCTCCAGTGTGGCGTAGACCACACCGTTAGGCGCGACGACGAGATGGCGCACCGGGCCGACACTGTCGGCGAAGACGCTCGCGCAGAACCCGGCGGGCAGGGTGAGCCCGCCGTTGTCGCCAGGGCACTTGCTCGCGGTGTTGACGGCGGTCGTGTCGGCAGGCTTCTTGTCTCCGCCGCTGCTACACGCGGCAAGCAGGGCGACGATGCCAGCGAGCGGGACGGTGATCGAGGAACGAGTCGGACGCATTACGGTTTCTCTTGGCATTCTGGTGAGGCCGGCCGCGAGTGGGAGCGCTCCTGCGCGTGCGGCGAGACCGACCGCACCGCACGATGCGCGCCGCCGATCGGCAAGCAGTTGAACCACCGAGAACTACCGCGGCGAGAAAGCTCGGGACGCCGAACCTCAAGCTCCAGCGAGGCACGGCGGACGAAATGATCCTGCACGGGGCCAAAGAATTG
>JBKJQR010000042.1:0-11795 GCA_046593895.1 Gemmatimonadaceae bacterium | reverse complement strand
CCTGGCGGATGCGGTCGAGCACGAGCGGCGCGACCGACGTCCAGATCGTCCCGCCAACATTGCCGAGATCGGGGACGGGTGATCGCACCGCGGTCTCGATCTCGGCAATGTCGGCGGGACGATCTGGACGTCGGTCGCGCCGCTCGTGCTCGACCGCATCCGCCAGGCGCGCACGACCCTGATCTTCGTCAACAACCGGGCGCAGGCCGAGCGGATGGCGGGGCGGGTGAACACCCTGGCCGGTGAGGAGCTGGCGCAGCCGTATCACGGCTCGCTGTCGCGCGAGCGGCGGCTGATTCTCGAGGAGCGGCTCAAGGCGGGAGAATTGCGCGCCCTGATGACGACCAGCTCACTCGAGCTCGGGATCGACATCGGCTCGGTGGACCTCGTGATCCAGCTGCAGTCGCCGAAGCGGGTCGCCGCCGGGCTGCAGCGCGTCGGCCGCGCCGGCCACACGTTAGGCGCGACCAGTCGCGGCCTCTTCGTACCGACCTTTCGCGACGACGGGCTGGAGATCCTTGCGATCTCGGATGCGATGCGCGACGGCGACGTCGAGCCGACGAAGGTCGTGCAGAATCCACTCGACGTGCTGAGCCAGGTGCTGGTCGCCGCGGCGAGCGTCGATGACTGGACGGCTGATGACCTGTTCGCGATGGTGCGGCGGAGCTATCCCTACCATCGCCTGCCACGCGCCGCATTCGACGAGACGCTGGCAATGCTCGCTGGAAAGTATCCAGCGGACGTCGCCGCATCGCTCGATGCGAAGCTGGTCTGGGACAAGCTCACCGGGCTGGTCGCCGCCGGACGAGGGAGCCGGATGGCGGCGGTGATCTCCGGGGGGACGATCCCCGATCGTGGACTGTATGCGGTGACGCTGCCCGATCGCACACGGTTAGGCGAACTCGATGAAGAGTTCGTGCACGAGACGCGGATTGGCGACGTGTTCCAACTCGGGTCGAGCACCTGGCGCGTCGGGTCGATCGAGCATGACCGGGTGATCGTGACGCCGGCGCCCGGCTCGCCGGCGCGGATGCCCTTCTGGCACGGCGAGTATGGCGCGCGGTCGGCGCATCTCAGCGAGCGAGTGGGCGCATTGCGGCGATCACTCGACAATGCTCGCGACCAGGCCGCTCTCGACGCGCTGATGGTCCGCTACGACGCCGACGAAGCGACGATCAAGTCACTCGTCGAGTACGTGCATCAGCAGAAGGCGGCGACGGGCTTCGTTCCCGACGAGCGTACACTGCAGCTCGAGCAGTTCCGCGACGACACCGGCGCCGTGCGGATCGTGCTCCATGCGCCCTTTGGCGGACGGGTGAACGCGCCGTGGGGGATGGCGCTCGCCCAGCGCGCTCGCGAGATGGTCGGCCGGCTATCCCACTCGCCTAACGGCGAGGAAGGCATCGACGTCCAGGTGCAGACGACCGACGACGGGATCATGCTGCGGCTCCCCAATCTCCGCGAACCAGCGCCGGTTGCCGAACTGTTAGGCCTTACGCCTGCCGAGGCGGAGCGACGCGTCCTCGAGGAGGTGGGGACGACGTCGCTGTTTGGGGCGCGGTTCCGGATGAACGCGGCGCGGGCGCTGCTGCTCGCCCGGGGCAACCCGCGCCGACGAATGCCGCTCTGGCTGCAGCGCCTCAAGTCGCTCGACCTGCTCGAGGCAGTGCGATCATTTCCGTCGTTCCCGATCCTCGTCGAGACGTATCGCGACGTGCTGCAGGACGCGTTCGACATGCCGTCGCTGCATCACGTGTTGCAAATGATACAAGACGGGCGCATCGCCATCCGCAGCGTCGAGACGGAGATCCCGTCGCCGTTCGCGGCCAGCCTGCAGTTCGGGTTCGTGATGGACTGGATGTACGGCGACGACACGCCGCGCGCCGAGCAGCGGGCGGCGCTGCTGTCGCTCGACCGCGCGCTGCTGCAGGGGATCAGCGGCGAGAACGTACCCGAGGACGCGACACTCGCCGCGGTCGAGGAGGTGCTCGCTGCGCGGCGCGGGACCGCAGCGGGGCGGCGGGCGTGCACGGCGGATGAACTGGCGATCCTCATCGATCGCGCGGGCGACCTGACGGCGGCGGAGGTTGTGGCACGGATCGCGACCGCGGACGAAGGCGTTCGCGGCGCACCGTTAGGCGAGCTGCTCGCCGCCTGTCGGGTGATCGCGCTGCCGATCCCGACGAGCGGCGACGTCGATTGGCGGCTCATCCTCACCGAGACGTATGCCCGCTACGTGGCGGCATTCGGCGTCGAGGCGATGGCGGTGGTGCGCTGCGGCTTTGCGTTGAGCGAGTGTGCGGCCGCGGATGTGGTGCCGGAGGTCCTGCGACACGCGTCGCTGACGCGCAGTGCGGCGCGGCGCGAGCTGCTCTGGCGCTACCTGACGCTGGCCGGCCCCGTGGGGGTGGCCGACATTCGTGCGCGCTACGCGATGAGCGAGGCGCGGCTGCGCACGCGGCTCGAGGAATGGGAGCGCGCGAAGCGCCTCGTGCGCATCGACGCCGCGGGTTCGGACCCGCGCTGGGTGACGCGTCCGGTGCTCGAGCAGGCGCGTCGTCGCGAACTCGCCGCTGCACGCCGCGCGGTCGAAGCGGTGGAGATTCCCGTGCTCGCGGCCTTCCTTCAGCGCTGGCAGCATGTCGACGAACGCGATCGCCTGAAGGGATCGGCGGGGGCGGCGGTCGCGTTGCGGCAGCTCTACGGGTTGGCGCGGCCGGCCGATAGCTGGTGGCGCGATTATCTGCCGGCGCGAGTCGATGAATTCAGCGATGATGACATGGCGCGACTGGCGCTGACCGGGGAACTGGTCTGGGCCGGCACGGGCGCGCTCGACGAAAAAACGGGTGTGCGCACGCTCAGCGGAATCCGCTTCCTTGCGCGCGGCAGCGGACAGCTCTGGTTGGCGAGCGACGACAATCCGCCGTTAGGCGAGCTCGCGTCCGCTGTTCGCGACGCACTGGCGAAACATGGCGCGAGCTTCTTCGACGATCTCGTCGCAGCGACCGGGCTCGGGCCGCGGCAGTTGCGTGACGGGCTGCGCGAGCTGGTCGCCGCGGCGCTGGTCACGAGCGACGCGCCGGACGCGGCGCGCGACGTCGCGCGGTGGCGAGCGATGCCGACGGCACCGGGCCGCGGCGTCGCGGCCGATCCGACGCGCTGGCTTCCGGAGGGATTCACCCCGTCGCGACCGCTGGTCCAGCGCCGCGCCAATCTGCGCCGGCTTCCCAAATGGCGGCGACCAGATCTCCCCGGTGCGCGCGACGAGAACGCGGTCTGGCAGGGACGGTGGACGCTGCTCCGCACCCCGGGCGTCCTCGGCGCACCCGTACCCGAGGACGAACGCGCTGAGCGGGTGGCCCGACAATGGCTGGACCGTTACGGGATCGTCTCGCGTGACTGGTGGCGGCGCGAGAAGCCGGCGGTCGCGTGGCGATCGATCTACTACGAGCTGCGAAAGCTCGAACTGCGCGGCGAGGTACGACGAGGGTACTTCGTGCGCGGACTGGCCGGCGCGCAGTTCGCACTCCCCGACGCGGTCGAGCAGTTGCGCGCCGCGGCGATCGATCCCGGTGCACCGCTGATCGTGATGCGGGCGAGCGATCCGGCCAATCCATACACCCTTCGCACGGACGCTGTCCGTGCTGCGCACGAGCGGCCGCGCGGCCGCGATGCGCTCCTCGTCATGCGCGGTGGCAAGGTGCTCCTGTCGAGTGAGGGCCGTGGAAGGCGCATTTCGCTTGCTCCCGACATCGCCGACAGTGAACTCAGCGCGGCGGTACGGGCGCTGATTCATTCGCTGCACGATGCTGACTGCGCGACGCGGGACCTGAACATCGAGACGATCGATGGACGGCCCGCGGCGACGAGCCCGCGAGCCGCCGCGTTTGCCGCGGCTGGATTTCGCGCGACGCCAAGTGGCCTCCGATACTATGCATCGCTCGGCTAGCGCCGCATATTCTTCCCGATGAGACATTGCTCGCTCTGGAACGCTCGATGACGTCGTCCGCGAAGACGTCGAGCCGACGCCTGGTGGTGATCACCGGCGTTGGGCGTGCCGGGCAGGTCGGTGAAGCGATTGCTTCCGCCTTCGCGAGCGATGGCGCCGAGCTCGCGCTGATCGATCGTGACGCGGAGGGTGTCGCCGCGCGGGCGCGCGAGTTGACGAAGGGCGGCACGCTGGCCCGCGGGTTCGTCGCTGATCTCACCGATCCCGACGACACGATGCGCGTCGCCCGCGAGATACTTGGCGACGGTGATCGCCCCCTGGCTGCGCTGATCGCCGCGGCTGGTGGATTCGCGATGAGCGGTCCGGTTGCCGAAAGCGACCCGGCGGTATGGTACAAGCAGATCTCGATCAGCCTGACGACGGCATATCTCGCGTCGCGCGCCTTTTTACCAGCGTTGCGGCGGGGGCGTGGGAGCATCGTGTACTTCGCGGCGGCGGCCGTGCTGCCCGGTGCGCAGGTCGCCGAGAAGAGTGCGTATGCCGCCGCGAAGTCGGGTGTGCTCGCGCTGATGCAGGCGGTGTCGCAGGAGGAGCGGAAGAATGGCGTGCGGGCGAACGCGATCGCTCCGACGATGATCCGCACCGCGATGAACGTGAGTGACATGGGCGCCGACAAGAATTACGTCGAGCGCGAATCGGTCGCCGACGTCGTGCGCTGGCTCTGCTCCGACGCGGCGCGCGACGTCACCGGGCAGGCGATCCGGCTCGGAGCCTGACGTGAAACACGGCGGCGGCCGCCGGTCGTCGATCCCGCGTTTTGCCGAAGAGGCGTCGCCGCGGCGACTCGACGAGCTCGAGACGCCGTCGGTGATCGTCGATCTCGATCGGCTGGCGACCAACGTCGAGGCGATGGCGACGTATGCCGCGCTGCACAGCCTGTCGCTGCGGCCGCACGTCAAGACGCACAAGTCGCCGCGGATCGCCGCTGACCAGATCCGGATGGGCGCGTTAGGCCTGACGTGTGCGACGAGCCGCGAGATGGAGGTAATGGCCGACGTCGCGAAGGACCTGCTGCTCGCCTACCCGCCGATCGGCGCCGCCAAGCTCGCCCGGCTGATGACGTTGCCGCGCGACACGCGGGTGACCGTCGCCGTGGATTCGGCGACAGCGATCGAGCAACTGGTGAGCACGGCGCGCGTGGTCGATCGCGAGATCGGTGTCTACATCGAGCTCGACGTCGGCATGCACCGTGTCGGCGTGGCGACGCCGGAAGAAGTCGTCAAGCTCGCCCAACTGGTCTGGCGGAGCCCGCCGCTTCGCTATGCAGGGATCGCGTTTTACCCCGGTCACGTCCGCCAGCCCCTGAAACATCAGGCGCCGGCGATCGAGCAGCTGAACGCCGACCTTCGCCTAACGCTTGACGCGCTGGAACGCGAGGCACTGACACCGCCAGTCGTCAGTGGCGGCTCGACGCCGGCTGCCTGGCGCATGCACGAGATCGACGGGCTGACTGAGGTGCGTCCGGGCACCTACGTCTACAACGACCGGGTCACCGCGGCACTCGGCGCCTGCAGCTGGGACGACTGCGCGCTCACCGTGGCGGCGACGGTGATCAGCACAGCGGTTCCCGGCCAGGTAGTCGTCGACGCAGGGGCGAAGTCGCTCGGCCGCGAACCGATGCGCGACAGCGAGGGCGAGGGTTTCGGGGCGCTGCTCGACCGCCCGGAACTGGTGGTGTCGCGGATGTCGGAGGAGCACGGGATCATCGAGCTTCGCGATACCGACTGGCGGCCGCGCGTCGGCGACCGGGTGCAGATCGTCCCGAATCATGTCTGCATCGTCGTGCACCTGTTCGACGAGATCTACGGCGTGCGCGGTGACATCGTCGAGACGAGCTGGCCGGTCGCCGCGCGCGGCCGCGGCTCAGCGGCGCCGCCGGAGTGAGATCTTGTGGCACGCGTGGTGAGATCGTCTCACCGCGCGTGCCCCAAGCATTTAAGCCGCTGGCGAAACGGCGCGCCCCTGCGGGCTGTTCTCGGTGTCTCGGTGTCTCCCAGCCAGACTGTCACGACGCTCGAATGCTGAGGACTACCGCCGACATCCCGGGGCGCTGGCAGAATCGACGGACCGACGAGCGATAGGCGGGGCTCTCAAACCGCGGAAGGCCGCGGAAGGCCACGGACTGAATTGATCGAGGGTGTCGTTGCGCGAAGCGGCGTTGGCGCTCATGGCTAACGGCTAATGGCTAACGGCTCACGGCTGCCGTGTCGCCTCGAGCAGGTCGCGAATCAGCGCTGCCACCGGCGCGGTGAAATCGTTGTCGGTCCAGTATTCCTCGTGGGACAGCGGGTTCCACGATCGCAAGGCGCTGCCGACGTTGATCTGCAGGTCGGCGCTGACGGCCTCGCGGTAGCTCTCGCTGAGTGGGCGGAGCGGATAGCCGAGCACGTCGTCGGCGTCGAAGAAGTTGAGCCAACGCGACGCATCGCGGAGCGGGCCGGTGAGCGCGGGCACCGGAAAACGAATCGAGACGATCTCGTCGAGACAGAGCGTGAAAAGTGGAATGCTCGAGCCGAAAGTCACGAGGCCGGCCAACGTCTCCATGCGCTCCGTTGCGGATGTCTGCGCGCTCGGAGCCTTCTGCTCGTCCCAGATGTAGTTCGAGACGATCGCGCTGCCTAACGAGTGGGCGATCACCACAATCGGCCGATCGTTGCCCATCTGTTCGCGGAGGGCGCCGAGGTGCGCGCGGATCCGGGCGTGGATTGCGCGGTAGACGTCCATCCCCTGCGAGGGGACGCGCTGATAGGCGAGCGCGTCGCCGAAATGGCTGATGACGAAGCGGCGCTCGTCTTCCCAGCGCATCGTGTGATCGCGCGACAGGTCGCGCCAGAGATCGTCCTCACGCTGCCTGACCGTGTCGGCCCAGTAGCCGGCGCGCCAGACAACTGCTTCCGGCGCGACGCCGAGCCGAATGAGTCGCCCCCGCATCTCGGCGATGAAGGCGTCGGCGAAGTCGGGTTCTTGCGCGCCCATTCCGTGCACGATCAGGACACCGAGGTCGCTCGCCATCGTCAGGCCCTCAGCGGTGGAGCTACCGTCCAGCGATCGTGTCGCGCGCCGGAACGAACGGGTAGATCGCGTTGCGCGACTCGTCGTAGAGAAACGCGGCGCGATCAGGAGCGTGCTGCATCAGCCGGAGGTTGTCCGGGCCGCGGTCGTACACGATCCACCGCGGGGCGGTGGCCAGGTCGGGTTCGTTGTAGAGCAGGCTGAGATGCGGATTGTGTTCCGGACCGTAGCGCACGAAGACGATCGCCTTCTTCGCCGGGAGCTGCGCGAGCGCCGAGAGAAAGTTGCGCTGGTAGTGCTGCACCGCAACGGTGTTCCGGTGCGCGTTGAACACCATCACCTTGGCGAACTGGGCGAGAAAGAGCATCATCAGCAGCGAGACGCCGGCGACGAACGGCCGGACCGCGGCCTTCGGCGGCGGAGCGCTGAGGTCGTGCAGCTGCAGGTTCATCACGCGCCACATGCCTAACGCGACGAAGATCGCCAGTACGGGCTGGATCTCGAGGTAGTAGACGGTCCAGCCGGAGCCGTGGTTGAACCAGAGGTAGGCGACGAGCAGCGAGAGCACCGACGCGAGCCCGAACGCGAGCTCGGCGGTGAGGGCGAAAAGTCCGATGACCGCGAGTATAGCGAGGACGATTCGCGGCGGACCCCACATGTCCTTCGCGACATAGAACGCACGCTCGGCGAGCACCCGCGGCAGGACTGCTGGCACGTAGCCACGGTGCGGCTCCGATCCGTACTTCGATATGATCGCCATGTCCGGCGGCAATGCGCGCATCGCCGGCGACGAGTCGAGCCCGAAACCGGGCGCGTCCCACGGGAAGTACATCTTCGAGTAGAGCCCATACGGCGTCGTCCGCGCGCTGTCGACGGTCTTCGTGCTCCAGAGCGGGATGAGCAGCAGCACGCCGATGCCAAGCGCCATGGCGCTGCCTAACGTCTTCCACTGCGCATGCTGCTTGACCTTCCAGAGCACGTAGATGCCGATCGGTATCGCGTAGGCAAGTGCGGTCAGCGGACGCGTGAGCCCGAGCCAGCCGACCGACGCGGCAACGACGAGCAGCCAGCGCTGGCCGGTGACGATGTCGTCGCGCCAGCGGAGCAACGCGTACCAGCCGAGCATCCAGCAGAAGGCCGACGTCGGCTGGGAGAAGTACGACGCGAGCAGCCAGAGGACGAGCGCGGTGGTGATCCACCAGCCCCACGCCCAGAGCGCAATGATTCCGTTTGTGAGCCGGCGCGCAATCATGAACACGAGCGCCGCGGTGGCGGCGCTGAGGAGCACCGGCATCATTCCGGGGAGGCCGAGCCAGATGCCGGGAACGAGCAGCAGCGCATGACCGGGCGGATACTTCGATGCATAGTGCGGAACGACGAAGACGTGCCACTGCTCGAAGAATTCCGGCACCGGCGGCGATGGCGCCGTCCAGTGGCCGCTGGCGAACAGCTTCGCCTGGAACAGGTACGACGCTTCATCGTGGATCACCGGGATCTGCCGCCACGATCCCCAGGCGAGCGTCAACATGATCGCGGTCACGACACCGATCGCCAGTGGCGCCCAGGGGGACTCGAGCCAGAGCGCAACCCGGCTGCCGGCGCGGCGCACGAAGCCCAGCTTCCAGGCGAGCAGAAGCGCCAGCGCGAGCGCCAGCGGGAGTCGGATGATCATCGTATCGTCAGGGACGGATCAGCGGGCGCGGCAGAGCACCATGTACTGGCCGCCTAACGGCAAGCGGACGAGCAGTCGCTCGAGTGGGCGAAAGAACCGCAGGGCGCGCGGAAAGATGAAAAGAAAGTCGGTTTCGATGATCTCGAAGCCTGCGCTACGAAGAAGCGTCCGCGCTTCGGGCGGCTCGATCGTGATCGCGTGCTCGTCGAACGACACGCGGCTCATGATGTAGCGCGTCCCCGGATTCCAGGGATTGTTCTCCCAGAATGCGAAGTAGCCGCCCGGCTTGAGCGTACGCCGCACGTAGCGCAGCGCCTTGGCGCGATCGCCGCGGGGGATGTGGTGAAAGACGCCATTCACGAACGCGAGATCGGCGCTCGCCGGTGCGTCGTGCGCGTCGATCGTCGCGAAGCGGGCGCGTGGTTCGGCGGCGAACGCCTCACGCGCGCGATCGAGCAACCCCGCCGAGACGTCGACGCCGACGACGTTGTGCGCCCCGAGCTCAGCGAGAAAGAGTGGCGTACTGGCGCCGAGCCCGCAGCCGAAGTCCAGCACCGTGCCAGGCGCGGTTCTGCCTAACGCGCGGAGGCGTTTGGCCAGCCAGCGCATCCGGCCCTGCGCGTAGTAATCCTTGGTCTCCCCGGTGACTCTCAGCCCGGCGGCGAGCGCCTCGTCGTAGCGCGCGGCATAGGCGTCGAACTCAGGGGCTTCGTTCGCGGCGGGAGAGGCGTCTTCCCGGCGCGGATCGTCGGTCATCGACGCTTGAGGGCGAGAATGCTGACGAAGAAGCTCCAGAGAATCGTCTGGAAGCCGAGGACGGTGAGGGTCATGCCGGGGATCGTCAGGCGGAGCGAGCTCGCATAGTTCATCGGACCGAAACCGTGCGCTCGCCACTGCATGATCGTCGCGCCGAGCATGGTCAATCCGGCAATCGACGCGATCACCCCGAGGATGAGTCCCCGCTCGAGTGTCAGCACCTTGCCGATCCGCTCGATGCGCGCGTCGGTCGGGAGCAATCCTTCACCGATCGCGAAGAACTTCGTGAGCAGCGCGAACAGCACCGCCTGATAGCCGCAGACGATCGCCAGGCTGGCGAAGAGCAATGTGTTGACATCGAAGACGATGTGCCCGATTCGCATCTGCGGCATGGCCACAGCGTATCCGGCGAGGCCGACGCCCGTCAGCAGCATTCCGGGCAGCAGGAAGAGCCAGCGCGGGCTGAACATCAGGTAGAAGCGGAAATGTCGCCACCCGTCGCGGAAAGTCTTCAGGTGCGCGGCATGCGCGACGCGACCGTCCACGTGCAGCGTCACCGGCACCTCCGCGATCCGCGCCCCGTGGATACTCGCCTTGATGACGTTCTCCGAGGCGAATTCCATTCCGGTGCAGCGCTGGTCGAGACGGGTGTAGAGCTCCTTCGTGAAGGCGCGCATCCCGCAATGCACGTCATGGATCGGCGCGCGAAACCAGCGCCGCACCATCCACGAGAACATCGGGTTGCCCCACCACCGATGGAGAAAGGGCATCGCGCCGGTGCGCACTTCGCCGCCGCCGGCGGGCAAGCGGCAGCCCTGCACGAGCTCGAATCCTTCGCGCAACTTCAGCACGAACTTTGGCAGCTCGCCGAAATCGTAGCTGTCGTCGGCGTCGCCCATCAGGATGTACCTGCCCTTCGCGCTCTCGATCCCGCCCATGAGCGCGCTGCCGTAACCCTTCGTCGGCACGCGCACGACGCGCGCGCCTTCGCGCTCGGCGATTTCGATCGAGCCATCGGTGCTGCCGTTGTCGGCGACGATGACTTCACCACTGATCCCCGCATCGGCGAGCGCGGCGAGCGCCTTGCGCACGCAGACGGCGAGCGTGTCGGCCTCGTTGAGGCAGGGAATTACCACCGACAGCTCGATCGTCGTCAGGGCGGCGTAGGGCGCCGGTTGCGCGACTCGGCGAGCAGCGGGATTGGATGAAATTGCCATCAATGGACCGGGAACGGGTTGGTCCATGAGGACTGTTCGGACGGTCCTTCGGTCACTGCCGGCCGCCGAGCGAAACGACTCCTCCAATCCGGAAAAGTGTCACGTCCACCGGGACGGAATACAGCTGCGCGGTCGCCGACCAGATCCGGCCGAGCCGATAGTCGGCTCCACCGAAAAACGCGACTCGGCGCAGATCGACTTCGACGCGGGTCCGGTCCACATAGCCATTGGCATCGGTGAAGCCAACGCGGAATCGCGGTGCGAGCCAGGTAAAGCCCCCACCAGCGTAGAGATCGAGCCGGCCATCGTCGAATCCGCGGCCGAGTGACGCGTCCACGCCCTGCATGTTCGGCCGGAAGGTGTCATGCGATACCTGCCGTCCGTAGCAGGCCGCCGTGGCGTCGACTAGCTGCAGTGCAGTCGTTCCGCAGGTAATCGCGCCGTTAACGTAGCCTCGGGTGGCGTGAGCGCGAATGCTCGCGATGACCGGTGCGCCGCCCACCTCGAGCAGTGGCCGCGCGAGGGACAGCGCTCCGCTGGCGAGGTTCGCCGTCGCGCCACTGACCTTGACCGGCGGGAGGTAGCTCACCTCGACCGCGATGCCTAACGGCATGCGGAGCACGAGCCGCGGCCGTGGAAACACCGGCGAGAGTCGCGTTGACTCCTTCTTCGGCATGAAGCAGACGCCGGTTCGCTCGAGCGCGGCGGCGGGCGGCGGGATGTAGGTGAGGTCGCCGCCGACGGAGACGCGTCCGGTGACGAACGCCGGACCCGTCTGCGTCGCGAAGGTGATCGGCGCCGAGTAGTGGGCGAGCAGCTTCGCCTCGTTCGAGTCCTCGCCGGGCAGGCACTGGGCGGCGGCCTTCGCTGATGGCGCGAAGCATCCGAGGACAGTCATCGCAGCGGCGCAGCGCGCGATACGGCGGGACGCGATGGCCAGCCGTCCGCCATCACCGCTGCCTAACGCTCCCGCCGTCACGGCGTGACGGTGATGCTGCCGGTCATCGTGGGATGGATGGTGCAGTGATAGTCGTAGGTTCCGGCGGTGGGAAACACCCGCTTCACCGTCGCACTGGAGGTGTTGCCGACGTCTCCCGGATTACCCGCGGTTTCGAATTTCACGTTGTGC
>JBKJQR010000002.1:0-5393 GCA_046593895.1 Gemmatimonadaceae bacterium | reverse complement strand
CGCGCTTCTGGTGGTGGCGGACCGAATTCGGGTTGAGGCGGATGATCTCGTCCGCGACAGACGATGCACCATCGAGATCGCTCGCCCGCTCGAAACCAATCATCGCCAGTTCGAGTTCCGACAGCCCCTCCTCGCGCGCCCCACGCTCGAAGAGCGCTTCGGCGAGCGCGCGGCGCAGTCCGGCATTGCCGGTATCAGCGTTGACGCGGCTACGGAGGTCGTCGAGCATATCGTTAGGCTGCGTCGGCTCGAGATGTGAGCGCGCGCCCGAAGACGTCGCCACCGACCCGCCGCCATTCGAGCTGCTACCCGGGTATCCGGCGCCAACCCCGTTATCCGAATCAATCGGGTCGTCGACGTCGAGCAGCGGGATGTCGAACGAGACGTTGTCGTCGCGCCCGTCGTCGTCGCCGCGAACGATCGGCGGATCGAGCTCCTCGAGCGCGCTGGACGGACGGCGCGACCCCCGCTCCTCCTCTGCGTCGTCCGGCATGATGAGCTCGAGATCGTCGCTCATGTCGCTGGTCGCCGACGACGCGCGCAGCTCAGGTAGTGCTAGCGTCGGCAACTGGCCCGGCAGTGCGAGGTCGTGCTCGGGTGGTTCCGGCGCTTCCGCCTCGGTGTCGCTCAGCTCGAGCTCGACCAGCGACAGGTCGCCGCCGCCGGCATCATCCTCGAGCGGCGAGATCCCGCCGAAATCGCCGTAGGCGTCGTGGGTGATGCCGATATCCGAGCCGAGCGCCGGCTCGAGGTCGAGGAATGCGCTCGGCGGCGCTTCCGGCTCGACATCTGCCGACATGGTGTTCGGCTCGAGGCCGATCAGAGAGTCGCTGCCGAACGAGTTGTCGAGCGACGACGAGAAGTCCGGAACTCCGTCGTTGCCTAACGTCCCGAGATCGGAGGCCTCGACCTCACGGTACTCGACCAGCGGTGCATCGACGGATTCCGGCGCGCTGGGCGCTGGCTCGATCGCCGGCGGCTCGTCGAGATCGAGGAATGGCAGATCGGCCGGAGGTGGCAGATCCGCCGGAGGTGGCAGATCGGCCGGAGGTGGCGGAGCCGCGGCGACCGGAGGCGCGGGGGGCGGAACGTTAGGCGCCGGCTTCGGCGGCGGCGCGGCCGCTGGCTGGTCGGGGACCATCCTCGCGCCGACGCTCTTCCGCGGCGCGCCGGGCCGCGGCTTCTCGTCGAAGGTGACGTCGAGGAAGACGAGATCGCCCGCCTTGTGCTTCGGCCCGCCCATTCCGCTCTTCGGTTCGGCGGTCGGGTCGATCGCCTTCATCCGGTCGATCGTCGCCCGTGCCTCAGCGGCCCGTCCCTCGTGCTCGAACTTCTCGTACAGCATCTGGAGCTGTTCGAGTGCCTCGCCATTGCGCTGCTTCTTGGCGAGCTGCTCGGCGAGCATCAGCCGGATGTCGTCCTGGTCCGGACAGAGGTCAGCGAATTCCTTGAGCGCGCGAAACGCCTCATCGAGCTTGCCGGCCTTCTGCATCCGGTCGGCGTACTCGAGATAGTTCTGCTTCGCATCGCTCGAGAATCCCTTCTTCGCGCTGATGCGACCGAGCTTGTAGTAGATCGAGGCGCGACCAGGCGATGTGCGGAGGATCTTGTTGCAGAGCGCGATGGCGTTGTTGAAGAACCCGCCCTCGGCGTAGAGGTCGACCGCCTTCTCGTAATACTCGACGGCCTGGGTGACGTCGCCCTGCCGGATCATGAGATCGCCGACGCGATTGTAGAGCGCGACGTCCGCGTCCTCCTCCTCGCCACTGATCTGGCCGAGAAGCTCGACATAGACGGCAAGCGCCTTGTCGAACTGCTTTTTTTGCTCCAGCTCTGCTGCTTTTTTCTTGAGCTTCGCGACGTTGGACATCAGCGCGGGGAAAGCGGCGGGAGCGATGGCAAGGCAGGAAACGCCGGGTGTCCGGCGTATTCGTTCTAAGTTACCGGTAAGTCGTACGGGTTACAAGCTTTGCCCCGTATCCACGAGCCAGTGCAGCGCCGGTCACCAAACCAGTAGGGCAGCTCGCGGAAATCCTCGACATCGTGCAGAGCGAGGTCCGCCGAAAATCCGACGGCGATTTGCCCGGTTTCCTCGGCCAGCGCGAGCGCCGCGGCGCCGTTGACCGTCGCGGCGATCATCGCCTCGGCGACGCTGAGATGGAGCTGACTGACACCTAACGTCAGGAGCAACGGAAAGTTCACGGTCGGCGACGTCCCGGGGTTGAAGTCGGTCGCCAGCGCGACCGCGGCGCCGCCGTCAACGAGGGCGCGAGCTGGCGCCTGATGGGTCTTGCCGAGAAAGACCATGGTGGCAGGGAGGAGGGTGGCGACCGTCGCCGCTCGCGCGAGCGCCTCGACGCCGCGGTCGGAGATCGCGGCGAGATGATCGGCTGATGTCGCGCCCAACTCGGCCGCAAGCTCGGCCCCGCCGCCGGCTTCGAGTTCGTCGGCGTGCAGCTTGAGCAGAAAGCCGTGGCCGCGCGCCGCATCGAGGATGCGCCGCGTCTCGGCAACGGTGTACACGCCCGGCTCG
Organism: Gemmatimonadaceae bacterium; assembly: GCA_046593895.1. Lineage (GTDB taxonomy): Bacteria > Gemmatimonadota > Gemmatimonadetes > Gemmatimonadales > Gemmatimonadaceae > JABFXC01. The sequence continues at coordinate 2,860 of JBKJQR010000002.1, read as the reverse complement.
CAGAAGACGTCGGCGAAACGCGCGAGCTTTTCTGCGGCGACGAGCGGGAGCATCTCGCCGATGACCAGGTGGATGTACTCCTCCCGGCGCGCGGCGGTCTCGCGGTACTCGAGCGGGATCTCGTGGGCGCCGAGAAAGGTGGGCACGAGTCGGAGCGGGAGTTCAGCGGAGAGCCGCCGGATCGCGCGCAGTGTCTTGATCTCGTCGTCCACGGTGAGGCCATAGCCTGACTTCACCTCCACGGTGGTCACCCCGCTGGCGGCGAGGCGCTGCAGCCGAGGGATCGCCAGCGCGACGAGTTCATCCTCGCTGCGCGTGCGCAGGTCACGCACGGACGCATGGATCCCTCCGCCCCGCCGCGCGATCTCCATGTACCCGACGCCGGCAGCGCGGAGCTCCTGTTCGTCGGACCGCGGGCGACCAAAGATCGCGTGCGTATGCGAATCGACGAACCCCGGGGTGAGCACTCCACCGCGGCAGTCGATGACCGTGGCGTCGATATGCGCCGCGCGCAGGTCGCGATCGCTGCCTAACGCTGCGATCCGGCCGTTGCTGGCGAAAACCGCACAGTGGTCGCGGACGCCGAGATCCGACATCTCGCGGCCGCGGCGAGCGCGCGGTGGGCCGGCGCAGGTGACGACCTGTCGTGCGTTGACGAACAGGAGGTGGTCGGTCGCGCGGGGTGTCGCTGGCGTCACGCCATCACGTCGCGGACTCGCGACACGAGGCGGAGCGGAGCCTGCGCTTCGCCGCGGCAGGCGTAGTAGCAGGCGTTGCAGTCGATCGGCGCGTACGGCTTGAATTCCGTCCAGTGAAAGTCGGTCGGAAAATCCGGACACCGTTTCACGTGGCCCGTTGGGCTGATGTGCACGGTGCGGACGCCGGCATGACAGGGATCGGTCAGCTCGCGACGGGCGTATTTCGGAATCTGTTCGAGGTAGAAGTCCGAGTTGACGATGACGCCGCGCTGCTTGCGCTTCAGCGCGAGCAGCTGGGCGATGACATCATCGAGCTCGCGCATCTGTTCGGGACGCAGCAGGTGCTCCTGATTTCCGTTCTTCGAATCGGTGTAGACGCTGAAGTTCACGCCGGCGCCGATCTGCCGGGCGCGTGTCACGATCGGGATGATCTGGTCGAGGTTATCGTCCTTGATCACCGTGTTGAAGCGAACATTGTCGATGCCGCGATCGCGCAGCACCGGCACGACGCGCATCAATTTGTCGGTGAGCCCGGGAATGCCGCGCGCGATGTCGTGGCGCCCGTCGAGATAGTCGAGCGAGATGTTGAACTGGTTGATGCCGGCATCCCAGAGCGACTGGGCGCGCTCGGGGGTGAGCATCGCACCGTGAGTGATCATCGAGATGTACTTCACGCGGACCGCGCTGCTCACCGCGTGGACGACGTCCTCGAGATCCTTGCGCAGGGTGGGCTCACCGCCGGTGAACGTTATGAGCATCGGGTTGAAGAAGCGCGCCGCGTCGGCGAAGCTCTTCAGTTCGTGCTCTTTTGCCTCGGCAGGGGTCTTCCAGTAGTCGCAGAAGCCGCACTTCGCATTGCAGCGCAGCGTCACTTCGAACTGGACCGAGATCGGCTTTTGCGTCGCGGTCAACCAGGCGTATTTCGCGAGGAAGATCGGTACATCCCAGGGCTTGAACCGCGCGGAAAGCATCAGCGTCTCATCGATCGTCAGCCGAGCATCGGAAGGGAGATCCCCTGCGCGCGCGCGGTTGCACGTGCGGAATCGTAGCCCGCGTCGGCGTGGCGCGCTACGCCGATCCCCGGATCGTTGGTGAGCACCCGCTCGATGCGGAGCCGCATTTCGGCCGTTCCGTCGGCGACGAGCACCTGGCCGGCGTGCAGCGAGTTGCCCATGCCGACACCGCCCCCATGATGGAACGACACCCATGATGCGCCTGACGCGACGTTGAGCAGCGCATTGAGCACCGCCCAGTCGGCGATGGCATCGCTTCCGTCGAGCATCGCCTCGGTTTCGCGGAATGGCGACGCCACGCTTCCGGTGTCGAGATGATCCCGCCCGATGACGATCGGTGCTGAGACCTCGCCGCGGGCCACGAGATCGTTGAGCGCCACCCCGAACTTTGCCCGCGCTCCCTGCCCGAGCCAGCAGATACGCGCCGGCAGTCCCTGAAACTGGATGCGCTGCTGCGCGGCCTCGATCCAGCGGCGGAGGTGCTCGTCATCAGGAAACAGCTCGAGCACCAATGCGTCGGTGCGCGCGATGTCACGCGGGTCGCCGGACAACGCCACCCAGCGAAACGGTCCCTTCCCTTCGCAGAAGAGCGGGCGCACGTACGCCGGGACGAAGCCCGGGAAGTCGAACGCGTTTTCTACGCCGGCGTCGAAGGCAACCGTTCGAATGTTGTTTCCGTAATCGAAAGTCACCGCGCCGCGCGCCTGCAGCGTGAGCATCGCTCGCACGTGATCGGAGATCGACGCGATGGCGCGCGCGACGTACGCCTTCGGGTCGCGCTGCCGAAGCTCGGCGCCGTCGGCGAGCGACATGCCGGCGGGGAGGTATCCGTTCAGCGGATCGTGCGCGCTCGTCTGGTCGGTGACGACATCGGGCGTGATGCCGTCGCGGACGAACGCTGGGAGGATCTCGGCCGCGTTGCCGACGAGTCCGACCGAGAGGGCGCGCTTTTCAGCGACCGCCTCGCGAATCCAGCCTAACGCTTCGGCGAGGTGGTGCGACTTGCGGTCGCAATATCCGGTGGCGATCCGCTTGTCGATGCGCGACTCGTCGACGTCGATGCCGAGGAATGCAGCGCCGTTCATTGTTGCCGCCAGCGGCTGGGCGCCGCCCATTCCACCGAGACCGGCCGAGAGGACAAAGCGGCCG
>JBKJQR010000255.1:0-15576 GCA_046593895.1 Gemmatimonadaceae bacterium | reverse complement strand
CAGGACCGCCTGCTCGCCCAGGACCAGCTGCTCTCGCTGTTCAAGGCGACGGTCTACTCGATGGACGTCGGCCACGCCAAGCCGCGCCCGGAGCCGTTCGCGGCGGCCCTTCGTGCGTTAGGCACGGCGCCGGCCGAGACGCTCCACGTCGGCGACAATGAACGGACCGACATCCGCGGCGCCCTCGCTGCCGGTCTCCGCGCCGTCCGCGTCGACTTCATCCGCCAGTCCGGACCGAGTGAAGCGGAGTTCGTGGCGAGATCGTTTGAAGAGCTGACGTCGTATTTGCTTCAACAACGATGAGCGACAAAGGCTATTAGCCCTTAGCCGTTAGCGTTGAGTAACGGCGGTAACCGCAGTGGCTCAACGCTAACGGCTAAGAGCTGATAGCCACAAACAAGGAGTCTCATGTTTCGTGCAATCTTGAAGGGCGCAACGACGCTGGCGTTCGTCGGCATCACGGCCGTTTCGGTTCAGGCGCAGACGGGCATCGCGTTAGGCGCGACGGCGCCGGAAGCGCGCGTGCAGTCGACCGATGGCAAGATCGTCTGGCTGTCGTCGCACTATGGCAAGACGCCGGTGCTGCTCGAGTTCTGGGCAACCTGGTGCGGCAACTGCAAGGCGCTCGAGCCGCAGATGTCGGCCGCGGCGAAGAAGTACGCCGGCCGTCTCGCAATGGTCGGCGTCGCCGTCGGCGTGAACCAGAGCGCCGCCCTGGTGAACGCGTATGCCGCCAAGCACGCGCTCCCGCTCACCATCGTCTACGACAAGACCGGCGACGCTTCTGACAAGTTCGAGGTCCCGGCGACGAGCTACATCGTCATCCTGAACAAGGACGGGCGCGTCGTCTATACCGGCGTCGGTGCCGACCAGGACATCGACGCGGCGATCCGGAAAGTCCTGTAGAGCCGGGGGGCGGGGCGCGCGAGTCGGCCTCACTTTACGTCGGCTGTTAGCTATTAGCCGTTAGCGTTGAGCAACGGCGTTGAAGAGACGCCGCTCCTCCCTGCTAACGGCTAAAGGCTAATAGCTGCGGTTTCGGCTGCAGTTTGCAGCCCGGCCACCAGCCGCCTGACGTGTTCCTTCGTCGTCCGCGGGTTCATCAGTGTCACGCGCAGGACGCGGCGGCCGTCGAGGATGGTCGTGGTGATCCAGCCGTCGCCGCCGCGGTTGTATCGTTCGCGGAGCGCGAGGTTCACGGCGTCGCGCTCGTCCTCGCCTAACGCTCCGCCGCCGGTCCAGCGGAAGCAGAGGATGTTCGACTCCGGGGCGTGCAGCGGGGTGAAGTCCGGATGGCGGACGAGCTCCTCGTGGAGGGCGACAGTCACGTCGCAGAGGCGTTCATAGAGCGCGGCGAAGCCATCGGCGCCGTAGCGCTGCAGCGCGACCCAGAGCTTGATCGCGTCGGCCCGCCGCGAGCAGAGGAAGCTGCGCTTCCCCTGATCCCAGTCGCGATCGGCGTTGCCCTTCGCGCCGTGAAAGAGATAGGGCGCGGTCTGCGCGAAGGCGCCGTCGAGCACGCGTTCGTCGCGTACGAGCAGCGCGCCCGCCGAGAGTGGGAGCAGCATCATCTTGTGCGGGTCCCATGCGATCGACGTCGCGCGCTCGATCCCCTTCATCCGCGATGCGTGCTTCGCCGAGAGAAGCGCCGACCCGCCGTGCGCCGCGTCGACGTGCAGCCAGATGCCGCGCGCCTCGCAGAGCATCCCGATCGCATCGATGTCGTCGAAGCTGCCGGTGGGGGTCGAGCCGGCCGTCGCGACGACGGCCATCACCGCGCACCGCTCGCTGTGCAAACGGTCGAGCGTCGCGCGCAGCGCGACCACGTCCATCCGGTGGTCGCGCACCGGGACGGCGATGGCGTTGCGCATCCCGAGTCCCATCTCGCCCACGGCGCGAGTGACCGCGTAGTGCGCCTGCGCGCCGTAGACGATCACCGGCGGGTCGGCCGGCAGGCCATCCGTCCACACGTTAGGCAGGGCGACACTGCGCGCGGCGAGCAGTGCCGTGAACGTCGCCTCGGTGCCGCCCGACGTCAGCGTCCCACTGCTCGCGCTGCCGTAGCCGGCCAGCTCGCAGAGCCAGCGCACGATACGATGCTCGACCACCGTTGCCGTCGGTGACATCTCCCAGACGGCGAGCGAGTTGTTGAGCGCAGCGGTGACCATCTCCGTCCAGATCGCCGCCGGCACGGGCGCCGAGACCTGATGCCCCATGTACATCGGGTGCATCAGCTTGTTGGCGTCGGCGACGATGTCGCGCTCGAGCCGCGCGACCACCTCGGCGAGCGGACGCCCGCGCCGCGGCAATGGTTCGTTGAAGCGCAGCGCGAGCGTTGGCGCGTCGTGCGGCGTGGACACCGGCACCACCTCGGCCCGCGTCTGCTCGAGGTAACGCGCCGTCAGGTCGAGAAAGCGCTCCCCCGCCGCGCGCGCGGCGTCGCTCTCGAATTCAGCGAGAATGTCATCGGCCATCGCGCCAAATCTAGGCGATGACCGCGGCGCTGTGACCTGTGCGCCGCGCCTCGATTACATGCTCATGCGGCGGATGCCGTGCTTCATGACGGGCACGAAGAAGTTGAGGAGTAGCCCGGTCTTCAGCCCACTGAGTCGCAGGTAGGTCCGCAACTGCGCTTCGTGAACCGGAAGGATTCGTTCGACCGCTTTTACTTCAAGGATCAACTGCTTCTCGATCAGCAGGTCGATTCGGTACGCGGCATTGGCGCGATAGCCTTCGAATACGATCGGAAGCACTTTCTGCCGCTCGACCGCAACGTTGCGCCGGGTGAGTGCCCAGGTGAGACATTCATCGTAAGCCGTCTCGAGCAGGCCAGGTCCGAGCACACGGTGGACGTAGATCGCGGCGCCGATGACGATGCTGGTGAGCGGATCGTGGTCTTCGCGCATTCGTAACCATCGTGTGGCGATGTACGATCGGGCGTATCGATTCTTGTTCGACAGAACCCGAACGACGCGGGTTCGGTGCGGGTCGTTCGTTGCACTACGGCATCCGTGCGATGGTGTGGGTGTCTGGAGAGGCACCGAGTCTGGAAGACACCGAGAGCGGCTTTGCAGTGATGCATCGCAAACTCACGAGCCTGAACAACTGGGGGCAAGCGGGGCGAGACCATCTCACCCACTTGCCCCCAAGCAGTTTGGCCCCGATCCGACCAACCCGCCTTTGCGGATCGGTCCCCTGTGCACTCGTTTTACTCGTGTTCCTCGCAAGCCAGCAGTTTCCGACGCCAGCCCGTAAACATTCTCCACCCTCCACAGCGGCGTAAACGATCAGGGGTTTCTCCCCAGCTTCACCCCCGCCACCAGCACCGCCGCCTGTGGCTCCCTCGTCCGCCACGCCTCGACCCGGTCGATGACGATTTCTTCGTCCACCCGGATCGCCAGCAACTCTCTCGTTCGCGCCGCAGTCAGCTCGGGGTAGAAGCTCAGCGTGCAGTGCGGTGTAAAGGTGAACTTGGCCTGCTCGAACTTCAGGCCGCTCTGGCCGAGGCGGTCGTGGAGGGCGCGGATTGGACCGTTAGGGTCGAGCGGCAGGCTGACGATGTTGCTCTGCATGAAGCGATGCGGCGCGGCGAAGTTCAGCCGCAGCGCTTGGCTCTCAGCCGCTACCCGTTCGAGGGCGGCGCGGATCTCGGCGGTTGACGTGCCGGCGTGGACGGCGCCGAGGCCGGAGGAGCCGGCGAGGGTGACGTGCGGTGGAAAGGTCCTCGCCAGCTTCGGGTCATAACGTTCCTGCAAGGCGTGCAGGCGTGCGCCGACCGGGCCACCGATCGCGGCGAGGATGAAGATCCTCCCCGCGGTCGGGGCCATTGTCAGGCCTTGTCGCGGCGGACGGTGACCGACTTGCCGCGGATGGTCGTCCGCGACAGTGCCTCGATCACGTGATCCGCCTGGTCGTTAGGCACCTCGACGATCGAGAAGCGGTCGCCGATCTCGATCGCGCCGATCGAGCGGGATTCGAGGCCGGCCTCGCCGATGATCGCGCCGACGAGGTCGGCCGGACGGAGCTTGAGCTTGCGGCCGGCACCGACGAAGACGCGTGCCATGTCCGCATTCCCCCGCTTCCGCGAGATGCGCTCGCCACTGCCGCTGCCGCTGCCATTCCCGCTCGTCCCGCGGAACGCTCGGTCCTCGTCCTCACGCGACGGACGTGCGCTGTCGCGCTCCGGGCGCGACGGTCGCGATGGCCGCTCGCCACGCTCGCGTGCGCCTTCACGCGTCCGCTCGGCGCGCGACGGCTTGCCCGCGCTCCGGTCGTTGCGATCGCGCGTCGGGCGCTCGCCGCGGGTGACGACGGTCGGGATCTCTTCCTCGTCGCCCTCCGAGCCGACAGCCTTGTGGGCGAGTTTCATCGCCGCGGCGGCGATGTCCATCACGTCGAACTCACTGGCCAGTGACTCGACCGCGACGCGGAAATGGTCGAAGTCGCCCTCGGTCAGCACTTCGTAGAGCGAGCCGCGCGTCAGCTCGAGCCGCCGCGCGCGCAGGTCGGCCACGCTCGGCACCGTCCCGACTTCGATCGGCTGCTTCATGACGTGCTCGATGTTGCGAATCATGCGATGCTCGCGCGGCTCGAGCAGGGTGATGGCGACCCCCTCACGTCCGGCGCGGCCGGTACGACCGACGCGATGCACGTAGACCTCGGCCGACGTCGGCACATCGTAGTTGACGACGTGCGTCAGGTGCGAGATGTCGAGTCCACGGGCCGCGACGTCGGTCGCGATCAGTAGCTCGGCGCTCCCGCCGCGGAACTTCTTCATCACCCGGTCGCGCTGGTCCTGTGACATTCCGCCGTGCAGCGACTCGGCGCGGTAGCCGCGTCCGTTGAGGCTCTCGGTGAGCTCGTCCACCTCGTGCCGGGTGCGGCAGAACACCAGCGCCGCCTCCGGTGCCTCGACGTCGAGCACCCTCCCTAACGCGGCCAATTTATGAGCACGTGGTACTATATAGGCCGAATGCCTGACCTTCGGCAGCGCGCCGGCAGCCAGTTTCTCGCGGGCGATCGCGATGCGGAGCGGATCACGCAAATGTGCCTCGGCCAGCTTGGCGATGCGCGGGGGCAGCGTCGCCGAGAAGAGCGCGGTCTGCCGGTTGGCCGGCGTCGCGCTGAGCACTGCCTCGAGGTCCTCGGCGAAGCCCATGTCGAGCATCTCGTCGGCTTCATCGAGGACGACGATCTGCACCGCGTCGAGCTTGAGGGTGCGGCGGCGGATGTGATCGGTCGCCCGGCCCGGCGTCGCGACGACGACGTCGACGCCACGCTTCAATGCGCGGAGCTGCTGCTCCATCGACTGTCCGCCGTAGATCGGCAGCACCGACACGCCGCGCGAGCGGCCGTACTTGTGCGCCGCTTCGGCGACCTGCATTGCCAGTTCGCGCGTCGGGACGAGCACGAGCGCGCTGATGCTGCCGCGCGGGCGGTCCTTGGCCGAGAGGCGCTGGATCATCGGGAGCGCGAACGCCGCCGTCTTGCCGGTGCCAGTGGCCGCCTGGCCGAGGACGTCGCGCCCGTCGAGGATGGCGGGGATCGCCTGCTGCTGGATCGGCGTCGGCTCTTCGTAGCCTAACGCGGACAGTGTGGCGACCAGTTCGGCGCTCAGGCCTAACGCGGCGAAGGCGGCGCCATCGGGCTCGCTGGCGGCCGGCTGGCCGGCGGTGGAGTCGGAGTCGCTGTTGGTTGTAGTGGTGTCGCCAGTCGTCGCGTCAGCGCTCGACGTGGCCGACGTATCGTGCTCGCGCGCCGGCGTCTCGCTGGCGTCGCGGGGAGGGGTCTTCGTTTTCGGGCTCATGGTACTGCGCCTGCCTGTTTATCAAATCGTGGTGTCGCGGTCAACGCGAACGAGCGACCACCGCCGGAATTCGGGGTGATCGACGCACCAAGCAGCCATCGGTCGATGCGGTTCTTCGGATGTGAGTGGCTGTACTGAACGACCTTCGACCCGGCCAGAGTGCCGATCGCGGCGCCGAGCATCACATCGCTCGCCCAGTGCTTGTTGTTGTACAATCGCGACAACCCGATCAGCGACGCACCACCATACATCACAGGTGCAATATACCACGTCGAGTGGGGCCACCACCGACGTGTTTCCGCAGTCACCGCCGAAGCGACGGCAAAACCGGTCAGCGTGTGGCCACTCGGGAAGGAGGAATAGTCCGTTCCTGAGGTAAATCCGCGAAATGGCTTGAAATCGCGCGGATTGTCGGTGTCGACATAGGGGCGCGCGCGGCCGGCCAGCCCCTTGATCAGCCCAGTCGCCGTCAAGCCGACGACGATCGCCTCGGTCCCGTGCAGTCCGAGGTCGGCCATCCGCCGATTGTGCCACAGCCGGCCACCAGCGTAGAGCGCGCCGCCGATCGCGAAGGCGCCGGGCTGCGCGATCAGGCGAAAGTTCGTCGCCTGATGATGAAAGAACCGATTGGACTGGTTGCGCTTGTCCTGGAGGTTCGCGGCGATCTTCCGGTCAAGCGGGAAGAGCGCAACCGTCGCGAGGGTGAATGCGCCGGCATAGATCGCGTCGCGCCCGGTGAGCAGCGGCTGCGTCGAGGGGCGGGCGCCGGTGGTATCGGTCTGCGCCGCTGCGCAGGGCGGCAGCGCGCCATTGACGACGATCGTGAGTGCGGGCACCAGCATCACGACGCGAGCGCGGAGGGTGCAAAGAGCGTGATGCACAGGTGTTTGCGTCCGGGTTGGATTTGTCCGGGCCGCATCTCGTGCACCAGCCGTGCCGCGCTCGCTAGACCGTGAGCTCCTCGCCCGCGCGACGGTACCAATACGCGACGGCGAGCATGAACAGGCTGACGAGCACGAAGGTCCCAGCCTTGATACCGATCGTCTCGAGTCCCCAGACGCGCGAGATCGCCATCCCTGCGGCGATCACGCAGAGACCGAGTCCGGTGTGCCGCGAGATCGCCACGCTCCGCACGCGTCCGTAGTGAATGGCCCCGAGGCCGACGAGCGCGAAGTAGAGGGTGACCAGCGATGTCGCCACGTCGCGCGCCACGGTGCTGTCGAGCTCCATCCATCCCCAGGCGAACAGCGCGATCGGGAGGAAGACTCGCCGCACTGGCGCCCAGCCAGAATTCGTGACGCCCGTGTCGTCGTCCACCTTCGCCATCGCATCGAAAAACAGCCAGGCGGCGATGATCACGGCGAGCACCACCAGTGCGCCCGGATTCACGAAGGGATTGTTGATGAAGTCCGGCCGCGCCGCGAGCAGGTCGCGGCCCTCTGACATCGCGAGTACGAGGCCGACGACGACCGGCAGCCCGACGAGCCGAACCCGCTCCTTCCGGATGAGCAGGACCATTGCGACCGCATGCGTCACGAAGCCGAGGCCCAAGAGCAGGGTCTCGTGGCGAAGGAGGTAGGCAACAGCGACGAGCGTCGCGAAACCGAAGACGAGCCAGTGCGGCGCGCGCCGCTCCTGTTCGTTCATCAGCGCCGCACTGGCCGCGGCGACACCCCAGATGAGGGCGATCGCCGCACCGTTAGGCGCAACGACTCCGCCATTGGCGAGCAGCGCGGCGGCGAGCAGCGCGAGCGGCAGCCCGACGGCATCGAGCAACCACTGCTCCGATCGCGTGCTGAGCGGCCGCTGGATGAGATAGAGTGAGACCGTGCCGGCGAGGGCGAGCGGAGCGATGTCGCCGACGTGCGTCGCGCCGGGGCTGACCGACACCGCGGCAACCATGATCGCGAACGTCATCGTCGTCATGTACGACCGCACGAGCGTCGCCCGATATTCTGCTGACGCGAGCAGGCCGGCCGACCATGTGCAGGCGAGGGCGAACATCGGCGGCCACATCTGCTCGCGCGTGCCCGAGAAGGTGACCCCGACGAGTCCGACCCCGGCGTAGGTTACGCCGGCGAGCGTCATCATTCGCGTTGCCAGACGCCAGCGGTGTCCGCGCATGGCAAACAGCCCTGCGGTGATCACGATCCATCCGTAGACGAGCGTCAGCGGGCCGCTGACACGCCCGCTCGACGTGACGAATGGCGCCAGCAGCGCGCCGCCGACCCCGACGACGAACAGCGTCTGGTCTTCGTCGGCCAGCGCGAGCGCGGCGAGTGCGACCGACGCCAGCGCGGCGAGTCCAAGCGCGATCCGGTCGTCGACGATGTGCAGCTTCGGCCCGGCGCCCCACGACACGGTGTGGATGATCGCCAGCGCCAGCGCGAGCAGCACGTTGCCGAACTGTTTGTCACCGCGCCGGCGGAGCATGAAGCCGGCGACGACGAAGATCACGGCGCCTGACGCGCCGAGTCCGACGCGCCCGCCCGGAGTGACAACATTGTTCGCGATCGCCCAGCTGATGAAGGTGCCGATGCCCATCAGCAGCAGGAGCACGGCGGCGCCGATCATTCCATAACGGCCGACCAGCGTCTCGAGGCTCATTCCGCCGCGTGGGCCGATCGGGAGGAAGCCGTCAGTGGAGGGACGGGGAGTGGGACGCGGAAGAGGAGGAGCGGCCGGGGACTTCAACGACTCGCGCCTAACGTTGGCGATCGGGGGAAGAGGGAGCGGGGCGATGGGTTTCGCCGGTGGCGCCGGTGCTGGGCGTTCCGCGGGTTGCGCGGCTTCCGTCGCGTGCGGCTCCCCCTCTGATTGCACGGCGAGGAGGCGCACTTCGCCGACGAGGACGTTGACCTGCTGATGCAGGGCCTTTACGGCATCCTCGAGGCGGGCGATTCGGCGGGGATCGATCGGCATGACGAGGGAGAGACGAGCAAATCCAGCGCTTGGAAACGAGAGAGCAACGAGGGACGAGGGGGGCGCCGTCGCCTAAGGCGACGAGCGCAACGGAGGAACTCGGAACGCGGAAGGATCCGACGAGGAACCAGGAACGAGGCATAGGGCGCCCTTGTCTCGTGTGGCGTACTTCCTCGTTGAGGGAAAACGAGGGACGAGGGAAAACAACGAACACCCTCCCTCGTCCCTCGTCCCTCGTCATTCCACGTCAACGAGCCACAACCGCCACCAGGAACAACCGCGCCACCCCCCTCGTCCCTCGTCCCTCGTCGGATCCTTCCGCGTTCCGAGTTCCTCGTTGCGCTCGTCGCCCAAGGCGACGGCGCGTCCCTCACCCCTCGTACTCCGAGCCGAAAAGCGGCACAACGCCCCGCGCACCGCCCCAAGCCCGGCTCCCTCCTCCCTCGTCGCCTTATCGGTAGAACGTCAGCGAGGTCGTTCCGTACTTCCTAGTCTCCCCTCCCAGTGGCAGCCGCTCGTGTGTGGAATGCTCGATGCCGAGCAGCCCCGCGAATCGAGTCGCCAGCCACTGATCCGCAATCGCCTGCGCGCGCCCGAGCTTGTACGGCGGATCGGCGAATGCGACGTCGAACGCACCCGCGGACAGCCCGGCCGCAAAACGAATCGCATCGCCACGATGAATGATCGCGCGCTCCGCGGCGCCGAGCGTCGCGATGTTGTCACGGAGTGCCTCGAGGCTGCGACGGCTGACGTCGACGAATTCGGCGATCGCCGCGCCGCGCGACAGCGATTCGAGGCCGAGTGCACCTGACCCGGCGAACAGGTCGAGCACGCGCGCGCCGACGATCTCGGGGCCGATGATGCTCAGCCACGCCTCGCGGACGCGGTCGGCGGTCGGGCGGACGGTGTCATCGTCGGGTGCCCTGATCTGGCGCCCCCGCCATTCACCAGCGACGATGCGCACTGCCTAACGTCGGATGTCGGACAGCCGTGCCTGCAAGGTCTGCTCGCCGCGGTAGTCGTCGCGCTCGAGCCGGTAGGCGACGTCGACCACCGTCCCTTCGCTGAGCTGCGGCGCCTGCCAGGCCATGCCCCAGCCGATCGCGTCGATCGTCGCGCCGTCCTGCTCGAGCGTCACCTTGAGACCGTCGCCCTTGAGTACCCGCGGGCGCGACGCGATGCGCACGCCGCGCGAGACGAGCATCGGCGTCGCATTGCCGATGCCGAAGGGCTCGAAGTGGCGGAGCAGCGCTTCCAGCTCCGCGCTCGCCGCGCCTAACGGCAGCTCGATGTCGATGCGCAGCTCGGGCACCAGGTCGTCCGCCGTCAGGCGGGCACGCGCCGTCTCGTTGAATGCGCGGGCGAAGTTCGCAACCTCCGCGCGCTCGACCGTGACCCCGGCCGCCGAGCGGTGGCCGCCGTAGCGGACGAGGAACTCCGCGCAGGCGCCGAGCGCGGCGTGCAGGTCGAACGCCGGGATCGAGCGGCCACTCCCCTTCCCATGGCCGTCCGCGTCGAGCGCGATCAGCACCGCGGGACGGCCGGTGTCCTCGACGATACGCGATGCCACGATCCCGATCACTCCCGGATGCCACCCCTCCCCGGCGAGCACCAGCCCGTACGTCGACTCAAGGTCGATCTGCGCCACCATCTCGCGCGCTTCAGCCAGCGTCGCCCGGTCGATCTCCTGCCGCTCGCGGTTCAGTTCCTCGAGCTCGCGCGCGATTCCGTTCGCCTCGGACTCGGTCGTCGCCATCAGCAGCTCGACGCCGCGCAGCGCGTGCCCGAGCCGGCCGACTGCGTTCAGCCGCGGCGCGAGGATGAACCCGACCCGTCCGGCGTTGAGCGCCTTGCCATCCATCCCCGCCGCCCGGATCAGCGCCCGGAGGCCGATGTTCCGCGTCTCGGCCAGCATCTTCAGTCCGTAGCGGACCATCACGCGGTTCTCGCCGCGCAGCGGGGCGATGTCGGCAATAGTAGCAAGTGCGACCAAATCGAGCATGGCGAGCACCGGCGCCTCACTTCCGCCCAGTGCGCGCGTGACGGCGAGGGCCAGCTTGAACGCGATCCCTGCTGCAGCCAGGTTCTTGTCCGGGTATTCGCAGCCATCGCGCTTCGGGTTGAGGACCGCAAGGCAGTCCGGCAGCGCCGACCCCGGCAAGTGGTGGTCGCTGACAATGACGTCGATTCCGGCGCGGCAGAGCGCCCCGACCGGCTCGCGCGCACTCGTTCCGCAATCGCAGGTGACCACGACCTTCGCCTCGGCGGCGATCGCGGCGCGCACCCCCGCCAGCGACAGGTCGTAGCCGTCGGCGACGCGGTGCGGGATGAACGGAATCGCGGTCCCGCCCAGCTCGCGCAGCGCGCGCACCATGATCGTCGTCGAGCAGATCCCGTCGACGTCGTAGTCACCATGCACCATGATCTTCTCGCCACTGCGCACGGCACGCGTCAGGCGCTCGACGGCTCGATCGAGATCGAGCATCGCCGACGGCTCGTGCAACTGGTCGAGGCGCGGACGCAGGTACCGCTTCGCATCCTCGGGGGCGACGTAGCCGCGCGCGACGAGGAGCCGGCAGATCACGGGGGGAAGCTTCAGCGCCTCGACCAGCGCGGCGACCGCAGTCTCGTCGACAACAGGCGGCGCGAGCCAGCGCGGTCGCGGGCGGCGGCCCGGTCCGGGTGCAGCGCGCGGAGCAGCGGTTGCGGTCACCGGAGAAAGTTACCGGCGCCGCGACACAGCTACAAGCATCGCGGCGCGACTCGAATCAGACCTTTGCCGATGACTTCTTCGCAGTCTTCTTCTTCGCCTTCACCGGCTTCTCGACCGGCGCTTCCATCGGCGGCTTCTCCTCGACCGGCTCGGGGACTGCGTAGATCATCACGCCACACGCTTCGCACATCTCGATCGTGCCCGTCCGCGCCATCTCGTGCCGCCTCTGCACGGGCAGCGTGGTGTCGCAGCTGCCGCACGCGCCCTTCACCAGCGGAAACACCGATTGCCCGCGCCGGCGGCGGCGAACCTTTTCGTAGCGGCCGAGCAGTGGCTGGCTCACCCGCTTCGCCGATCCGTCGCGCTTCATCCGGGCGTGGCGCAGGTCGCCTTCGATCGTGTGACGCTCGCCCGCGATCGTCGAGCGCTCACTTTCCTGCGACGTCTCGATCTCGCTCATCGCCTCCTCCGCCTGCGCGAGGCGCAACTTTGCGTCCTCGACACGCACCGTGATCCGTGCCGCTTCGCCATCCGCATCGGCGGCCATCTTGCGCGACTGATCGAGCTGCGCGCTCGCTGCCGACGCTTCCCGCACGTTGGTGATCGTGTCGAGCTGCTTCTGGTTGCGCTCCTGGAGCTTGCGGCTCTCCGCAACGCGCGCCTTCAACTCGCCGAGCTTGTCCTGCTCCGACGTCAGTGTGTGCTTCGCGCGTTGAAGCGCGGTCGCGGCGACTTCACGCGTGCGCTCCAGTTCGTGCAGCCGCGGCTCGAGGGAACGCAGCCGTGCTTCCAGCGCCTCGACCGCCGAATCCTCACCTTCCAACGCTACCAACGCGATCACGTCCGGATGCACGACAACCTCCTCGTCTCTGTCATTGCGGTCGCTGACACCAGCGTCAGGCGCGCCGCTTTCGGAATCCCTGTGTCCTGAAACTCTTGCCACCCAGTGCGCGCTTTTCATCGCGCAGCTTCTTCGCGCGATCCGTCAGCGCGTCCTTCTCCGTTGCGTTCGCGATCTCGCGTTCCCGCTCGATCGCTTCCATCTCTTCGTCAATTTCGCGAATGCGCAGGCTGTTCAGCGCTTGCGTGATCGTCGCGGTCGGGTCGCCGATCGATTCGGGATCGACGAGCAGCTCATCCTGCAGCACGCGGACCTCGTCTTCGTCGAGCGCGGCGGCCAGCGTCTCGATCGACGCGTCTTCGCCCGCCTGCATCAGTGCTCGAAAGATGCGTCCATACGCCGAAACACGAAAGCCATCAGCGCCAATCCGCTCGGCAACCGCGTCAGCGCTGCCTCGCTGATGAAGGAGGGCGCGCAGAAGCTCGCGCTCGGTCAGCGCGCCGGGTTGTGACGTCCGTCCCCAGCCGCGAATCGACGGCCGCTCCTCGGGAACGTTCTTCCATCCGCGACCGGCGCTGCGTGGACGAAACGGACGGCGCTGGAACTGTTCCTGGAATCCCGGCTCATCCGGGGGCGGCGCGTCGTGCATGCCCGGTGGTGGTCCACCCGACTCCGCATCGCGCGCCGCGTCGCGCGGCGCGTGCGAAGAAACATCACGCCGCGGGCGCGAGGCGCCGCCCGAACGCGCTGACGGAACGCGTTTCGACTCCACAGTCAGGATCTCGCGGCTCACCCCTGATGCTTCGCTCGCCCGAGTGATGTAGATGTCGCGCATCAACGGATCCGCCGTCGCGCGGATCGTCGGCAGCAGCCGATCGAGCGCGCGCCGCTTTCCGGCGAGATCGCCGAACCACCCGGCCCGCTCGAGGATCTGCACCTTTCGCTCGAACAGGTCCACCGCCTCGGCGAGCCGCGCGCGGAGCCCGTCGGCGCCATGCGTCGCGACATAGCTGTCGGGATCCTCGCCGTCCGGCAGCGAGACGACGTGGACCGCCGCGCCCTGGCGCAGCAGCTCGTCGCCCGAGCGGAACGCCGCCTTCTGCCCCGGCGCATCGGCGTCGTAGAGGAGGTAGACCTTCTGCGCGTAGCGCGTCACCAGCTGCGCCTGCGCTTCGGTCAGCGCCGTCCCTAACGGCGCAACGACTTCCTCGATGCCGGCCGCCATCAGCCGCACGGCGTCGAAGTAGCCCTCGACCACCAGCATCCGCTCCTCGCGCCGCGCCGCCAGCTTCGCGACGTGCAGTCCGTAGAGCAGCTTCCCCTTCGTGAACACCGGCGTCTCCGGCGAATTCAGGTACTTCGGCTCTCCGTCGCCGATCACCCGGCCGCCGAAGCCGACGTGCCTGCCTAACGCGTCGAGGATGGGAAACATCAGCCGGCGGCGGAATCGTGGTCGCGGCTCGCTCGCTTCCTCCGGCTTCACCATCAGTCCGCCCTCGAGCAACGCCGCATCCTCGTAGCCGAGCGTGTTGAGTGCGGCCCGCATGAGCCCGAGCTCGCGCGGCGCGAACCCGAGCCCGAAACGGTCGGCCACCGCGCGGCTGATCTCGCGCTGCGCGAGATAGTCGCGCGCCGGCTCGGCCGACGGCTCCTCCCAGAGCACGCCCGTGAAATACTCGGCGGCCGCGGAGTTCATTTCCCAGAACCGCGCCCGCGGGTCCGGCCCCTCACGATGCGAGCGCTCGACTTCGCGCACCTCGATCCCCGACTTCTCGGCGACGAGGCGCACCGATGCCGGCCAGTCGAGTCCGAGCCGCTTCTGCACGAAGGTGAAGACGTCGCCGCCTTCGTGACAGACGAAGCAGTAGTAGATCTTCTTTTTCGGCGAGACGGAGAAGTTGCGATTTGTCCCCTGATGAAAGGGACACGGCCCGCGGTAGTCGGTGCCCGTCCGCTTCAGCTCCACGTAGTCGCCGATCACGCCGACAATGTCGGCGCTCTCGCGGATCTGCTCGATCTGCTCGTCGGGGATCATGCGTTCAGAGCTCGACCACGGTGACGCCCGTTCCGCCCTCGTTCCACGCGCCATTCCGGAAGCTGCGCACCCGGGTGTCCTTGCGCAGCATCTCGGCGACCATCGCCCGCAGCGCGCCCGTTCCCTTCCCGTGGATGACGCGCAGTTCCTTGAGGTCAGCGCGGATCGCTGAATCGACCGCGTGCAACACCGTGGTCTCGGCCTCGTCGGCGCGCATCCCGCGGAGGTCGATCTCGGTGGGCGCGTCGACCTCGGGGGCGTCGCCGACAAGCGCGACCGCCCGCTCCGACGGCTGCCGTGTCATCCGCCGCAAGCTGGCCGCCGGCACCGAGAACTTCATCACCCCGACCGCGACGACCACTTCGTCGGCGCGGACATCGATGACGCGGCCCGTCCGTCCGCCTAACGTCGCGATCTCGACCGTGTCGCCCTCGCGCAGCGCCTCGCCGTAGCCGGTGCCCGTGCCGCGCTCGTCCGTCGACGCCGGCGCATCGACGCGTGCCAGCGCCTGTCCCTGTTCCTGTGCCATCCGCTCGACGCGCTGTCGCGCGCTGCGCGACGCCTCCTCGGTTTCCGCGCCGGCGGTCCGCCGCAGTTCGGCGATCGTCCGCTCGATTTCGCCCCGCGCCTCGAGCAGGTACCGCCGCGCTTCCTGGCGCGAGGCGCGCTCCACCTCGCGCTCGCGCCAGGAAGCGCGGCGCTACCTGCTCGAGGCGCGGGGCGAAATCGAGCGGACGATCGCCGCGCTTCCTGGCGCGAGGCGCGCTCCACCTCGCGCTCGCGATCGCGAACGTGCAGCTCGCGGTCGGCCAGCCGCTGCGCCCGTTCCCGCGCTTCGATCGACATCGCCGCTGTCTCCCGCTCGCGTGCCGTCAGCTCCTTGTCGCGGCGCTCGAGCGACTCGATCAGCGCCGTCGCGTTCCGCTCGTCGATCGGCAGCCGTTCCTCCGCCCGGGCGATCACCGATTCGGGAAGATTTAGTCGCTTTGCGATACTAATTCCGTACGACCGCCCCGGGATGCCCTTCACCAGCCGGTAGGTCGGGGCGAGCGCGACCGCGTCGAACTGCAGCGAGGCGTTGACCACCCCGTCGTTCTCACCCGCCAGCTGCTTCAGCGCGCCGAGATGCGTGGTGGCCAGCGTCAGCACGCCGCGGGCGGTCAGCGCCTCGAGGATCGCTCCGCCTAACGCGGCGCCCTCGACCGGATCTGTCCACCGATCGATCGCTGGCGCTGGTCGATGAGCTCGGATCGGGGACA
>JBKJQR010000229.1:0-8039 GCA_046593895.1 Gemmatimonadaceae bacterium | reverse complement strand
GCGCGGTACTGCTGCGGCGATTGATACCCGAGCGCCGAATGCGGCGCGACCCCATTATAATCGGCGATCCAGCCCGCGAGCTGGTCGAGGATGACCGCGGCCGAGCCCCGATCGGCGCCGGCGAGATAATCGCGCCGCAGCGTGTTCACAAAGGCTTCCGACATCCCGTTCGACTGCGGGCTCGCGGCCGGCGTGGTGATCGGCACAAGGTGGAGGCGCTCGGCTGTGCAGAGCGTATCGAGCGCCGTGTACATGCTGCCGTTGTCGGAGAGCCACTGAATTGGCACATCCGGCCGCTGCCCCGCCCCAAACCGCGCGGCCACGGCCCGCTGCATCAGGAGCTGAATGTCGCGGCCCGCGAGCGTGCGCGGCACGCCGATGACCGCGAGCACTTCGCGGTCGTGGCAGTCGAGGGCGAAGGCGACCTGCACGATCTCGCCATTCCAGCAGGCGATCTCGAGGCCGTCGCTGCACCAGCGCTCGTTCGACACCGCGCGGCGAATGCGGCCGGTGTGCGCGCGGCCGGTGCGCCGCCGCGTCGAGCGCGGCAGCGTCCAGCCATTCAGCTCGAGCACACGCTGAATGCGCTTGAGGTTGTACGCCGTCTCGTACTCGCGATTGACGAGCGCCCGGACCCGGCGCGCCCCGTACGATGCCCGCGTGCGGATCACGCTGCGGATCTGCGCCGCGACGATCGCATCATCGCGCCGGCGATAGCGCGCCGCGCGCGGCGTGCCGTCGCGATACGCACTCGAGCGGCCAATGCCGAGCGTGCGGGCGATGGGCGCCATCGGCCGGCCCGTCACCGCGCAGACACGCCGTAGTAGCGCGGTCTTTTTTTTACCTCGTCACGCGCCGCCTGGAGGATCTCCACCTCCATGACCTTCTTGCCTAACGCCCGTTCGAGATCCTTGATGCGCGCCAAGGCGGCCCGCAGCTCGCTGACCGGGACCACCGCCTCGTTCGCGGTCACCGCCGTCTCGGCCCCGCGCTCGACGAGATGCTTCCACCGCCGGATCACGGATTGATCGACCTGCACCTCACGGCTCAACTCCGGGATGGTGAGCTCCTGTCGCTCGACGCGGGCCAACTGCTCCCGTTTGAAGTCGGCGCTGAAGCGCCGTCGCCCGTCCGAACCCCGCCGATGTGTTTCCATAATGCGCTCCTTGGAGAAGTGAACCTACGCTTCCCAAAGTGCCCCGTCCAATTGGGGTCCACAGCAACTGCGGTTGACGTCGTTCCTCCCCGCTAATGGCTAAAGGCTGCAGTTGCAGGTTGGAGTTGCGTGACATCGGGACGGCCGCCAGCGTCTGGAGAGTAGTCGTCCCCCTCTCGCGGAAATGGAAAAATGGCCGGTCCAAAGCTCGATGGTGCTGGGAACGTGAAGATCGTGACCATTCACGAGTCGCAGGTGATCCTGCAGCGCTGCCACGGTATCGTCGAGCTGATGGCGATGGACGTCAAGGGGAGCCGCCCGATCAATGGCGGGATCTCGCAGCTCAAGCGCACCGCGACGCCGCTGATCGGGAAGCTGAAGGGGCAGTACGGAATGATCGCTGACGTGATCACCTCGATGCTCCTCTACGCAACGCGCGCCGGTGGCGGTGGTGACGTCGCGAAAGTCCGCTCGATGCGCGAATCGATCGCCGCGATCCGGCAGCAGCTCGAGATCGCCGAGAAAAAAGTGCTCGAGATGCACGCCGTCGACGCGCACAAGAAACCGGCTGAAGCCACCGCCGAGTAACGCGACGAGGCAAGCGCTCGCAGCGGGTATCCGCGTACCTCCGTGGCCGTCGCGGTTCGGACAGCGGTTGCGATAGCATCTGAACCGCGAACGACGCGTCGATTCCCGGTGACATCAAAAACACTGGCGCGATCGCGCCGTTTTCCTTGATTTTCCAAGGGAACGCGGGGTAGCTTCATCTCGCTATTCAACCACATGGTTCCATCATGCGTCGGGTGTCGTTCGCGACGCCCGGCCACGCCGCCCGTATCAAAGGACTTGGCATGACTGCGACCCTCCGCCCGCGCCGGCGCCTGCACGCTGCGCTGACGGCCGCGCTCGCGCTCGCACTCGCCGGGTGCAGCGCCGACAAATATCCGAACACCATCTTCGAGCCCACTACCGAGTTCAATCGGGAAGTCCTCTCGATCTTTCACAGCCTGTTCTTCTGGTCCGCGCTGGTCTTCGTGCTCGTTGAAGCGGCGCTGATCTGGGTGATGTGGCGCTATCGGCGCCGCGACGGGCAACCGGAGCCGCGACACGTCCACGGCAACACGACGCTCGAGATCGCGTGGACGCTGATCCCCGCGGTCATCCTCGTCTTCATCGCCGTGCCCACTGTGCGCGTGATCTTCCGCACGCAGGCCAAGGCAGTGCCGAGCGCGCTGCAGGTGCAGGTGATCGGCCACCAGTGGTGGTGGGAGTTCAGGTACCCGCAGTACGGAATCACCACGGCGAACGAGCTGTATCTGCCGATCGGCCGCACGGTGAACTTCGAGCTGCGCACCAACGACGTGCTGCACTCGTTCTGGATCCCGCGGCTCGGCGGCAAGCGCGACCTGATCTCGAACCACACGAACTATCTCTGGTTCACGCCCGACAGCGTCGGCGAGAACGCGTGGAACGGCAGCTGCAACGAGTACTGCGGATCGAGCCACGCGAACATGCGCTTTCGCGCGTTCACCGTGACGCCGGCGCAGTTCGAGCAGTGGACGATTCACCAGAAGACACCAGCGGCGTTCGGTGCCGTCGCCGCGACACCGGCCGCGCCAGCGACGCCGGCGCCCGCGACGGCAAAGGCGGGCACGGCCCCGGCCGCGACACCGGCCGCGCCAGCGACGCCGGTGACCGCGGTGAGCAACCCGGGCTACACCGGCTTCACCGCCGACAAGCTCCCCGCCTACACCGTGCCGACGATGCCCATTCCCGACGGCATCACCTTCACGGCGGGACTCACCGGCGACCCGACGCGCGGCCAGCAGATCTACTCGCGCAGCGCGTGCATCGGCTGCCACGTGATCACCGGCAACCCGATGTCGCAAGGTGTCATCGGGCCGAACCTCACGCACTTCGGTTCGCGCCTGACGATCGGCGGTGCGCTCTACGCGAACGACGAGCAGCACCTCGCGCTCTGGATCAAGAACGCGCGGCTGATGAAGCCCGGCTCGATCATGCCGACGTTAGGCAAGGGGCAGTACGATCCGATCCTCGCCACGACGCTGACGTCGGGGCTGTCCGACCAGGAAATCGCCGACATCGTCGCCTATCTCCACGCGCTGAAGTAGCAGAGCAGCTCGCGCTACCGGCATACCGACTTTCCAAATAGCACCGGAGACCGAAGCAACATGGCAACAATGGCCGCCAATCCACCGCAAGCCTACGCGGACGCCGAGCACGGGGCAGTCTGGAGCTGGCTCGCGACCGTCGACCACAAGCGGATCGGCACACTCTACCTCTTCACCTCCCTGTTCTTCTTCATGGTCGGTGGCTTCGAGGCGGAAATCATCCGCATGCAGCTGCAGGGACCGAACGGGAAGCTCGTGAGCGCGGAGACGTACAACCAGCTGTTCACGATGCACGGCACCACCATGATCTTCCTCGCGATCATGCCGCTCAGTGCCGCGTTCTTCAACTTCCTGATTCCGCTCCAGATCGGCGCACGCGACGTTGCCTTCCCGCGCCTCAATGCCTTCAGCTACTGGGTGTACCTGCTCGGCGGCATCTTCATGAATTTCTCGTGGCTGATTCATGCCGCGCCTGACGGCGGCTGGTTCGGCTATGCACCGCTGACGACGCGGGCCTACTCGCCCGGGATGAACATCGATTTCTGGCTGCTCGGCCTGCAGATCCTCGGCGTCTCGTCGCTCGCTGCCGGCTTCAACTTCATCACGACGATCATCAACATGCGCGCGCCAGGGATGAACCTGATGCGCATGCCGATGTTCACCTGGGCGGCGTTCGTCACGCAGTTCCTGATCGTGCTCGCCTTCCCGGTGATCACGATCGCGCTCGTGTTCCTCATGTTCGACCGCTTCTTCGGGACGAACTTCTACACGATCGCCGCTGGTGCCGATCCGCTCCTCTGGCAGCACCTGTTCTGGATCTTCGGGCACCCAGAGGTCTACATCCTCATCCTCCCGGCGTTCGGGCTGGTGAGCGAGGTGATCCCGGCGCACTCGAAGAAGCCGATCTTCGGCTACCCGGTGATGGTGTTCTCGCTGATCCTCATCGCCTTCCTCGGCTTCGGCGTCTGGGCGCACCACATGTTCGCGGTCGGGATGGGTCCCGTCGCCGACACGGTGTTCGGCCTGACGACGATGCTGATCGCGATCCCGACCGGCGTGAAGATCTTCAACTGGATCGCGACGATGCACGGCGGTTCGCTGCGCTTCACGACCGCGATGCTGTTCGCCGTCGGACTCGTTGGCTTCTTCACGATCGGTGGACTGTCCGGCGTGATGCACGCGTCGCCGCCGGCCGACCTGCAGCAGACCGACACGTACTTCATCGTCGCGCACTTCCACTACGTGCTGTTCGGCGGCTCGATGATGGGGCTGTTCGCCGGCGTCTATCACTACTTTCCGAAGTTCACCGGCCGCATGCTGAGCGAGAAGCTCGGCAAGACGCACTTCTGGCTGACCGCCATCGGGATGAACCTGACCTTCTTCCCGATGCACTTCAGCGGGTTGGTGGGAATGCCGCGACGCATCTACCGTTATGACGCGGGCCAGGGATGGGACGGCTTCAACATGGCGAGCTCGATTGGCGCCTATATCCTCGGCGCCGGTATGCTCTTCTTTGTCTGGAACGTGCTGAAGAGCCGGAAGAGCGGTGCGATCGCCGGCAACGATCCGTGGGGCGCGCCGACGCTCGAGTGGATGATTCCCTCGCCGCCGCCGGAGTACAACTTCGCCCGCGTGCCGACGGTGACGTCGCGCTACCCGCTCTGGGACATCAAGCGGCCGCAGCTCACCAGCGACGTGCCGCACACGCAGCACGGCGATCGCGAGGTGCACATCGACATCGCCGGCAAGGACGCCGGAACGCCGCACGCGAGCATGGCCGCGCGATCGAACACGCCGGTCGAGTCGGGACCGCACATCGAGACGGAGACGTTCACGGCGAAGGAGCTCGGCATTGTCCTCCCCGATCCGACGATCAAGCCACTGATCACGGCGATCGGAATGGTGACGATGCTTTCGGCGCCGCTGTTCATGCACCACGCGCAGATGATGGAAGCGGCCGGCAAGATGGACGCGGCGAAGATGGGGATGACGATGTTCTGGGTCGTCGTGCTCACCGGCGCGACCCTGATGGTCGGCATGCTCTACAACTGGCTGCTCACACCGCTCGAGTCCCACCATCACTAGGCGACGACTGTCATGACCTCCGTTCCCATCGCGGCGGCGCACGGCGCCAACGACGCGCACGACCCGCACGCAACGTCGACGGGACTCGACAACAAGAAGATCGCGATCTGGACCTTCATTGGTTCGGAATGCATGCTCTTCGCGTCGCTGATCTCGACGTACCTGATCTACAAGGGCCGCTCGAAAGTCGGGCCCTTCCCGCACGAGGTCTACACCGACCCGATGACGGGGCAGCACATGAAGGCGATCCTCAACATCCCGGTGACGTCGGCGTCGACCTTCGTGCTGCTGATGTCGTCGCTGGCGATGGTGCTCGCCCTCGCCGCCGTCCAGAACAAGAACCTGCCGAAGCACACGTTAGGCGACCGGATCCTCGGCTCGTCGCAGCTCTGGCTGCTGATGACCGCGGTGCTCGGCACCACCTTCCTCGGCTTCCAGGCGTACGAGTTCACCTCGTTCGTCCACGAAGGGCTGACGATCCGGACGAACCTCTTCGGCTCGTCGTTCTTCACGCTCACCGGCTTTCACGGCGCGCACGTCACCGCCGGGGTGATCTGGCTGCTCACGCTGCTCGCGATCGATCGCAAGCGCGGGCTCGGGCCCCGCGACGAGGTCAACGTCGACATTGCCGCACTCTACTGGCACTTCGTCGACGTCGTCTGGATCGCGATCTTCACGCTCATTTACCTCATCAAGTAGGCGCGAGATGGCTGACCAAGCGCACACCCAAGCAGCTGCCTCGCACGAGGCCAACGCCGCGCATCACGGCGCCGGCATCACGCACGAGCACCCGACGTGGTCCACGTACTGGAAGGTCGCGGTGATCCTGACGCTGATCACGGTGGTCGAGGTCTGGATCTCGTATCTCCCGGTGTTCTCGGTGTCGCGAGCCTACGTCCCCTCGCTGCTGATCATGTCGGCGGTGAAGTTCGCGATCGTAGTCATGTTCTACATGCACCTCAAGTACGATCATCGCCTCTTCCGCGTCCTCTTCACCGGTCCGCTGATCGTCGCGATGGTGACCATCACCGCGCTGATGTTCCTCTTCGGCAAGCTGGCCGCGAAAGTCTAACCGCAGCCCCGAACTGCAGCCGTTAGCCATTAGCCGTTAGCAACTGCCCCGCCGTTTTTAAACGCAGTCGCTCAACGCTAATGGCTAAAGGCTAACGGCTGGTAGTTTTAGTAAGGAGTCGAATGGCCGCATTGCATCTCGCCCTTCTGTTACACGGCGCCGCGCCGCTCTCATGGACCGGGTTCAGCGTTCACTGGAGCACGGTCATCGGCGTCGCCGTGCTGGCCGGGCTGTACGAGTGGCGGAGCCGAGCGGCGGTCGCCGACCCTTCGCTTGGCGCCGCGCCTGACGCTGGGCAGCGGGCGCGGTTCATCGCGGGCCTCGTGGTGACCGTGGTCGCGTTGAACGGTCCGCTGCACGACCTCAGCGACAGCTTCCTGTTCAGCGCACACATGGTGCAGCATCTCGTCCTCACGCTGCTCGTCCCGCCGCTGCTCATCTCGGGAACGCCGGCGTCGCTCTTTCGCCAGGCACTGCGCTCGCCGGCGGTCGCGCGCATCGCGCGGGTGATCGGCCGGCCAGTGTTCTGCTTCGCCGCATTCAACGTGGTGATCGCCGTCTGGCATTTTCCGGTGCTCTACAACTTCGCGCTCGCGCACCACGCTGTGCACATCGGGCAACACCTGATGTTCCTCGTCGCCGCGGTGCTCATGTGGTGGCCCCTGCTCAGCCCACTCCCCGAGCTGCCGCGGCTGTCGTACCCGCTGCAGATGCTCTACTGCTTCCTGATGACGATCCCGATGTCGCTCGTCGCGATCTTCATCACCTACGCCGACTCGGTGCTCTACCCGTCCTACGCCAGCGCGCCGCGCGTCTGGCAGCTCTCGCCGATGCAGGACCAGATGATCGGAGGACTGATCATGTGGATTCCCGGCGGCCTGTTCTTCGTCTGCGTGATGGCCGTCGTCTTCTTCAAGTGGTCGGCGGCCGACAGCGACAGCGTCGCCGGTGCGCAGCTCGGCGTCCGCGCGCCGGCCTGACGCGATTCGTCATCGTCCGCCCGCTGTCAGCCGCGCGTTAGGCAGGCGCCGTCAGGCGCGCCCGTCTACTCGCGGCCGCTGAGCGCCTGGTCGAGGTCGTGCCCGAGTCGCGGGTGTGCGTGCCAGAGATACCCGCCCATCACCCCCGCCGAGAGCACGTTCCCGATCAGCACCTGATACCAGGCGATCGCACCGAGCAGCGCCGGTTCGGAGAGCGCGCCGACGAGGCCGTAGAACCCGATCTCGGCAATGACGAAAAGAATCGCGAAACCGGCGAGTACGGTCGGTTCCCGTTCGCCCCAATGGATGGCGAACGCGGCGAGCGTGCCAATGCTCGCGAACACCGCATAGTGAAACACCGTGTACGCCGCGATGTACGTGAACGCGCCCTCGCCGCCCGCCGGACCAAGCACGCTGACCAGCGCGCGGCCGAGCAGTTCGGGGGTGCGGAACGGGTGTCCGGCAATGACGTCGACGCCGAGGAACCAGATGGCGACTACCGTCGCGCCGAGCACTCCCGCGATCACTCCCTCACGGATCGCGCTCGAGTGGACCGGGCGGGATGATGCGATGGATTCTGCGCGAGCTCCTGTTGTCATGCGAGCCTCCGAAGT
>JBKJQR010000218.1:0-7436 GCA_046593895.1 Gemmatimonadaceae bacterium | reverse complement strand
GATCGTGGCAGGGATTCAGGACCGCGATCGCCCGCTACCCGTCACTCGACCTGACGGTCATCACGATGGCCAACCTCGCTGAAACCCCGATCGGTGCGATCGACGCTGCAATCGCCGGCATCGTCGAGCCATCGGTCGCCGTCCCGCACCTCCTCGCGCGCGGCACGCTCGCCGAGCAGCCGCCAGTGCCGGTGCCGGCGACGCTGGCGCGCATCGCCGCGGGCGATCGATCAGTGCCGGAGACGCCGGCACTGCGGCGTTTCATGAATGCGCATGAGCGGTCCGCTCTCCGACGACAGCTCGCCGACACGGGCGGATGGCGAACGTTAGGCTGCGACCACGTAGCGGCGGGGGCCGACGGCGTCGGTGCGCAGTCTGCGTACAGCTGCTACGCGGTGGCGGATAGCGGAAAGGTCGGGCGGATCGCGACCGTCCTGTATACCGGGGACTGGACTGCGACCTGGATCGAGTTGGATACCTGGTGAGATCGCCATGGAGAGCAACGCCCTCGACCTGCAAGCGATGATCGAGAGAGCGAAATCGTGACCGGCCTCCTCGGCCGGGAGGGCGAGGCGCGATGGCGGATTGCCAGCGGCGTCTGGACGGGACGGGTGTTCGCGATGTTGATGATCGCACCCGTCCTCGCGAAGATTTTCTTTGCCGGCCGAGGCGGGCGGGGCAATCTGCTCTACGAGGGCGGGTTGACGCTCGGCGCGGCGCTCGCGCTGCTCGCGCTGGCGGAATGGCTGAAACGGGGGAGCCGAGTGGCGGCGGTGCTGCTGCTCGCTTGCTTCGTTGCGCTCAAGGTCGCGCTCTGGTGGGTTGGCGCGGCCAAGCTCTGGGATGGCGCACTCGTCTCCGCGGCGATTGTCTTCGGACTGGTGCAAGGGATATGGGGTGCGCTTATGCTGGCGTCAGTGCGACGTGATAGAGCGGCATTACAGCGCGGTTCGCCGGCCAAAACCTAGCGAAATGGAAAGGGGGGCTGCGCGATGCGCGGCCCCCCGTTCCAGCGCCGCTCATGTTACGCGGCGACCTTCGATCGATGGTTCAGGCTTGTTCGACCGCGACCGCGGCGGGCGCTGGCTCGACACCGGGGGCTCCAGCTACCGCTGGCTTGACGGGTGCGCCTCTGCGCCAATAGCTGGCGGCTGGGGCGGCACGGCGGGTCATCAGGTCATCGTAATATGCGACGACGCGGGAGCTGACCGAAGCGCGGGTATCCTTTGCGCTCGCCTGGAAGGGTGCGTAGCGATGCCGGTCGTCGGTGGAAACTCGAAACCACCACCAGGCACCACGGGGCGCGGAGTGAGCGCCTTCGATCGTGCAGCTGAACGTGCGCGTGCCGTCGTTGAACTCGAAACCATCGATCACGTCGTTGTCCTTGAAGACTGTTCCTCAATATAACGCTTTGTTCCGCTCCACGCCTGAGGAATTTTTGCCGACGCTGTACGGCAGTGTGGTGGCGATCACTGCGTCGCGCGGCGAGGTGAAGGGCGAACCGCGGAGGACCGCGTCCCTGGCCGCCGCCTAACGTTCAATCGTTCGCAACCGTAGGGCCCGTCCCAGCGCTGGAACATCGCTTGCATTGTGGAGGCAACATCGCGGGCGGTGTCGTGTACCCGATGGTGGCGGTACCGACCGCGGCGCTACACGTCTGGCCGCGGACGACTCCTGGATTCGCTCGACCCGCTACCGGATCGCCTGCTGCTCTTCCGACGCCGGAGGCGGCTCGACATCATTGCCGCAGGCCGCTGCCCCTGGTGCAGCGGTCGCGGTCGTCGTACGACTGCTCCTCCCAACGACACCACCCGGATCGATGACCACCGACCTGAGGACGTTCGGACTCACCGAGATGCTGCGCTGCAGCGTCGCGCTCAGGCGCGCGGCCAACGGCGCGGAGAGCATGGAGGACGCGGCCGGCCGCGTCTGCCGTTTCCTCTATGACGAGTTTGGCGCGATGAGCAGCGCGGCTGGTGCCGACGAGATGATTGGCAGTGGGGACTGCGCGCTCGTCCGGCTCTACAAGACGCATTCGTACTCGCGGCTCCCGCCATCGCTCCGCCGGTTCGCTGACAAGGCGCTCGGCGAGGCTCGCGCGGCGCCTGGCCTGCGCTGCCTAACGCTACTCGCGACGACCGGGGACGAGCCGGAGTGGAACGACCGCGATACGTCGCGCGGCCACCGGGCGATTCCACTGCCCAGCTCCCGAATCGTCGAGCAGGCTCCGATGATCGCGCAGCTCGTCCGTCAGTTCGGGCTCGACCTCGCTGACGTCATCGCGCCGTCGCCCGAGTTCGTGCGCGGGATGGCTGGTCGCAGCTACGGTGTCTTCCACGTCGAGAACGCGGTCGGTAGCCCATTCATCCCGGCGCAGGAGGAGTTCGTCGAGCGCTACGGCATTCGCTCGGTGGTCGGCTTCGGCGGTGCGTTGCGGACCGGGGAGATCTTTGCGGTCGTCCTCTTCTCCCGCGTCGAGATCAGCCGCGACGTCGCCGAGCGGTTCCGCACGATCGCCCTCGACGTGAAAAGCACACTCTTCAACTTCGAAGAAGACAAAATATTCAGCGCGCGCTAGATGCCCGGCTGGCGACCGCGCGACTGCAATGACATCGTGACCGAGTGGCCGGGTGGATAGTCGATCAGGCGGACTCCATCCATAACGATGACACAACAGACCTCCGCGCAGCGCCGATCGATGACCAACCGCGCGCTCGCATTTTCTTCCGTCGCGCTGCTGTTCGCCAACCTGATCGCCTGCAGCGGTCGCAGCAGCGACGGCCCCGATATCCGCGGCAACGGCCTCCGCGCCGCAGCAATCGACGATCGCGCACGGGCACTCGTCTACGACGCGGCCATGCGACAGGCGTTCGACGTCGACAGCTCACTCATCCTCCTCGTCGATCCGGCGATCCTGCCGCGCAACGGGAGCTTCGCCCGCGATGCGCGACTGGGGGATGACGCGTTGAGCGGGATGCGGCGTGCCGGCATGACTCGCGGCAGCTGCGAGACCGTGGACGACGGCAAGCACGCTCCACAATGCGCGGCCGATGGTCCGGGCTACATCGTGCGCTTCTCCGACGTCTATCAGGCGCGCGGCGACACGGTGCGCGTCTTCCTCGCCGCCCAGCGCTTCCGGACGACGGCCGGCGTCGGTCCGTCGGCGCGGTTCGCCTTCGAGAGCGCGTTCGAGCTCGTCAAGCGGGGCGACGGCTGGCGTGTCGCGCGCGAGGGACGCCGCGTCGCGAAATAGCGACCGCGCGACGCGCCCGATGCAAAACGGCCGCCCACCCCGGCGGCCGTTCACGTTAGGCAGCGAATCGCTCGCCGATCAGAAGCCCATGTAGGCGCGCACCCGCGGCTCGATCCGGTCGGGTGACCACATCGGCGACCAGACGAGGTTTACCGCGACGTCCCTCACCCCCGGCACCGCGCGCGCGGCGCGCTCGGCGTCGCCCATCAGCTGCGGTCCGCTGGGGCAAGCTGGCGATGTCAGGCTCATGTCGACCTTCACCGAACGATCGTCGACGGCGATGTCATAGACGAGGCCGAGGTCGATGATGTTCAGGTTGAGATCGGGATCCTTCACGCGGCGGAGCGCGAGCTTCACCTGATCGACCGTCGGCGGCGGCTCGCTCGGGTCGAACACCGGCGCGTTGCCCGCGGCGGCGTTCTGCGCCTCGACCGGGGTGTCGGGAGTGGGAAGATCCATGATGGAATCTCGCCCGTTGCCGCGGCGGTTACAAGGCGCGCGGCCTGCAGACTAGTGCTTCTTCGCCGTGCTCCGCCGCGCGGTGGACGTCTTCGCCGCCGACTTCTTCGCGCTCGAGTGGCTCGCCGACTTCTTCACCGTCGCGCGGTGGGCCGAGCTGTGCGCCTTGTGCGACTTCGCCCGTGCGAGCCGGCGCGCGCGAAGGTTCTTGCGATGGCTGCCGGCGCCACGGCCGTGCCGCGAGCGAACCGCACGCTCCGGACGGTTCCAGCCCACCGCGCGATCGGCGCGGAAGCTCGCCGGCCAGGCGAGCACGCCGTCCGGTCCGTCGGTGACGGCGAGTGCCGCCGCATCGGCGAGGTCTGCGCGCACGTCGGAGATCACCTTCGCCGGCTGCCGCGCCCGCGCCGCGTGGACGCGGTTGGTGAGCAGGATGACGAACATCTCGCGATCGGGATCGATCCAGATCGACGTGCCGGTGAACCCGGTGTGGCCGTAGGCATGGTCGCTGAGGTACGAGCCACAGCCGCCGTTGTTGTCGCAGGTGTCCCAGCCTAACGCGCGGGTACCGACATCGGCGCGCACCGTGAACAGGCGAACGGTCGAGTCGGCGACGACGCGGACGCCGTTGTAGACGCCGCCATTGAGCATCATCTGGGCGAAGATCGACAGGTCGGCCGCGGTGCTGAACAATCCGGCGTGGCCGGCGACGCCGCCTAACGCGAAGGCGTTCTCGTCGTGTACCTCGCCGCGCAGCGGGTAGCCGCGGGGCGGGGTGACCTCGGTCGGCGCGATCCGCGCCTTGAGGCTGTCGGCTGGCCGGAAGAAGGTGTCGGTCATCCCGAGCGGCCTGTACACGTGCTCGGCGACGAACGCATCAAGCGTCATCCCGCTCGCTGCCTCGACGACGAAGCCGAGCAGATCGGCGCCGAGGTCGGAGTACTCGAAGCGGTCGCCGGGGCGCGCGCCTAACGGCGTCTCGATCACCATCTGCCGCGCTTCCTCGGGCGAGCGGGCGACGCGCCAGAGATCACGCCCCGCCGGAAGTCCCGAGCGGTGGGTGAGCAACTGGCGCAGCGTGACGCTGTCCTTCCAGCCGCCAGCGAAGCCGGGCACGTACTTCACGACCGGATCGTCGAGGCTGATCTTCTTCTCGTCGAAGAGGATCATCAGCGCGGTGGTGGTGCCTACGACCTTCGTCAGCGATGCGAGATCGTAGATGCTGCTCTCGGGAATGACGGCGTCCGACTGCGCGCTCCAGTCGAGGTGGCCGAACCCCTTCTCCCAGACCGACGAACCCTTGCGCCCGACGACGACCGCGGCGCCAGGATAGCCGCCGGCCTTCAATCCGCGCGCGACCACGCGATCGATCGCGGCCAGCCGTTCGGCGGACATGCCGACCGTGCGCGGCGCGGCGGCGGGGAGGCCGACCGATGCCGTTGCCGCCACGGAAATGCTTTCAGGCGCGACCGATGGCGCGGTCGCGATTATCACGTTGAAAGCAAGCAGCAGTGAGACCACGTCGACTCCTCAATTCCTTCTGTTGCAGCGCGCGCGAAGCTCGCGCGTACCTTCCGGAGACGATCTTTCCGGGTTGACGATACGCATGGAGCGTGCGAATGTCCCAACCGTAAGTGCGGTTGAGACTTAGGTATTCGGTCGTTGTGTCGGGTGTCCCCAGGAAACCGCTCCCGGGGTGCTCAGAAACGAGGCGTTTCGAGGGACATCCGATAGATCGCACGATGACCGTGAATTGTCTACTGCGATGACGAATAACGAGTTGCGCGGTCACCGTTCGCAAACTCGTTGAGCCCGCTTTCGAAAGAATGATCCGCGATCAGCAACCATCGACCGTGCGCCGAGTGACCAAGTAGCCAGACTCCATGGAACCTGAGCACCTCGTGATCCGGCGCGCGATCGACGGCGACGAAGGAGCGTTGCGTACGCTCTGGACTCGCCACGCGCCGCACATCGACGCGATCGTGCGACGGTTGGTCGGCGACCCCGACACGGCCGCCGACGTCGCGCAGGAGGTGTGGATCCAGATCTTTCGCGCGCTCCCGGGCTATCGCGGCGATTCGCAGTTCGCCACCTGGGCGCACCGGATCGCGGTCAATCGGACGCTGAACGCGCTGCGACGCACGAAGCGAATCGCCAGTCGCGAGTCGCCGATCGAAGAGGACAGCGCGACGGTGGAGCACGACTCGGAACGGGCACTGCTCGCGGCGTCGATCGAGGACGCGGCCCGGCAACTGTCTCCAGGCGCGCGCACGGTGTTCCTGCTGCACGACGTGGAAGGCTACACGCACGAAGAGATCGCCGAGGAGCTGGGAATCACCTCGGGCGGATCGAAATCGCAACTGTTCAAGGCGCGGGCAAAGCTACGCCGCTTGCTCGCCCACCTGATCGACGGACCATCACGACCGGACGCACGCCATGCTACACCTGTCAGCTGAACGACTCGCGGCACTCGCCGACGAAGAGCCCACGACCAGCGAGGGCGAGCACCTCGCGCGTTGCGCCGACTGCACGGCGGAGCGATCAGCCCAGCGCGCCCTCCGCTCGCTCGCCGCGAGCAATCGGGTCGCCGGCCCAGTCGCCACGCCGCTCACCTCGTGGGACACCCTCCTCCCCGCGCTACGGGCCGAGGGGCTGGTCGCCGCCGCCGGCCAGGGCGGAGCAGCGGAACTGCCTAACGGCGGCCGCGCGAACATCCTCCACTTCCGCGGTCGCTGGATGTCGTCCGGGCTGATGCGGGCGGCGGCAGCGGTGCTGCTGGTCGCGACGGGACTCGTCGCCGGTCGCTGGTCAGCCGGAGTGACGCCAGTGCCGGGGATCGCCGCCGGGGGCGACACCCTCACCGCGCTGGTCGCCGACACGACACTCGTTTTCCAGAACGCGACACAGGCGCTGGCCGCGCTGACGCGCTACGAACACGGCTACCAGGCCGCGGCTTCGTTCCTCGCCGCGCACGACACGGCATCGCAGGTCGACGGTCGCGAGGCCTATCAGGCGCGCCTGGCGACACTCGACCAGGTCGCCGCGGCAACGCGACTGGGATTGCAGGAGCGGCCGTACGATCCGGTCATCAACCGCTACTACCTGTCGGCATTGAGCGCGCGCCAGGCGACGCTGCAGCAGCTGAGCAGCACGCTGCCGCCTAACGTGCAGGTCGGGGGCTACTGATGCGGTTCCCGGTCGTCGCTACCGCGCTGGTCGCGCTGGCACTGCAGAGCACCGCGGCCGCGGCACAGTCGGCCGCGCCCGAACTGCCCCCCGCGCCCGAGCTGCTCGCACCGGAGGGCTGGCTCGGCATTCACTACGTCTGCGAGATCGAGACGTGGACAAAGAATCGCGAGTTCTTCGTCAAGCACAACGGCTACCCGCTGGTCGCCGCCGTGGAGCCGGGCTCCCCAGCCGATCGCGCCGGGATCGAAGCGGGAGACACGATCATCGCCTACAACAACGACGACATCAACGGCCGGGTGCTCTCGCTGACCAGGCTGTTGAAGCCGGGCTCGAAGCTCAACGTCCGCATCCACCGCGCGAACGAAAGCTACGACATCCCCGTCATCGTCGCCCGGCGGACGATGTACGCACCCGACGTCGGGGCAATCGCGCCTAACGTCCTGGTGGAGATCGACTCGGTCACCGGCCTCGCACAACGCGTGATGATCCGCCGCCGTTCGCCGCGCGCCGCACCGATGGTAGTGATGGTCGACCC
>JBKJQR010000144.1:0-9464 GCA_046593895.1 Gemmatimonadaceae bacterium | reverse complement strand
ATACGCGCGGAGCGGCTTTTTCCAGTCACGCCCATCACCCTTCCGGACCAGTCCCGCCCCGGCAAGCAGCAGGGAGACCACCAGCGCCGCGACGGTCACCAACTGGAAAAAGCCGCTCCGCGCGTATTCTGCCACGGTCAACCCCTCCGCGTCGTGCAGCCGTGCCGCACCGCCGAAGAGATGCGGGAGCTGGATCACGACGAAGAGGGCGAACAGCGCATCGACCAACCCGAAGATCGTCGCCAGTTCCGTGAGGCCTAACGTCAGCCTCGGCAGCGCTGCGATGCCCGGCACCTCGACAGGCTGGGCGGCGACTGCCGCGGCGCGGAGGTAACCTGCGGCGATCCAGGCGATGAATCCCGCGAAGACGATATGCCCCACCGTGGCGGCGAAGTCGATGTCGATGATTGTTGCAATCAGCCGCTCGAATCGCGGATCGGCCGCGGTGAGCAGTGCCCCGAAGACGACGAGGAGCGGGACGGCGAGCAGGCATCCCCGCGCAACGGCCATCGCCCTTCGCCAGCGTGGCTCCGCTCCGCCATCGCTCAGCGCGCGATCGCCGGCAATCAGCAGCGGCGTCCCGATCGCCCCAGAAATCCCGACACTCAGCGCGCCCCTCATCATCTCGGCAACGCCAGCGCGCACGATCTCGGTTGCGCCACCGCCGACGGCGAGTGCGAGCGTCCCGAACGCCGACATCATCGCCACCAGATTGAGCGCGAGCAACGCAGGAGCGGTTCGCCAGGCGAACACCCCGGCAAAAAACACGAGCGGCACCGCTGGCGCCCACCGCTGGACGGACACGCGGCGTTGGTGCACGCGAGTGACCCACGCCGTCGCGGCCACGGCGCTCGCCGCCCATAACAACAGGTTGATGCCCATCCCCGCCGTTCGAAACAACGCGTCGCCGAGCATGCCGAGCAGCACACCGGCGAGCACCGCGGCGGTCGCCGCCCGCTCACGTGCGGACGTCCGCACCGCGCTTCGTTCGCCCGGCAGCACCGCGTTAGGCGCGCGGTCTTCCAATGACCCTTCCATCAATTCCTCCGGACGAATCGGGATGCGAGCGCTGCTTCCCGGTTTGGGTTGGTCATCCTGCTGCCGCCACACATTGCAACGCGCCAAAGCGTCGCTCGCGCCGACTGAAATCGCTCACCGCTCGGCCGAGCAGGAGCGGCGTGAAGTCCGGCCATGGCTGCGCCGTGAACCAGAGTTCGGCGTACGCCGATTCCCAGAGCATGAAGTCGCTCAATCGGTGCTCGCCGCCCGTCCGGATCAACAGGTCGACATCGCGGGCGATGCCGCCATGCTGTGCGGCGCCGAGGAGCGAAGCGAACGATTCCCGCGTCAAGTCGCCAGTCGCCGCCCGTGCAGCTGCCAGCATCGCATCGCGCCCGGAATAATCGATCGCGATTCTCAGGTGCATCTTCGTCCCTCGCCCCGTCGCGCCTTCCGCGCGCTCCACGGCGTCGAGCAGCGACGGCGGGAGCCGATCGCGCCGGCCGATCACCGACAGGCGAATATCCTGTTTGCGCAGTCGCTCCTGCTCGGCATCGAGGTAGCGCCGGAAGAGCGCGAGCAGTGCGCCGACCTCGCGCCGCGGACGCCGCCAGTTGTCTGACGAGAAGGCGTAGAGCGTCAGCAGCGTGATGCCTAACGCCGGCGCCGCCTCGACGACTGCCCGGACGGCGACGGCGCCCGCCTCGTGGCCTTCCCGCCGCGGCCTCCCGCGGGCGGTCGCCCACCGCCCGTTCCCGTCCATCACGATTGCCACGTGCAGTCCGCGCTCGATTCTTTTTTGATGACTACTTTGCATTACAAAGCTCCATGGTAAAAAAAACGCTGCACTCGGTCGGCACTCAGCGGTCGCGCACGGCGCGGATCAGCGCTTCCATGTGATCCACATAGCGCTCGAGAGCACGGCGTCCCGCCGCCGTCAGGCGAAATTCGGTCTTCGGGACGCGGCCCTCGAAGCGCTTCGCGCAGGTGATGTACCCGCCGTCCTCGAGCTTCCGCGCGTGCACACTCAGGTTGCCGTCAGTCGCGCCGGTCAGCTCCTTCAGCTCGTTGAAGCCCAGCGTGTCGGTGGCCGCGAGGGCACTGACGATCGCCAGCCGCATCCGCTCGTGGATGAGTTTATCGAGGTCCGGTACACGGGACGCCTCCGCCTTTCCCCGCAATTCGCGGAGTGGCTCACGATCGGGATGTGACCGCTTCCCGCGCACCGGCTGTGGCTTAGCCACCATGCCTCCGGGCGATTGCCGCACCGAAGCCGAGGTGCAGTCCACCAAATGCAATCGCCATCATTGCATTCCCCATGGCGGGAATGACGAGATCCGCCGCGCCGCAGAGCATGAAGCACGCGCCCATGAAGGGAACGACGCGGACCGAGAACGTCCCCGCGCTCACCACTGCGGCGCCATACAGCAGCATCCACGTTGCCGGCAGGAGCGCGAACTCTCCGCGGAGGACCAGCACGATCGTCAGCAGGGCGCCGGCGACCATCGGCGGCACGAAGCTCAACGCAAACTTCCGCGCTGGCCCCGAAACGATCGGAACCTTGTGATCGCGTGTCTTCCAGGTGGTCGTCGCCATCGCGATCGCCACGGCGACTGCCGCCTCCCCGAGCCAGACGGCCAGCCAGCGGTCGCTCGTCCCCGCAGCCGACGCCAGCCACGCGGCGATCAACGCCGTGCCCCCGATCGCCATCTGGCCGCGCCCGGACACCGCCGTGAACGACCCCGCCCGCTCCATCGTCTCGCGGATGAAGCGAAGGTTGTCCTCGGCTTTGGCGTGCAGCGGCAGTGTCATGGCGGCGATCTACGGTGGCTCCCTTCCCTCACCACCGTCACCTTACCACTGCGCGCTGCTGCCGTCAAGTACTTTGTATTGCAAACTACGCCCCCCCTGCACCGGCCGAAATCGGTCCCGGCGGTGGATCGCTCGCCGGAAAGCTCTGCTCCACCACCGCATCCACCTCACGCTCGGCGAGCCCGCGCGCGAACGTCTGCACCATCTTCGCGTTGAACTGCGGCAGATCCGCCGGCTTCCGGCTGGTCACCAGCTGCTGGTCCACCTGCACCGCGCTGTCGACCCAGGTCCCACCCGCATTCTCGATATCCGTGCGCAGGCTCGGCCACGAAGTAATCGTGCGGCCTTTCAACACCCCCGCTTCCACGAGCATCCACGGACCGTGGCAGATCGCCGCGACCGGCTTGTCGCGCTCGAAGAAATCACGCACGAAGTTCACCGCGCGGCGATCAGTGCGCAGCATATCCGGATTGGCCACGCCGCCTGGTAGCAACAGCGCGTCGTAGTCCGCCGGGCTGACGTCAGCGAGCACACGATTGACGGGAATCCTGTCGCCTTTCTCGTCGTGGTTCATCCCCTGGATCGTTCCCGCGTTCAGCGAGATCACTTCCGTCGTCGCACCCGCGTTCTCGAGCGCGGCCTTCGGATCGAGCAGTTCCACCTGCTCCACGCCGTCAGTCGCGAGGATCGCTACCTTCTTCCCCTTGAGCCCCTGGTCCATCGCCGCCTCCAATGCTGATGCAGTCACGCGCGTCCATGTCGAGCCCACATAACGTCAGGAACCATGCCGATGCGTTCGCCGCGGTTCGGACAGTGCAATGCATCGAGCGCCGGCGTTCGCCGCTGTCTTATCCCTGCTTTCCCCAGTAGATGAACGAACCTGGTTTTCTCCACGACCTCCTGATCCTCTTCGGGCTCGGCGTTGCGGTAGTCTTGCTCTTTCACCGCGCGAAAGTCCCGCCAATCGTCGGGTTCCTCATCACCGGTGTGCTCTGCGGTCCGTACGGCTTCGGCCTGATCAGCGACCCGGCCGAAGTCGAATCGATCGCCGAGATCGGCGTCGTCCTCCTGCTGTTCACCGTCGGCATCGAGTTCTCGCTCAAGCAGCTCGCGCGTATCCGCAACTTCCTCCTCGTCGGCGGCGGGCTGCAGGTCGTGATCACCATCGGCACGATCTACCTCGTGGCTCGCATCGCGGGCGAGGGGACCAAGGTCGCGCTCTTTCTCGGGATGCTCGTCGCGCTGAGCAGCACCGCGATCGTGCTCCGACTCCTCGCTGATCGCGGCGAGCTCGATGGACCCGCCGGCCAGGCCGTCCTCGGCGTCCTGATCTTCCAGGACCTCTGCGTGGTCCCGATGGTCCTCTTCACCCCGTTCCTCACGGGGACGGGAGCGGGCCCCGGCGACGCCATCGCCGTTGTCGTCAAGGCCGTGCTCTTCATCGCCGGCGCGGTCGTCGCCGCACGCTGGGTCGTGCCCCGCCTGCTCCACTACGTCGTCGCCACCCGCCGGCGCGAGGTCTTTCTTCTCGCGATCATCCTCCTCTGCCTCGGCACCGCATGGGCCTCGGCGCGCGTCGGCCTTTCGCTCGCGTTAGGCGCGTTCATCGCCGGCCTCGTGATCTCGGAGTCGGAGTACAGTCACCAGGCGCTCGGCGAGATTCTCCCGTTGCGCGAGGTTTTCAACTCGCTGTTCTTCATCTCGATCGGGATGCTGTTCGACATCCGCACGGTAATCGGTGCCCCCGTCGTCGTCTTCGGCGCGATCTTCGTCGTGATCATCGTGAAGACGGTCATCACTACCGGTGCAAGCATCGCACTGGGCCAGTCGCTGCGGATCGCGATGGTCGCCGGGTTCGCGCTCGCGCAGATCGGCGAATTTTCCTTTGTGCTCAGCAAGGTTGGCTTGTCCGCCGGCTTGCTCGATGAATCCCACTACCAGCTCTTTCTTGCCGTCGCCGTCGGCACGATGACGCTCACCCCGGTGATGCTCGCCGTCGCGCCGCGCGTTGCAGCGCTCGTCGAGGGCGTGGCCCCCGTGCGATTTGCCGCCGGTCGCGCGGCTCCCCTCGCACTCCACACCGGCGCGCCGCTTACCGATCACGTCATCGTCGTCGGTTATGGCGTCAATGGGCGCAACCTCGCGCGAGTCCTCGGCCGTGTCGGAATTCCATTCATCGTCATCGAGTTGAATCCGCAGGTCGTTCGCAGCGAGCGAGAACGCGGACGCTCGATCATCTACGGCGACGCGACGCGTCCGGAAGTTCTCGAGCACGCCGGCATCGGTGCGGCACGCGTCGTCGTCGTCGCGATCTCCGACGCCGCCGGAACGCGCGGTACGGTCGACGTTGCCCGCCGCCTCAACCCGCACATCCACCTGATCGTTCGCAGCCGCTACGTCCACGAGATGGACCCGCTGTTCGCCCTCGGCACCGACGAGGTCATCCCCGAAGAATTTGAGACGTCGATCGAAATTTTCTCGCGGGTGCTGCATCGCTATCTCGTCCCGCGCGATGAGATCGAGCGGCAGATCCGCGACATTCGTCGCAGCGGCTACGAGATGTTCCGGACGATATCCGCCGCGCACGGGCCGGCGCTCGGCCTGCAGCGATTCCTTACCGGACTCGCGTTCGAGGTGTACCGCGTCGAGGCTGGGAGCGAGGTTGCCGGCCACGCCGTCGCCGAATCGGGCGTCCGGGACGGCAGCGGCGCGTCGATTCTTGCGATCCATCGCGCCGACGGGACGATGGTCTTCAATCCGTCTCCCGATACGGCGATCGATGCCGAGGACCTCTGTCTCCTCCTCGGAACCCACGAACAGATCAGCGCGGCCTCGCGACTATTCCGGGCGGCTGGCTCGAACTCTCCCCATGCCTGACCAACAAGCTCGCCACGACGAAAAATGGGCGCAGTATCCCTTCACGATTCTCGAATTCGGTGAACCCGGGCGACTGAGGATCGACCTGCGCCGGCCGTTAGGCAGCGCCGAGCGGGCGACGCTCGCCGCCCTCGGGCTCGATCGCCCATTCGCTGTAGTCACCGCCGAGAATCCGCTGAGCGACCATAGCGACGATCAACGGTCAGCGGCGGAGCAGTCCGCATCGGACCAGCGAAACGACGCCCGACGCGCCGAACTCGAGGTGCAGCTTCGTGCCTCCGGCATCGAGTTCCAGCCCTGCGATGGCCTGGCCGTCGAGGGCGACTATCGGGAGAAGGGTGTCGCGCTCGTCCTCCCGCGGGAGCAGGCCGTCATGCTCGCACGCCGCTTCGGGCAGCTGGCGATCTTCTGGTTCGACGGGCGCGCTTTTTCGCTCGTCGGCGCAGTCGCGCGCCAGGCATCGGTGAAGCTTCCGAAGCGGTAGCCCCGGAGCGCCCGCTCGGCGCTTCGCAAGACTCGCTCGGCGGCGTGGGGGCGCACATATTCCGTCGTGCCCATCGTCCCGCTGTACGGCCATCTCACCCTCCGCGAGCGCCTCCTTGGCGCCTTCGCTGAGGGCCGGCTTCCAGCGAGCCTGCTTCTCCAGGGGCCCGCCGGCGTTGGCAAGCAGCGGCTTGCCCTCTGGCTCGGCACAGCGCTGCTCTGCGAGGCGCCGGCGCGCCCGTGCGGCCTCTGCCAGTCGTGCCGCTACTGCGCTGAGCTGGCCCATCCCGATCTGCACTGGATCTTCCCGCGCCCGCGCCTCAAGGACACTCCAACCCACGAGGACGTCCGTGACGATTACGCAGAGGCGGTCGCCGAACGAGCAGCCGCAGGCGGGCTCTATGCACGTCCGTCCGGTTCGGAAGGAATCTTCGTTCCGGCAGTGCGGTCAGTGGTCCATCGGGCGGTGATGTCGCCGGCACTCGCTCGACGCAAGGTGTTCGTGGTCGGCGACGCCGAGCGGATGGTCCCCCAGGAGGGTGCCGACATGGCGGCGAATGCGTTCCTCAAGCTCCTCGAAGAGCCACCGAGCGATACTGTCATCGTCCTCACGTCGAGCGAGCCGGGCGCGCTTCTTCCCACGATCCGCTCTCGCGTCGTTGCGCTACGCGTCGTTCCGCTGGGGGAGAGTGAGATGGAGAGTTTCCTTGCCGATCCGCTGGTCGCGAAGCGCCTCGATGCGGAAGCGCTATCTGCGGATACCGCTAGCCGCCGAATGGCCATCGCGGCCGGAGCACCGGGCGCGTTATTCGGGGGCAGCGAGCGAGACGCCGCGCGCAGGAATGCGCGGAAGATTCTCGATGTCGCTGAATCGGGAGATCGCGCCGCTGCTCTCAGGGTCGCATTCTCGCAGGGTGCCTCCGGCGCACGCGGCAGATTTTCCGATACACTCGACGAGCTGTCGGTCCTGGTACACGACCGGACCCGTTCGATGATTGTCAGCGGTGACGAGCGCGCAGCCGCTCGATCAGTACGATCGATCGACGCCGTCGAGCGCGCGCGGGAGCTGGCCGGTCGCAATGTCAGCCCCAATCTGATTACAGCGGAATTGTTCCGGGTCCTTGCGGAGCGAGTATGACACCCGACGACCACACCCTGAGCCACGTCGGCCCGGACGGAGCCGCGCGCATGGTCGACGTCGGCGAGAAGGCGGAAACGATGCGCGTCGCGCGCGCCTGCGGCTCCATCCGGATGGCAGCCACGACGCTGGCCGCCATCACAGCGAACAGCTTGAAGAAGGGTGACGTGATCGCGGTAGCTCGCGTCGCGGGGATCATGGCCGCCAAGAAAACGGCCGAGCTGATTCCCCTCTGCCATCCGGTGGTCTTGAGCGATGTCCAGGTCGATATCACCCCAGCACCCGAGTTGCCAGGGCTCAAAGTCGAGGTGACCGCGAGATCTTTTGGGCGCACCGGGGTAGAAATAGAAGCAATCTCAGCAGTATGTGTGACGCTTGTCACCGTCTTTGACATGGTCAAAGCAGTAGATAAAGGGCTGATCCTGTCGGACATCCGGGTGCTCGAGAAGAGCGGCGGACGATCAGGGAGCTGGAAGACTGGTTGAGCTGGCACAGCCGTTGCCTTTCATACTACTGAGCGACTGATCACACTCCCCCGAGTGGATCATAAGTCACTATACAGCAACCATTTATGAAACCCACCCGTCGGACTTACGCGCACCGTGGCGATGCTGGTCGACGCCGGACGCGCATCAAGAACGCACTGCTTGGGACTGGTTTCGTGGTCGCGGTCGTGCTGTTGGCGCGTACCAACAAGACGGTGGGAGAAGCTCGCGCGGAGACAAACTTCGCTTTCCCGCTGTCTGCCGACTCCCGTCGGATGAGCGACGAGCTGGGCGAGGCGAAGGGCGAGCTGGAGCTGACGAGGAACCAGCTCGACCGGGCAAACAAGATCATCGCCTACTCGGGGAAGTACCGGGTCGCGGCGGATCTGGCCAGCTCGATCTACGACGTCGCGATGGCCGAAGGCATCGAGCCGGATCTCGGCTTCCGCCTCGTGCGACTCGAGAGCGAATTCAACGAGCACGCGATGAGCCCCGTTGGAGCCGTCGGACTCACTCAGGTAATGCCGGCGACCGCCCGCTACTTCGTGAAGGGCGCGACCCGCGAAATGCTCTACGATCGGGAGACGAATCTTCGCGTCGGGTTCCGCTACCTCCGGACTCTGATCCGCGAGTACAAGGGCAACCTGAAG
The DNA here is from genome assembly GCA_046593895.1 of Gemmatimonadaceae bacterium. GTDB lineage: Bacteria > Gemmatimonadota > Gemmatimonadetes > Gemmatimonadales > Gemmatimonadaceae > JABFXC01. Next base: position 1,020 of record JBKJQR010000144.1, on the reverse strand, counting down.
ATCGCGCTCCTCGTCTACAACCGCGGGCCGGCAGCAGTCGATGCGGCGCTCGGGATGGGGCTCGATCCAGCGAATGGCTACGATCGGATTGTCATGAAGGGCTATCACGGCCGCGGAACAGTGGACTGACCGCGGTTTGGCGGGGTGGCGTGGGGTGGGGTAGACAAGAGGGCGGCGAGACATTGGTCTCGCCGCCCTCTTGTTCAGCCGCGCCCGTTAGGCAGGAACGGCGTCAGTTCTTCGACCCACGTGATGACTTCACTTGGCCCGGGCCTTTTGCGTTGCGGGATTTCACTGTCCGGGACTTCCCCGAGCTCTTGTGCGCAGAATGGCGCGAGGCACCCGCGCCCCTGCCCTTCACGACGAGGCGCTGACCGGGGATGATGATGCTCTTACGCAGCCCGTTCAGCCGCATCACCGCCTGCGTCGTCGTCTTGTAGTGCTTGGCGATCCCGCCGAGAGTCTCCCCGCTTCTCACCGTGTGGTAGACAGCGGCACGCGATGAGCCGTAGATCTCGATCGATGGATCGGGCAGATCGCGCGCCGCCGCGACCACCGCCTGGCTCGGAACCAGAACGACCTGCCCCGCTGCAACGCGGCCGCTCTTCTTCGCGACCTCGAGCTTCGGATTATACCAACCGAGCTGCCGAGCATTGATGCCGCCGCGTCGCGCCAGCGTCGCGCGCGTGTCTCCCTTCCTTGAAATCACCCGGGAGTACGCCGTTCGATCGACCGTTGGCAGCGCAGCGAATGCGGAATCGAATCCGACACGCGCGCCAACCGGGACGCGAACGGTAAACGGCGTGTTCGGCGGCGTGACGCCGCGAAGCACGTGGGGGTTGAGCTCGATGATGTGCGCGACCGGCACGCCGGTCGCACGGGCGACCGCTGCCATCGGTGTGGATGCTGGCACCACCGCGGTGTCGTACGCGAACGGGGGCAGCGTGCGCAGCCTCATCCCGTAACGCGCGGGCTCTTTCGCGATCAGGGCAGCCGCGATCAGTTGCGGTACGTAGTTTC
>JBKJQR010000260.1:0-27614 GCA_046593895.1 Gemmatimonadaceae bacterium | reverse complement strand
CTCTGCTGAACCGCCGTCGTGATGCCATGGCCCACCTCCGTTCCGAAAGAACACCCTAAGTTGGTGTCCACGGAACCCGGCGCAGCTCAACTATTGGAAGCGCTCGCAGATTGCTTGGGCGTTAGCGAGCGACGACGACTCTTGAATGGTTAGGCACGGCTTGATTCGACCAACACGCTATTTGTCGTGGCTGCTGCTTGGCCTTGCTGTCCCGCCAGCCGCCTTGGGTGGGCTAGCAATGGCGGCAGCCTGGGACCACAATCCGCAGGAAGAGTTTCACGCGCTGCTGGTATCCAATGGGGCTCGTGGTTGGCCGTGGGATTCAGCTGATTCTTAGCGATATGGCTTCCACTGGCGATTATCGCAACGATCGTTTGGCGTCTCACAACGGCCCGCATGCAGCGGTCCGATCCGCCTGCTGGCTAACGATCGCTCAAGCTGACAAAGCACCATTATTGATGCTCGCTGCGCTCGCATTACGAGGCGTGCTTTGCAGCTTTCTGTGAAGCGGCGCGCTACGTCAAGCCCCGTGTGAGCTTGTCGATCCTCCGCCGTCCATTGCGAGTCGCCGCGCCCGTCCTCGCTACCGCGCTATGTCTAACAATCGGCTGCCGATCAGACGTTCCGACAGCTAAGGCTGAGCTGCGCCGGGATCTGTGGACAGCGAGTTAAGCTACTGCCTGCATTCGCTCAAAGTCGATAGGGCTCAGGTTGCCCAATGAGGAGTGCCTCCGCGTGAGATTGTAGAACCGCTCGATGTAGTCGAAGATGTGGGCCCGTGCGGCATCGCGCGTGAGGTACTGCGCCCGATGGCAGCGCTCGATCTTCATCGTGGAGAAGAAGCTCTCCATCACCGCGTTGTCCCAGACGTTGCCGGACCGGCTCATGCTGCACGTGATGCCCAAATCGGCGAGCAGGCGCTGGAACTGCTCACTCGTGTACTGACTCCCCTGATCGGAATGATGCAGTACCGAGGCCGTGGGCCCGCGGCGCCACACCGCCATCAGGAGGGCGTCGGTGACAAGCTGCGCGGTCATTGCCGACTGCATCGCCCAGCCCACCACGCGGCGCGAGAACAGGTCCAGCACCACCGCCACGTAGAGCCAGCCCTCGTGCGTCCACACAAACGTGAAGTCCGCGACCCACTTTTGATTCGGCGCCGTCGCCGTGAACTCACGGTCCAGGACATTGGGCGCAATCAGGTGCGCTGCGCGGTCCCCCGTATCGCAGGGCTTCGCCCGGCGCTGGGGTCGTGCCCGGAGCGCCGCCCCGCGCATCAGCCGCGCGACACGCGACCGTCCGCAGAGGTGACCGGCGGCCCGGACGTCAGCAATGATACGCCGCGCGCCGTACGTCGAATCCGACGCGGCAAAGCTCGTCCGGATGGTCTGCAGAATCGCTGCATCCGTCCGGGCCCGCCGACTCTGTGGTCGCTCGCGCCATGCATACCACCCACTCCGCGAGACCCCGAGCGCCTCGCACTGCACGTCCGTCGGCCAGATTCCTCGATGTGTCGCAACGAAGCCGAACTTCACATCGACTCCCTCGCGAAGTAGGCCGCGGCTTTTTTCAGGATGTCACGCTCCATTTTGAGACGCGCCACTTCCCGGCGGAGCTGCGTGATCTCTGCGTCCTCGGCCCGCTGTTGCCCGACCCCTGGGAACGCATGCGTGGGATCCGCGCGGTGCGCTCGAACCCAATGGCGCAGCACATTCGTGTGCACGCCCAAATCCCGCGCCGCTTGCGCGGCTGACACGCCACGCTCGAGGACGAGTCGAACGGCTTCTACTTTGAACTCTCTGCTGAACCGCCGTCGTGATGCCATGGCCCACCTCCGTTCCGAAAGAACACCCTAAGTTGGTGTCCACGGAACCCGGCGCAGCTCACTGCGCGCGCATTCATCATAAGGTGGTTTGCAACCAGCTCTCGGCGTTGCACGGCAGCAGCGCACCCATCTTCGTTCACATCGATGAAGCGTTCGTGCCTTCCACATCTGCTTCCGCTCGTCGCACTAGTCGTCGCCTGTAGCGGCGATACATCCCTCGCTCGCTTCACGCCCGCCGATGCCGACGCGCGATCACGGGCGTATATCGGCCAGTTCGTTCGCGGCCAGACTGATTCCGCGGTCGAGCGACTGGTCGTCCCCCTCCGCACGCCAGAATCCTCCATCGAGCTGCGAAAGATTGCCGACCTCTTACGCAACGAGCGTTTCGATACGACCAGGGTGATCGGCGCATGGACGAATACCGTGAACGGTATTCGTCACGTGAACCTGACGTACGAGTTGCATTCGTCGTCTCGCTGGTTCCTCGCCAACGTCGCATCGGTCGATACAGCGGGCACCTGGTTCGTGGAGGGAATCTCCGCGCGCACCATCGAACAGCCGCTCGAAGTCACGGCGCGGTTCTCACTCGCTGGTAAGTCACTCCTCCATTATCTATGGCTTCTGCTGACCGTTACGTGCGCCGTTGTTTCGCTCGGCAGCGCCGTCTTCATCGCCACTCGTCGCAGCATGCCAGGGCGCTGGCCCTGGGTCTTGCTCTCGCTGCTTGGCGGCGGCGCGTTTCGGCTGAACTGGACTACTGGCGCGATCGATTTTGCGTTGCTGCAGGTCCAGCTCCCGTCAGCCAGTTTCGTGCGCGCCGGACCAGCCGCCCCGTGGATCTTTTCATTCGCAATTCCCGTCGGCGCGATGATCGCGATGACTCGGTATCGTGACTGGCGAACCTCGACGTTGCAGGCAGCGCCAATCCCACCATCGGCGCCCCAAGATTCCGTATGACGACCGGTGCAGTTGACAAGCCCGCTAAGGAAAGCTCGTTGCGCTCGTTTTTGTTTGATTCGCTTGCAACTGGACTTGGGCGTTAGGCGGATACCAGCCACACGGTGAGCGAATGGTGCAATCCAGAACAGTTCAGGCGCCGGTCACTCCAGTGCGCGCGTGGAGCTCCATACACGACGTAGGGCGTGGAATCCGGATCGGCGCTGCCTGCGGCGCGGCGGTCGTTGTCCTCCGGCTCGGCGCGCAGGTCTTTCCGGCGTGGAGAGCTCCGCTCGGAATCGAACTCGTTGTACCTGTCGGCGCAGGGGTGCTGAGTGGCGGCCTGCTCGGCGGATTCTGGCCGTGGCGCCGCTTCGGGGGCGCTGCTATCGGCTTGGCACTCGCTGCCACGTGGATTTTTGCTGCGGGTGTCACACTGGCGTGGTCGCATGGACGCGGGTGGGATGCGCTGCGGACGCCGGGATGGCCACTACTCGGCGCCCTCGTTGGACTGCCGCTCGGTGCACTCATCTACGACCTAGGGCAGGCCACCTCTCCGGACCAAGCGCGTGTCGCCTACGTGCAGGCGTGGCGAGACCGCCACAGCTTTCGCCGCCCGACGCCTTGGACGATATGCCCGTGCTGCGGCTTTCCAACCTTTGAACTGTCGGAACGCCTCGCCCACTGTCACATATGTGAATGGGATCAGCCGGACGACGGCGAGTCGCTGTCGGTGAGCCTGGCTACGGCGCAGGCCAACTTCGCGCGATACGGTACGGTCTACGATCCGGCAGCGCCGCCGGAGTGGCTCACCCAGCCGCTATCGAGCGCGGCCCGGGCTGCGCGCACGCAGATGGTGGACGCGGTAACCGCGATGCAGACGGAGCGGCGTCCTGCCGAGTTGGGCGAACTGTGGGGACGCTTTTACGCGGCGGCCGACCAGCTCGACGCGGCGATTGCCCGTACCGCGAAATAGCAAAGGACGTTCATCGTGCCAAAGCGCCTAACGCTCGCTGAAGCTGACGAGCTACCATTACGGCAGCTCGCTTCGCTCGCCATTATGATGATGCAGACCATACAGCTCAGCTTCCGCGTTAGGCACATACACACGCTGCCATGCATACCCACCTGATACTGCTGCTCGCGATTACCTGGCCAGCCGCCGTCGTTCTTGCCCAACGGCCACCATCCCCCGATTCCGTTCTTCTCGCGCAGTCGGTGGCAAGCATTGCCGCGCGCGACTCGGCCGGCGAGCGCAAGCTCCGTCTGACGAGCCAGCGCTACCTGATCCCTCGGTGGTCAGCGCGAGACACGGGCCCTCACCACGTCCTGCTGCATGAAACGGCGAGGCTCACATGCTGCTCAAAGGGCGAGCGAGACACCGACGGCGATCTCTCGATTGAAGCGTGGATCGATAGCATCGTCGGGCCGCCGGTCTGGACGGCGAGTATCGGCGCCGACGAGGGTTCAGTCTGGGGACAGTTTTATCGAACAACGGCCTTTGGATGCTGCGACACGTCCAATCAATACACGTATTTCAATCTCCTCACGGGCGGTCCGCTGTTCGTCGCATCCGAGCCGGGCGATGACAAAAGCCGGTCATTCAGGATTCTGAACGTTCCAGGCAGCTCTCTCCAACGAGCGATCGCTTTTCACGACACCTGGACGGCCATTCATCCGCCCGAAGCGTTCAGGGACAGCTCGGTGCTCGGTGTGCTGCAGTATGGATCCCCGCGCGGCCCGGTCAACCGAGTCGCAGTTCGGCGCAGGTCGCCAGCTGGACCGGATTACCGATTGCATGACATTCGCTTTGTAGTGGCGGGCAAGCCGAGTCTCCTCGATGAGACCGACCTGTGGTCAGCAAATGGCAAAGAAGCGGTCTCCAGCCTTTCCGGGTTCGCCATTGAGTTGCGATTGATGGCTGTTGACACCGATCGTCCTGAGCCGGATGCAATCATCACAATTCCCGTCGTCGGCGACCGGCTGGAATTTCAGCACGCCCGTTGCCCGCAGAACCTCGAGTTGCGGGCGAGTGCTGTTCGGTTGCAGTCTCGCGTCGGAGTGGCTAACGCGCGTTGACTCGGACGAGCACTCGTATGTTGGAGCTGACGAGTTTTTTCGCTGGACCGTGTCGTCTCGCTGCGGTTTATTATTGTTCGGTTGCATCTCACATCGGGCGTTAGGCGCCACCCACTGTCGGCAAGGGAGTTACAACGATGAAACGCATCGCTCGTCGCGTCGCCTTTGCGGTTGCAATCCTGAGCGCGCTCCCGATGCTGGTGTTGGCGCAGGGAGCGCCGGTGATGTCGCCAGCGACGCCGGCGCAGGCCACGCCGGTCGATACGGCAAAGGCGGCACTGGTGCGACAGCTCCTGGAAAAAGTCCACGCGACTGAGCTGGCACTGCGCGCCTTGGAAGCGGGCCTTCCCGCTCAACGGGCTTCCAATCCAAGAATTCCGGCAGTGTTCTGGGACCGGTTTCTCGTGCAGGCCAATGCGCGGCGTGGCGAGCTCGCCGACATGATTGCGGCGGTTTATGACCACCAATTCTCAACGGACGAGATTCGCCAACTGCTGGCGTTCTATGACACGCCACTGGGGCAAAAGCTGCTCCGCACGCTGCCGTCCCTCATGCAGGAGAGCATGAAAGCTGGTCAGGAATGGGGCACGCGGATTGGCATCGAAGTGGCGACACAGCTCGAGGCAGAAGGCCTGCGGCTCGCGCCCTGACGCGACCTGAACCGTCTGGCGATGTGCGCATGTCGCCTGACACCGCGCCCTTCCGATAAGTCGCGGCCGGCGGGAACTTCCGGCTCGCGCTGCGACTATCCTCATGGGCTCACCCAATGTCGGTCTTCGAGCCCGTCTCCGTGGATTTCGGCGGCCCTCCGCGCTTCGCAATTGCGCTATCTTGCATCATGTCCCGCTCCCCTTGCCTTCGCTCGTGAATCGTCACCCGCTCGTCGCTGCCGCACTGTCCGCGGTTTTGTCGCTCCAGCTCGTGCTGGTCGGCGCCGGCGCGGCGTGCGCGACACCGTCCGGCAACGACCAGCCCTCGGCGGCCGCCGCGATGACAGCGTCAGGCAACGCGATGATGGGAATGCACATGCCCGACGCGCCGGGATCCGGCGCACGGACCCCAGGTGACCGCCAGCGCGACGACGCGCCATGCGACCAGTCGCTGCCAACCGCGGCTTGCCACGGCATGGCGGCCTGCACGACCGCGTTCCTCGCCATGCCGGCGATCGGGCGCGACGAAACGCCACGCCTAACGGTCCGCATCGCGATCGCCGCAGCGGTTATGGCGCCATCGATCAGCACCGCGCCCGAGCTTCCCCCCCCACGCGCCTAGTCCAGCTCACAATTCGCTGTTCGTGAGCCGCTCGGCTGCCTAACGGCACCGCGCGGAGACCGCACCCGCCCGGCGCGCAGCTGCGCCACCGGTGTGCACCCCTGGACTCTGGTGGATCATGCCTTTGTTCGAACACACGCCCGCAGCGCGCGCGCCACGCGTGCGCCTGCTCGTCGCTGCTGCGCTCGCGTTACTGCTCGCATTCCGCGTCGGGGCACAGACTACCGTCGCGCCAATGGCCGCGAGCAATGCGCCATCCTCGTCGAACCTCGACTCACTCGTCGCGCTCGCGCTGCGCGCGAGTCCGGCAATCCGCGCGGCCAGCGATCGCGCTGACGCCGCCGAGGCGCGCGTCGGTCCGGCCGGTGCGCGCCCTGACCCGATGCTGATGGCGGGGATCCAGAATTTCCCGATCAGCGAGCCGGGATTTCGCGACTTCATGACCATGAAGATGGTCGGCATCAGCCAGACATTCCCCTACCCTGGCAAGCTGTCGCGCCGCACCGACGTCGCGGAACATGAGCTGGCCGCGGAGCGAGCAGACGCCGATGCTGCACGGCGGCGCGTCGTTCGCGATGTGCGTATCGCGTACTACGACCTCGCGTTCAGCACTGTCGCCCTCGACATCGTCAGGCGGACGCAGGGTGTCGTCGCCGGCATGATCCCAGTAACCGAGGCGCGCTACGCTGCCGGCAGTGCGACGCAGCCCGATGTGCTGCGCATCCGCGTGAGCACGGCGCGCCTCGCCGATGAGGGCGCGGCACTCGTTGAAGAGCAGCGCGCAACACAGGCCCGCCTGAACGCGCTGATCGACCGCCCGTCCAACATCGAGGTCGCCGCTGCGACGATTCCGCCGCGGATCGCGCACGCCGCCGTCGCCGACTCGGCGCGACAGATTGCCTTCGCCTCCTCGGCGCTCGGTGCACGCGTGTCCGGCTCGCCGCTCCTGCCGCTCGACACGGTCGAGATGCTCGCGCTGGCGAACAGTCCAGCGCTGCGCGCGGCCGACGCGAACATCGCGGCGCAGGGTGCACGGGTGGCGCTGGCTCGACGAGAGCACCTGCCCGACATCGGAGTCGCGCTGCAGTACGGGCAGCGCAACAATTTTTCCGACATGGTGACGGCCATCGTGTCGCTGCCGATTCCGCTGCAGAAGCGACGCAACCAGGACGCAGCATTGATCGCGGCGAGCTCCGAACGCCGCGCGATGGAAGCCGAGCGCGCGGCGACCGCGAACGTGCTACGCGCCGATGTTGCGCGCCTGCACGGCGCGCTCGAGCGCGATCGCACGCAGCTCGCGCTCTACATGAAGGCGATGCTGCCGCAGGCGCGCGCTGCACTGCAGTCGGCCGCTGCCGGCTACCAGAGCGGCCGCGTCGATTTTGCGACGTTGATCGATACGCAATCCGCGCTGTTCACCTACGAGACCGACTATTACCGCGCGCTCACCGACTTCGCGAAGACGCTCGCCGAGCTCGAAGAGCAGACAGGCACGGAGGTGCTGCGATGAGCGAGCCACTCGACAATCGGGGCGGCATCCGCCGCCCGTCAGGCAGGACGCTGCGCATCGGTGGCGTGGTGGCCGCCGCGCTGCTGATGGTTGCCGCGATCACGATCTGGCTCGTCAACCGCCGCTCGGACCGGGCGACGGGCGCGATCGCCGGCGGTCGCCCTGCGTCCGGCGCAACGGCTGGCATGGAGGGGATGCAGATGTCCGGCAGTGGTTCGGCACACCTCACCGCGCAGCAGGTGAGCCAGTTCGGCGTCACCTTCGGCACTGTCGAGCAGCGCACGTTAGGCGCGGATACCCGCGCCACCGGAGCGGTCATGATCGACGAGACCCGGATGGCGCAGGTTGCGCCGAAGTTCGGCGGCTTCGTCGAGCGACTGTACGTGAACTTCACCGGGCAGCCGGTGCGCCGCGGGCAGGCTTTGATGGACATCTATTCGCCGGAGCTGCTCGCCGCACAGCAGGAGTTGCTCTCGGCGCGCGCGTTGCAGCGCGCGGTCGGCGAGAGCGCGGTACCGGGCGCGCCGGTCCAGTCGGGTGACCTCGCGGCCGCGGCGCGGCGGAGGCTCGAGCTCTGGGATGTGTCGGCCGCACAGATCGACGAGGTGCTGCGCAGCGGAACGCCGCGACGGACGATCACGCTCTATTCGCCAGCGTCCGGCGTCGTCACCGAGAAGAACGTGGTGCGCGGCCAGGCAATTGTGCCCGGGCAGGCACTGTATTCGATTGCCGACCTGAGCGCGGTCTGGATCGAAGCCGCGCTTCCGCAGGGGGACGATGGCGCGGTTCGCGTTGGCTCTGCTGCCGACGTCGAACTGCCGGCGATGCCCGGTTATCCGTTCAAGGGCCGCGTCGCCTATGTCTATCCGACGGTCGATGCCGCCTCGCGGACGGTGCGCGCACGGATCAGTGTCGCCAACGCAGACGGCCTGCTCAAGCCGGGCATGTACGCCAACGTCACGCTGCGCACCCCGTCGCGCTCCGCGCTCACCGTGCCGACATCGGCGGTCGTCCGCACCGGCGAGCGGACGCTCGTCTTCGTCGACATGGGTGGCGGCGAGCTGATGCCGCACGACGTCACGTTAGGCCTCACGGCCGGTGACTACAGCGAGGTGCTCGCCGGCCTGACCGCCGGAGCTCGCGTCGTCACCTCGGCGCAGTATCTCATCGACTCGGAGTCGAACCTCGCCGAGGTGATGCGGAGCATGGTCGGCCAGGGCGGCGCCACCAACATGGCGGACATGCCGGGGATGACGCTGCCGATCGGGCCTGACTCCGGCGCCACCGCGAAGGGCGCCAGCATGAAGGGGATGAAGATGCCCCCGGAGAAGAGATAGCCATGCTCAAACGCATCATTGCATGGTCGGTTGGGCATCGCATCGTCGTGCTGCTCGCCACCGCGGCCATTTCGCTCGGCGGATTCTGGGCGCTGCTACGCACGCCGATCGACGCGATTCCCGACCTCTCGGACGTGCAGGTCATCGTGATGACCGAGTGGCCGGGCCAGGCGCCGCAGCTCGTCGAGGATCAGGTGACGTACCCGCTCTCGGTCGAGCTGCTGAAGGTGCCGCACACCAAGGTGGTGCGCGGCGTGTCGCAATTCGGGTTATCCGCTGTCTACGTCGTGTTCGACGACGGAACGGACCTCTACTGGGCGCGGAGTCGCGTGGTGGAGTACCTGAACGGCGCGCGCGAGAAGCTCCCGGCGGGTGCGACCCCTGCACTCGGCCCCGACGCGACCGGCGTCGGCTGGGTGATGCAGTATATCGTCGCCGACACCACGAACCGGCTCAATCTCGCCGAGCTGCGCGCGTTGCAGGATTTCACCATCCGGCCCGCACTGACTTCGGTGCGCGGCGTGAGCGAGATCGCCTCGTTCGGCGGATACGAGAAACAGTACCAGGTCGAGGTCGATCCGCAGAAGCTCGCGGGTTACGGAATACCGATTACAAAGGTCACCGCCGCGGTGCGGGCGTCGAATCAGGACGTTGGCGGGCGAGTGATCGAGATGGGTGGCAGCGAGTACGTCGTGCAGGGATCGGGACGGTTCGCCAACGTCGCCGACATCGCCGCGGTCGCGATCGGCAACGGTCCTAACGGTACGCCGGTCACCGTCGGAGACGTGGCAAACGTCCAGCTCGGCCCCGACATCCGGCGCGGCATCGCCGATTTCAGCGGCAAGGGTGAGATCGTCACCGGGTTCGTCGTCATGCGCTACGGGGAGAACCCGCTGGCGGTGATCGACCGGACGAAGGAAAAGATGGCCGAGGTGCAGCGCTCGCTGCCCGTCGGCGTCACACTGATGACCGGCTACGATCGCTCGGGGCTGATCCATCGCGCGATCGCGACGCTCCGCGAGAAGCTGGTCGAGGAATCGATCATCGTCGCGCTGGTGACGATCCTCTTCCTGCTGCACGGGTCGAGTGCGCTGGTGGCGATCCTCACCCTGCCGATCGGGATCCTGATGTCGTTCCTCGCGATGCGCGTGCTCGGGCTGAGCGCGAACATCATGAGCCTCGGCGGGCTGGCGATCGCGATCGGGGCAATGATCGACGCCGCGATCGTGATGATCGAGAATCTCCACAAGCACATCGAGCGCAACGAGCGCAATGGCTCACCGCGCAGTCACTGGGAGCTGGTGGTCGAGTCGTCGCAGGAAGTCGGGCCCTCACTGTTCATCTCGCTGCTCGTCATAACGCTTTCCTTCGTGCCGGTGTTCGCGCTCGAGGCGCAGGAGGGCCGGCTCTTTCACCCGCTCGCCTGGACGAAGACGCTGGCGATGGCGTCGGCAGCGCTGCTCTCGGTGACGCTCGTCCCGGTGATGATGGGATTGCTCATTCGCCGCGGGGTGAAGCCGGAAGCGGCGAATCCAGTGAGCCGGTGGCTCATTCGCGCCTACCGGCCGGTGATCCGCTTCGTGTTGCGGCACCGCTGGCCAACGATCGCCGCGGCAGGGCTCGCGCTGCTGGTCACGCTGCTGCCTTGGTCACGGTTAGGCAGCGAGTTCATGCCGCCGCTCAACGAGGGGAGCGTGATGGACATGCCATCACTCTCGCCGGGCATCGGCAGCGCGCAGGCGAAGCAGATCCTCCGCCAGCGCGACTCGACGCTCGCTGACATCCCCGAAGTCGAGATGGTGCTCGGCAAGATCGGCCGCGCCGAGACGGCGACTGACATGGCGCCGATGTCGATGATCGAGACGACGGTGATCCTCAAACCGGAAAACCAGTGGCGGTCTGGCGTCAGTCACGACTCGCTCGTGAACGAATTCAACACGCGCGTGCGGACACCGGGCGTCGCCAACATGTGGTCGATGCCGATCAAGAACCGGCTCGACATGCTGGCCACCGGCATCAAGACGCCGGTCGGCATCAAGCTGTTCGGGCCGAGCCTCGACACGCTCGACCGGATCGGCAGTGAGATCGAGCGGCTGTTGCCATCGGTGCGCGGGACGAACTCGGTGTTCGCCGAGCGTTCCGTGGGCGGCAGGTATGTGCAGGTCGCGGTGGATCGCGCGGCGGTGGCGCGGTATGGGATGCCGGTGGACGATGTGCAGATGGCGTTGGCGACCGCGGTTGGCGGGATGGACGCTGGTCAGGTAATCGCCGGGCGCGATCGGTACAGTGTGCTCGTGCGCTATCCGCGCGCACTGCGCGACGATCCGGAGAAGCTGCGCGATGTGCTCGTCGCCACGCCGTCGGGGGCGCAGGTGCCGCTCGGCCAGCTCGCGCAGATCAGCGTGGTGAAGGGCCCGACGATGATCAAGTCGGAGGATGCGTACTTGAACGATATCGTGTACGTCGACGTGCGCGATCGCGACGTCGGCGGGTACGTGACCGAGGCGCGCCGGCTGCTCGACCGTCGCCTGGTGCTGCCGGCCGGCTACCGGCTCGAGTGGTCGGGGCAGTTCGAGGCGATCGAGCGCGCTGGCAAGCGACTGCGCATCGTCGTACCGATCACGTTGCTGGTGATCTTCCTGCTACTCTACTTCAACTTTCGGAGCGTCGGCGAGAGCGCGCTGGTGATGCTCTCGCTACCATTCGCGCTCGTTGGCGGTGTGTGGCTGATGTGGCTCCTCGGCTACAACCAGAGCGTAGCGTCGTCGATCGGATTCATCGCACTGGCCGGAGTCAGCGCCGAGACGGGGATCATCATGCTCCTCTACCTCGATCACGCGTTAGGCGACCGTCGCGTGGCCGGCACATTACGGACGAGCGACGACGTCGACGCGGCGGTGGAGTATGGCGCGGTCGAGCGTGTCCGGCCGAAGCTGATGACGGTGACGGCGATCATGGCGGGGCTGGTGCCGATTCTCTGGAGCCAGGGGAGCGGCGCCGACGTGATGAAGCGGATCGCCGCACCGATGGTCGGCGGGATGCTGAGCAGCACCGTGCTCACGCTGATCGTGATTCCGGCGGTGTACTCGCTGTGGAAGGAGCGGTCACTGCGTCAACGTTAGGCATCGCTGGCGCGGCCGCGTAGAGCTCGTACTGGATCGCGATCCAGACCGGGAGGCAGAGCGCACTGTGCATGCCGAACGCGGCGAGGATGGCGAGCGCTATGCGCCAGGCTGTGCGCTGGTGTGTCGGGCTGACGAACCACAGCCCGACGCCGGTCGCGGCGATCACGAAGCTGGCCCGCTCGGCCTGGTGGTTGAAGAGCACCGCGTAGACGAGCAGCGAGGCGAGAACGAGCCGTCGGAACACCGGATCATTCCAGCGCGTTCGGCGGAGCAACAGGGGGAGCAGCAGGAGCACGGTGCCGGCGACCTGAAATGGCCAGTTCGGCCAATCGACGCCGAGCAGGCTATGGATCAACTGCATCACTGAGGAGCCGCGGTCGAGCGCGTCCACTTCTCCAACGCGGTGCCACGATGCGTAGAGCAGCTGCAGCTCCGACGGGCGAATGACGATGAGGGGGAGGAGGATCGCCGCGCTGCCTAACGTTGCGGCGGCGAGCGCGGCGCGCCAGCGGTGCGGACGGAAGACGGCGAAGGTCAGCGCCGCCAGCGGAAAGATCTTGACCGATGCACCGGCAACGACGGCGAGTGTGGCGCGCCACGGACGCTCGGCTTCGTAGGCGAGGAAGCCGGTGATGATCAGTGCGGTGACGAGGGAATTGCTCTGCGCGCTCAACGTTGCAACGGCGAACGCAGGCAATGCCAGCGCGAGGACGATCGTCGCTTCATCGGGGCCGAGGAGCCGGAGCACCGCCCGGCAGAGCGCGGCCCCGTTGACAACGTTCCAGATGACGAGCGATATACCGTACGGGATCAAGGCGAAAGGAAGAAACAGTAGCGCGAACGTCGGGCTGTACTTGAACAGGTCATAGTGCTGGCCCGGATGCGGCGCATACAGGTCTTGATGGGCGAGTAGACCCGCAGCTGCGGTGCGGAAAATGAGGAAATTGTTCGACGGACGCCCCCACAGGTGCGCCGTGGTGACGACCACGACGGTCCCAAAATAGAGGGTGAGCACTGCGATCAGGAGGCGGCCCGCGGTCCGTAACGGCGGCGACGAAATCACGTTGCGAGGCATGCGACCGAGCATTCGGCGCTCCTTGCGATGCGCCGGCCATTCAATGCAATGTTCGGCCGCTGGAGACGGATCACGGAAGGCGCTCGTCGCGCGAGACTGAAGGGGAGGGTGAGTAGAACGAAATGCGTAGCTCGCAGGTCCCGCACCGCCGAAGCGTCCTGGCACAGCTGATCACGACGGTCGCGCTCACCGCTGCTGCTCTCGGCAGTGCCGGGCGCACAGCCGACGCGCGCCTGCCGAGCGTGGCCGGCGATCCGGTATCGCTCGTGCCTGACGACAACCGCGGTTTTCAATTCGACGTTGCTGATCGGGATCCGAAGACGGGACGTGCCCAGACTTTCGCCGTAACGTGCGGGTTCTATGATCGAGGTGTCACTGGCGCCGAGAAGCGGGTGATCCTTTATAGCGAGGCGCCCGCAAAGACGCTCTTCGGCATCCCCGTGAGCGGTCGCTGGTCGGCGATGGCTGCCTGTACCCTGCCGGCGCGGGTGGCACGTCGCGAGCGCGGTGACTCGAGTATCACCGCGGCCTCCGTGCAGCGGGTGGTGGTGCAGCCACCGGTGTCCCTGCCCCTGGCGCGAGGTACGCCGGGTCGCCGGAACCATCGTGTGGTGCTCATCGTCGGGTGGACTCGGCGCGCGGACGGCCGCTGGGCGCAACTCGAACGCTATTCGGTGCTCCGCCAGCAAACGGGGGTGATGTATCAGTTCGGTGACTTCCGTATCGGCTGCTGCCTCAACGCGGCGAGCGCCTACGTGACGAGGATTGCGGCGCCCGGAGAGGTATCGACCCGGTCGCCTCCGGCCGACCATGCCGCCGCCGCAAAACGTTAGGCGATATGGCGGTGGCGGTCGATACGCCGCGGGGCGGCAGCCGCAGGAACCACAGCCGCGCCCGGCGTTATCATGGCTCGATCGCGGCCCGGCGCCACCGCCCGATCGCGCGAGGATAGCCCAAGCAACTCCGCCTGCATCACGATCCAGACGAGCGTTATCGGAAAAGCCTCCAGTACAAGCGGCGAAAAACCCTGCCGCACCGCGAGCGGAAGCGTCGCGAAAAGGCTCGTCAAAAGAAGAACGAGTCCGGTCAGCGCAATGCGCAGCACGGTGCGTGGGCTGGTCACGAACCAGATGGCCAGGCCGGCGAGGGCGATCACCGCGGATTGTCGCTCCGCCTTGTGGTTGAAGATCACCATGTACAGCAGCAGCGATGCCAGGTAGCGCAGTCGGAATTCGCGATCGGACGGACCTTTGCCTCGCACGGCGAGTGGGAGAAGTAACAGCAGCGTCCCGGCGATCTGCAACGGCCATGCGGGCCACGGCCATCCCGCCCACTCGTGGAGAACCCCCATGGCCGACATCCCATACCAGCCGCGCTGATTCGATTCGAGCGCCAGCCACGACCGATACTGCGCGACGAGAGCCTGAGGCTCGATGAATGCGAGTGGCAACGCGAGAGCGATGATCGCGATCGCGCCGAAAATGACGACGAAGCGCAGGCGGTGTCGTGTGTCCGCGTTGAACGCCGCGAGCGAGAGCGCGGCTAGTGGAAACACCTTCACCGCGGCGCCGAGAACGATCGAGGCGGCGGCGGTGACGGGCGTGCGCCGCTCGAACGCGAAAAACGCAAAGATAACGCAGGCGGCGACGAGGGCGTTGCTCTGCGCGCTCTGCGCAGAGCGTAAAATCGGGAGGAAGACGAGTCCGATCGCGACCCGCGCCTCGGTCCATGGCAACACCCGCTTCAGCGCCGCGAATAGCGCCAGCGCGTTGAGAAGGTTCCAGGCGAAGAGCCCGAGCACGAATGGCAGGAGCGCGAACGGCGCGAACAGAACTGCAAACGTCGGACTGTACTTGAATAAGTCGAATGCCTGACCCGAATGCAGGATGTACAGGTCGCGACCGTCGATCAGATTGTAAAAGGACCAGCGAAAAATCGCGTAGTCGTTCGGAAAGTCGAAGATCCCCCGCTGGACCGTGATGACTGCGATCGCTATCACGTAGACGGCGAGCAGCCAGCGACACTGGATGCGCGAGGATGAAAGCGCTGACTGGATTCGGAAAGTCATCGGACGGATATTCGTCTCGGCCGGCCCAGCATGCAAGCGTCGGGCGAACGCGGTTACGGCGCGGGCGCCGCGTGATCGAGCAGCGATTGATCGTTCATGCTGATGATAGCTCTGGCGGCTATAGTCAATGGGCCGGCAAACCCCTGTCGGCGTTTGACGTTCGCAGCCGCCCCGGCCGTGTGTAGTGTGCCCGGTCGCACCTCCCCTGATTCCACTCGCCTCTTGGCTGTGCCCCAGCTTTCAGTCGTCGTGCCTGTATACAATGGTGCGTCGCGCCTGCCGGCGAGCCTCGCCGAACTGCGCGATTTTCTCGCGCCCGACGGCGACGCATCGGAGCTGATCCTCGTCGATGACCACAGTGCGCCGGCGACCGCGGCGATCCTCGAACGGTTCAGCGCCGAAACGCCGAATGTCCGGCTGCTCCGCAACGAGCGCAATTCCGGAAAGGGGTTCGCCGTGGCGCGCGGGATGCTCGCCGCGCGCGGACAGCATCGCGTCTTCACCGACGCCGATCTCGCCTACCCCTCGACGCAAATTGCGCGAATCGTCGGGAAGCTCGAAGCGGGTGCAGATGTCGCTGTCGCCTGTCGGGTACTGCCCGAGTCGCGCTACATCATGAGTCCGACGTTTTTCTCCTACCTCTACACGCGGCACCTGATGAGCCGCGCATTCAATCGAGTGGTGCGCTGGACGCTCGTTCCCGATGTCCTCGACACGCAGGCCGGTCTCAAGGGATTCTCGGCAACTGCCGCCGACCTCATTTTCCCGCGATTGAAGACGACCGGCTTCGGCTTCGATGTCGAAGTGCTGCACCTGGCGCGGCGTCGCGGCCTCAAGATTGAGCAGACCCCGGTCGAATTCCGCTACGACGAAGAACCAACGACGGTGCGGTTCGCCAGCGACGCACTGCGCATGGCGCGCGACCTGGCGCGAATCCGCTGGAGCGATTGGCGCGGCTACTATGACTGAGCTGCGCCGGCTGATCGTCAATGCGGACGATCTCGGCATCGCGGAAGGAGTGGATCGTGGAATACTCGAGGCGCATACCGCGGGCTCCGTCACCGCGGCGTCGCTGCTCGCCAACGGCGCCTCGTTCGCGCACGCGGCCAGGCTGGCGCGTGCTGCACCTACGCTGAGCATCGGCGTCCACCTCGACTTCGTCGCCGGACGCCCGCTGACGAAAGCGCCGTCGCTGGTCGATGCGCGCAGTGGACGCTTTCACTCGTTGGCGACACTGGCGTGCCTCGCCGCGCTCGGTCGCGTTGCCGAGGATGACGTGATCGGCGAGACAAGCGCGCAGATCGCCCGTGTGCGGGACGCGGGCCTGCATGTCACCCACGTCGACAGCCACCGCCACGCGCATCTCATCCCCGCGATCTGGACGGGGGTCGCGACCGCCACCGACGCGGCGCAGGCCGGCCCACTGCGATTGCCCGTCGAGCGCCTCACGATGACGAAGGATTCCCCGAGCGCGGGCGCCACGTTGAGAATTGCCGCATTGCGCGCCGCGGCCGCAATCGCGACGCGCGGCCGCTCACTCCCCGCGCAGCCAAATCATTTTGCCGGCCTCGCCCTCCAGGGACGGCGCGACTTCGCCGCGCGGTTCCTCGCCCTGCTCGACGCGCTGCCGTTAGGCACGACCGAGCTGATGGTCCACCCCGGCCTCGTCGATGCCGCGCTCAGTGCGGCCGACCCGTACACTGCGCCGCGCGAGACGGAACTGTCGGCGCTCCTCTCGGCGCCGATCCGCGAGCGGCTCCGGCGCGGCGACCTCCGCCTCGTTGGCTTCGGAGAAATCGGCCACGGCTGAACGACGACGCGCCGCGAAGCGCGCCGCAAGACTATGGCGTGGCGCGAATTGAGAAGTACACACTGCGCCCGATCGCCGGAATGATTCCCGGACCCGGATACTCGTCCGTGCGCCGCGTGAAGTAGGCGCGGTCCGCCGCGTTGTTGACGCCCGCCTGCAGGCGCCAGTGTTCGCCAACGCGGGCCGACGCTGACCAGTCGAGCACCGTGTAGCCGGGGATGCGTCCGACGACCGCATCGTCGCTCGCCTCGGTGTTGTTCGCGTCGCCATACGCGCGGCCGACCACACTGGCCAGCAGCGTCGTCCCGATGGGCCCCACCCCGATCGTGAGCCCGCTGCGCTGGACGAAGCGCGATGCGTACTCGACCCGTTTGCCATCGAACTCGCCACCCGTGTAGCGGGCGTCGATCAACGCGAGCGAGTTGAACACGGTGATCGAGCGCCGCGCGGCACCGGCCGCATCGCGCATCGCGAAGGGGGTGACTTCGGCGTAGCTCTCGAGGCCCTGATGCACGCTGTTCGCGACGTTCGTCCGCTCGGTGAACGTCACGTTTTTCACGTCCGTGCGCGAGACGAGTCCGACGCGACCACCGACCTGCAGCCGAAAGACGCCGACGTCGAAGCGCACGCGATCGGCGGCGAGCGTACCACGCCATCCGAGATCGCTGTTCACCCCGCGCGTGTCGTGCAGCCGCGGATCGATCCGCGAGACGCTGCCGACGGGTGTCAGCGACGAGTAGTCGATCGGGCGATAGGCCTGCGTGACATTGGCGTAGATGCCCGTCGTCGCCGACGCGATCCAGCTGGCGCCCATGCCGGCGAGCGGCACGATCCGCCGCTTCGTCTGCGGCGCGAACGTGGTGTCGGTGTAGCCAGCGGCGCGCGAGGCGAGCGTCTCGAGCCGTACCCCGGGGAGAAGCGTTAGGCGCTGGCCGAGGTGAATCGCGTTCTCCGCCCAGGCCGCGACGTTCGCGTTGCCGAATCGGATGTCGTATTCGTATGGTGCATCGGTGAGCGAGAGGTCGAAGTCCGAGCCCGTCGTTCCCGGCCCACCGCCCTGGCGATGCATGGTCCCGTTGAACCAGCGCACGCCCGTGGCCAACGAACTGCGCGCACCGAGCACGTGGTAGTCGGCGAGCATCCGCAGCTCCTCGGTGGCGTTACGGAATCCCTCGCGCTCGACTTCGCGCGGCGAGAATCGGCCGGTGCCCGGCTCGATCACGTCGAGTGCACCGGGACCGCCATCCTCGTTCCGCCAGACCAGCGAGCGCGAGCTACCAAGCACCGAGGTCACGCTCTGCAGCCGAACGTTAGGCGACGGCCGCCAGTCGAACGACACCGACGCGACGTTCCAGGGCGTGGTCAGCCAGTTGCGCGCGCGGAACGATTGCCGATTCCCGCTCGCGAACTGCGCGTCGGACAAGCCGCCGGGCATCTGGATGCGGTTGCGGAGCAACGAGTAGTTCGCTGATGCGGTAAGCGTCGGCGTCAGCGCGAGTTCGAGTGCCGCGTAGCCACTGGTCTGCAGGTTCGCCGAGTTCGGCCGCCATCCGTCCTGACTGTGCCGCTGCGCGTAGCTGAACCAGCGCGCGCGCCCGTTCGCGCCGCTGACGGACGCATAGGTATTCGCCAGGCCGAAGCTGCCGGCCGTATGCTGCACGTCGACCGCGACCGCGCGCTCGATCTCGCCGCGCCGCATCACGTAGTTCACGACACCGCCGAGCTGCGGGCCGAACTGCAAGCCACCCGCGCCGCGCACGATCTCGACGCGCTCGACCGCTTCCATCGGCGGGACGTAATACGTCTCCGGATATCCGTAGGGGTCGGCGGCGATGATCACCCCGTTCTGTCGCACATTCATCTCGACCGACTGCGTCGGATTGAGCCCGCGCACCGCGATCCCGTTCGACGGAAATCCGCTCCCCTCCGTCTCGGCGACCGTCAGCCCTGGCACTCGTCCCAGTACCTGTCGGGCGACGTTCTGCGCGGTGTTGGCGCCGACGCTGTCGACCAGCACCGCCTCGGTGCGCGCGCCGGTGAGGAGCACGGTTCCGTGGCGATCGGGAAGGAAGGTCACGGTGCGCGGTGCCGCCCGCGCGGTAACGCGGACGGTGTCGAGCTGCCGCGGTTTCGTGCTGTCGCGATGGGCGATGCTGTCAGCGGCGGGTTGCTGGGCGGCCAGCGGCAGCACGCCGAACGAGAGCGCGATCAGCAGCGCCGGGACACGGGCGCGGCGAGTGGATCCGGGGAGATCTGACGAGCGATTCGGGTGCATCCGGGCGAGCGCGGAACTGGTGAGTCGGAGCGGTGAGAACGAGAGATAATTTGGAATCCCGATAAAATCAATCGGGATTGTTGGCGCTTCAGGTGCACCGTCGTCCAGGACTGGTTGGTTTGTGATGGGTGCGGGACAAATCCCTCCACACCGGGACGCATTGCATAGATGCGGAAGAGCGCCGCGATCGGGATCGTAACCGCCTGATCGTCAACGGCGATGTGGATCGCCTCCGCCGCGAGCCGGCGAATCTCCGCCGGGTCGCTCGTCGCGAGTGCGGCGGCGACGACGCTGTCGAAGGGGGCGCCCACATGCAACCAGCGAGCGAACGGGCGCGTTGACTTCGAGTAGAACAGGAGCGCGGGAAGGAAGATCGGATCGGCATCGTTCTGGTTCGAGAGCGCGAGGTTGATATCGAACCGCCCAGCGCCAATCCGCGCGCTCAGCGAGGCGGCATCGGGGAGCCGCACCCAGCGCGCATCGATCCCGACCTGGCGCAGCTGCGCCTGAATCAGCTCGACGGCGCCCGCGTCGATCTCGACGCTGGCGAGAAGGTCGAGTTGAAGCCGCCGACCGGCGCGCGTGCGGATCAAGTCGGAGCCTCGATGCCAGCCCGCCGAATCGAGCAGCCGCGCGGCAGCCGCCGGGTCGTGCACAAAGCCGTGCACTCGCGCCGAATCGGCGCCGAGTATCGCCGGCACCGTCATGTTCTGGACGTCGGCAGCCTCGCCCTTCCAGACATCGCGAATCAACTGCCGTCGATCGAGCGACACCGCGATGGCCCGGCGGATTGCCGGCTCGGCGAGCAGATCGTTAGGGAGCGTCCCATGGACGTTGAGCTGCAGCGCGAGCGCCTGCCCTGGAGCGGCGCGGGCGACGGTGAATCCACGCCCCGCCAGCTCGGCCGCCTGTTCCCGCGGAACGTCGAGGATGACATCGACCTCGCGAGCGCGAAGCGACAGCACACGCGTCGTCGCGTCGGGGATGAAACGAAAGGTGATCCGCTCGAGAAGCGGCTTGACCCCCCAGTACTTCGCATTGCGCCTGACGACGACGCGCTGGTACGGCTCGTACTCCATCCAGACGAACGGCCCGGTGCCTACCGGGTGTTCACCGGGTCGCGAGCCAGGCGCGAAGATGCTGTAGTTCGGATGGGAGATCTGCTGGGGGAGATGAAGGTTCGGCGTGGTCGGCGTGATGTCGACCGTCGAATCGTCGATCACGCCGACGGACTGCTCGCCAAGTCCGCTGTACCCCATCCGCTCGCGCGCGACCTGCTGCATCGATTCGCGCACGGCATTCGCCCCGAAGGGCTGCCCGTCGTGAAAGAGCACTCCGCGCCGCAGGTGGAAGCGCCAGGTGTTGCCGCCGCGGAATTCCCAGCGCGTAGCCAGCAACGGCTCGAGCTGGAAGTCCGGCGTCATCCGCGTCAGCGTCTCGGCGACGTTGGCGTTGAGCGGATAGACACCGAGCCGCGCCTGAAAGGCGCCGGACGGACTGACGTCCGCGCCGGCGCCGACCACGAGGGCGGTGTCGGCGGCCGCCTCCCGCGAACGTTCACTGCAGCCGCCGATCGAAAGGGACAATACGGTGCCCGCGCACATCGTCCAGCTGCCGACGATGTGGCGGGTGTTCAACGACATGTCAGAGGTCCACCCGGACGCCGCCGTAGGCGTTGGTGCCCGGCAGCGGATTGTAGAAACGGCGACCGGCGTCGTTGATGAGTGCAAATGCGGAATATTTCTCGTCGAAGAGATTGTTGACGCCGAGAAACGGCGCGACGTGACGCCCCGCGAATTCCGCGTCATAGCTGAGGCGCGCGTTGGCGACGGTGTACGCTTCGTTGAATGCGTTGTTCACGTTGTTGAAGGGGAAGCGGCCGGTCCGCTGCCCCTCGAATGCCGCGAGTATGCCGTGACCGCGATAACTCAGCTCGGCGAATCCGGTATGTCTCGGTACGCCGGGCAGATCCTTCCCGCGAAAATCGACATTGTTCGCGACGTAGTCGCGGAAGGTGAAGTTGGAATAGGTGTAGGTCGCCGCCAGCGCGAGCCCGCGACCGATCTGGGCGCGCGAGCCAACCTCGAGTCCCTTCTGGTCCACCTTGCCGATGTTCTGGAAGCTGTTGTTGGGGAACGTTCCGACCGGATTGATCTGATTTTTCACGAGTTGCTTGAACAATGCGACTTCGAAGTTCACTCGATGCAACAGGTCACCGCGCGCCCCGACCTCGTAATTCGTGGAGGTTTGCGGATCGAGCGCCTTGTTGAATCCGAACGAGCCTCCGGGAATGACGCGCAGCTCGCCGATCACTGGCGTCTCGAAGCCCTGGCTGTAGCTGCCGTAGAGTGAGAGGGCGGGCGTCGCCTGCACAGTGATTCCTGCCTTCGGCGTGGTTTTGGTGAAGGTGCGCGACGCGTGCGTGCCGGGCTTCGTGAGATCGCGCGACGCGAAGCGGATGCGATCGTTCCGTGCGCCGGCCGAGAGGCGGACGCTGGGCAGGACGACCAGCTCCTCGAGCGCGTAGGCACCGAACGTGGTGGCGTTCTCCTCGGTGAATGCCGACGCCGCGCCGGTGGTCGCGTTGAAGACGCCGGTGTTGATCGGCGTATCCTGGAAGTCGGCCCCGACGGTCAACCTGCTCTCCATCCCGCCTAACGGCCGGCCGGTCACGTAGCGAACGTTGCTGCCACGGTTGCTGAAGTCCTGCGGGATTCGTACTCCGATCTGCACGAACGGACCGAGGTGGCGGGGGATGTAGTAGCCACTGAACTGGAACTCGTCGCGGTCGAACAGCTGGCGATTGTAGATGCCGGCAAAGCGCAGCTCGTCCACATACGAATGCACGTCGTTGGTTGCGAACGTCGGGCTGGCCTGCTCGCGATTGGCCGCGTTCTGCGCCGCGGTGAGCGGGCCCGGCGACTGCTGGAAGGAGCGATCGTAGGCGAGCAGCATCGTGATGCGCGTACGGTCATCGACGGTGAAGACGAACTTGCTGTCGAGCCCCGTGTCGTCGAAGCGGGACTGCTTGCGGTAGCCGTGGAGGTCGGTGCGGAAACCACTGATGCGATAGCTGAGCGGTCCAGTCTCGCCGCTCACCTTGGCGTGTTCGCGGTAAAGGCCATACGCTCCGACCGTCTGCTGCAGGCTGGCGGTCGTCACCGGTCCGCCTTCCTCGGTGATCAGGTTGACGACACCGCCCGACTGATTGCCGTAGAGCGCCGACGACGGCCCGCGGAGCACCTCGATCCGCTGCACCGAGTTGAGGTCGATGTTGATCAGGTCCTGCGCCGATCCGCCGGCGTTGTTCTTGGGAATGCCATCCACGAGAATCTTCACGCCGCGCACGCCGGAGCCGGCCGGACTGTTGGCGCGTGTGCCGGTGCCGCGGATGATGATGCGCGTCCTGCCCGACGAGCCCAGTTCGTCCTCGACGCGGACGCCGGGAACGCGCCGCAGCGATTCCTCGAGGTTGATCCCGCGCCGCGCGCTCTGGATGTCGCTGCTGTCAACGACGGTAACGGCCGCTGCGACGTCGGCTAGCCGCTGCGCTGACCGCGATGCGGTGACGACGACGTCGGTCAGGGTGTTGATGCCGAGCACGACATCGACGATACGATCCTGAGCGGCGCCCGCGCTGACTGGCGCGGCATATCGCGGCAGCGGTTCCTTGCTCACGACGAGCGTGTAGCCGCCCGGCGTGACGCTGGCGAAAGCATATCGGCCGGCGGCGTCGGTCTGGGTCGTGTAGGCCGCGACACCAGCACGTCGAAGTGAAACCGCGGCCGCGGCTACGACGGCGCCGCCCGGGACAGTGACGGTGCCGGAGATGCGCGCCGTCGCCTGAGCGGCGAGCGCTAACGGCGCGCTGAGCGCGACGGTGAAAGCGGCAACTGCGACGGCGAGGAGTGTACTGCGACGGTGCAAGGGCGCGCGATACCTCCGCAGGGTCGCCAGACGCACGGCGTACATCAGCAACGGCATGGCCATTCTCCGATCGGGTAGGAACGCACTGGCGGGTCGATGTTGTTGTCCGCCCGCTTGTATGGACTTCAGTTCGAAGGAATTGATGCTTTGTGCAGCGATCTGCAAGGCTGCGTGCATGATCGTTCATGCGTGGCGCAAATCGATCCGATCGGGGTTGCGCAAGCTGTTGTGTCGAGGGTGGTGACCGTGCGCCGGTTCTCATCGGCCGCCCTTCCGAGGAGCCCGCACACGCGCGCATCTTGCCGCATGCGACGACTCCTCGCACTGATCGCCCTCATCGGGTGCGGGAGTCACGGCGCTGACGCCGGCACCAGGCGGCGCAGCATGATCGTTGCCATCGGCGCTGACGAGTCACCGCTCGCCCTCAATCGCGAGCGGCTTGGACGCTATCCGGTCAACGCCGGAATCTGCGAGCCCCTCGTCCGCCTCGCCGCAGACTTCACCATCACTCCCGCACTCGCCGTTCGCTGGGAGAATCGCGACGGCGGCGCGGTGCGCTTCACGCTGCGCTACGGCGTCACCTTCTCCGACGGTACGCCCTTTGACGCCCGCGCGGTGGTGCACACTCTCGCCCAATCGGCGCGTACGCGCGCCGAGTACAGCTTTCTTTCCGACTCCTCGGCGCAGGTGATCGACGACTCTACCGTCGACATCCGCTCCGAGCGCGTGAACCGCCGGCTTGTCGAGCAGCTGGTGCATCCGACCTACGGCATCTTTGCGCCGGGCAGCGACCCGGCGGCGCGTCCGGTGTGTACCGGCGCCTTCCGCCTCGCCGGGTATGTCGCGCACGATCACCTCACCGTCGTGCCTAACGCTCGGTACCGCGGCGCGCCAGCGAAGCTCGATACTCTCACCTTCCGCTTCATTCCCGACGAGACGACACGAACGCTCGCCCTTCGCTCGGGCGAGGTGGACATGATCGTCGACGTCGGCCGCTCGAGCGCCGCCGCGCTCGCACACACGGCAGGCATGCGCATCGTGACCCCGCCGCCGGGCGCAGTCATCGTCATGTACATGAACCTCAACGGCGCGGGACGCTACGCGACGCTGCGCGATGCGACGTTGCGGCGCGCGATCGCGATGGCCATCGACCGGCCGACGCTGGTCGAGAGTGTGCTCGGCGGCGGCAGCGGCGCGTCCGTCGTCGCCACGGTGAACCCGCCGAGCGTCCTCGGTCAGTACGCGGCGCTGGTGCACGGCATTGCCTTCGACCCGGACGGCGCGCGACGACTGCTCGGCGGACGTCGTCATCCGCTGTCGCTGATCGTCCAGGGAGGGCCGATCGACCGGGCGACCGTCGAGTACGTACAGGCGCAGCTCGCCGCTGTCGGGTTCGACGTCGCGATCGATCAGCTCGACGCCGCGGCGTTCGAGACGCGCCTGAATAGCGGTGCGTTCGACATCGACCTCGAGCTGCCGAACCAGAACGACGCAAACCCGGCGTTCCTCCTCGCGCTCCGCTGGTACTCCAGGTCAAACACGCGGAGCGCGCATTTCACGCACGCGAGCGCGCGCTTCGACTCGCTGGTCGAGGTCGCGCTCGGTGCCACGTCGGATGACGATGCCCGCCGCGCGGCCGCTGAGGCGATGCACCAGCTGGTGGACGTCGAAGTCGGAGCGCTCCCACTGGCGGGGATCTCGCGCATCTACGCGATGAACGACCGCGTCCGCGGCTTCGTCCCGCATCCATCGCGGCTGAATCAGGACTGGAGCACGACGTGGCTCGCGCGTTAGGCAGCGGGGGCTGGCTGGCGCGCCGGCTCGTCGGAATGGTGCTCGTCTGGCTGCTCGTGTCGATCCTGTCGTTCTCGCTGGGGGCTTTGGCGTCGGGCGATCCGGCGCAGGTGATGCTCCTCCGCCGCACCGGCGACGCACCGTCGGAAGTCGAGGTCCGCCAGCTTCGGCACGAGCTTGGACTCGACCGGCCGTTCGCGACCCGCTACGCGAGCTGGCTCGGCGCGGCCGCACACGGTGACTTCGGCCGCTCGTTTCGCACTGGGCAGCCGGTGGTCGGGGAGCTGTGCTTGCGTTTCATGGCGACGCTCCAGCTGGCAGTGGCTGCGCTCGTCATCGGCCTCGTCATCGCGGTGCCACTCGCCGTTATTTCCGCGGCGACACGCGACACCGCGTTCGATCACGCCGCCCGACTGGCCGCGCTCGTCGGCGTGTCGATGCCCGGCTACCTGCTCGGCTACCTGCTGATGCTGTTCTTTGCCGTGACGTTAGGCATCCTCCCGGTGTCCGGCGCCGGCGGCGTCCGTCATCTCATCCTCCCTGCGTTCGCGCTCGGACTCGGCGCTGCGGCCAGCGTGACGCGGATGCTCCGCGCCAACCTGCTCGACGAGCTGGGCACCGACTACGTGCGAACGGCGCGCGCCAAGGGGCTGTCCGGCTTCCTCGCGCTGACGCGCCACGCGCTGCGCAACGCACTCAACCCGCTGGTAACCGTCAGCGCGCTTCGCGTTGGCCGGCTGCTCGGCGAGGCGGTGATCGTCGAGACGGTGTTCGCGTGGCCGGGGATCGGTCGCTGGATGGTCGAGTCGATCTACGACCGCGACTATCCGGCGATCCAGGGCTTCGTGCTCTACATCGCCACGATATTCGTCGTCGTCAATCTCGTGGTGGATCTCTGGTATCGCGTGCTCGACCCGCGCGTGCGACTTGGCGCGGCAGCATCGAGCCGGTGATGAAGCTACGGTTGCTCGAGCGGCGCTCGACACGCGTTGGGCTGGCGATCGTTGCGCTGCTCGCGATGATCGCGCTGCTCGCGCCGTGGCTCGCGCCGCACGACCCGGCACTGATCGACCCGGCGCGCGGGTTTGCCGGGCCGAGTGCGACGCACTGGTTGGGGACCGACAACCTCGGACGCGACCTTCTCAGCCGGCTGGTCTGGGGCGCGCGCTGGTCACTCGGGCTCGTGCTCGTCGCGACGGTGCTCATCATGTCGTTAGGCATCGCCGTCGGCGTCACTGCGGGCTACGTCGGCGGGATCGTCGACGACGTGTTGATGCGACTGGTCGACGCGCTGCTCAGCGTTCCCAGCCTGCTGCTCGGCCTCGCGGTCGTCGGTACCCTCGGTCCCGGGCTGAGCAGCCTGATGGTTGGCCTGGCGAGCATCTGGTGGGTGAGCTACGCGCGAGTCGTGCGCGGGCTGGTGCTCGCGCTGCGCGAGCGTGGCTTCGTCGACGCGGCCCGCGCACTGGGCGCGACCGACCGGCGCATCGTCGCGCGGCACATACTTCCCGGTATCCTGCCCGCGGTGACGGTGCTTGCGTCGCTCGAGATGGGTGAATTGATACTCGCGATTTCCGCACTGAGCTTTCTCGGACTCGGCGCGCAACCGCCAACACCGGAGTGGGGCGCGATGCTGAACGACGGGCGCACCTTTTTTTTCACTGCACCGCAATTGATGCTCTATCCCGGACTGGTGATCAGCGCCGCGGTGCTCGGCTTCAACCTGCTCGGTGACGGACTGCGCGACGCACTGGATCCAATCGATGCGTCGCGGCTGCGGGGAGTGGGATCGTGAAGATCGTGAACGCCGCGCGCGGCGCCATGCTGCCGGTGCTGCTGCTCGCCGCGAGCTGCGTCGGCGGATCGGCGGCCTCCGATGCTCGCGCGCGAAAGACGCTCATCGTCGCCGCACCGGGCGACGGGTACGGCCTCGGTGGCGACGCCGAGGTCGGGCTCTATCCGGTGAACGCAACCATTTACGAGCCGCTGGTGCGTCTCGCGGCGAACTATCGGCCCGAGCCACTGCTGGCGACGCGCTGGGAGCTGCGCGCGCCTAACACCTGGCGTTTCCACCTGCGCGCCGGCGTGCACTTTCAGGATGGATCGCCCTTCACCGCGGAAGCGGTGCGCTGGTCGATGGATCGTCTGGCCCGGAAGCGTCCCGGTGCGACGGGGATCGTGCCGGGCGCGACGCGCGTCGTCGATGATTCGACGGTCGACATCACGCCGGTGTTCGCCAATCGCCGCTTGCCCGAGCAGCTCGTCCATCCGGTGTACAGCATCATGGCGCCGGGGAGCGATCCGATCCGGCATCCGGTCGGGACGGGTCCGTTCCGCTTCGTCGAGTATCAGGCGGCGGATCACATCACTGTCGCGCGGTTCGACGGATACTGGGGCATGCATGCGCAGCTGGACACGATCACCTTCCGCTTCATTCCCGATCCGGCGACGCGCGTGCTCTCGTTCCGCGCCGGCGAGTCCGACGTCGTCGAGGAGTTTCCTCGCGAGACGCGCGATTCGCATGTGATGCGCTCGCCGGTGGGGGGCTACGAGGCACTCTACGTGACGGTGCACGGCCGCG
>JBKJQR010000183.1:0-4952 GCA_046593895.1 Gemmatimonadaceae bacterium | reverse complement strand
GGTACGACCGCGATGGCGCAGTCGTCGGCACCTTCGGAGGCTTCACGATGAACACTTCCTCACGCAGCCGCGTTGCGCTCGCGGTGATTTGCTGTACGCTCCCATTCGCCGCGAGCGGCGCTGCGGCGCAGACGCTCGAGACAGAGACGGCGCGATTGCTGCCGAAGCACGCCCTCGCGATCGGCGGCGCGTTCGAATCGCAAACGGGAGGGGGCGGCGACGAGCGAGCGGTTCCGTTCATCATCGAATACGGGATCACCGATCGACTCGAGCTCGCGGTCGAGCCAGTCCCGTACACAGCGATCTTCCCCGAGGGAGGCGCCCGCGCGCGCGGTGCGGGAGACCTCGAGGGTACGCTCAGCGTCAGGCTGCGCAACGAGTCGCCAGGCGCGCCGGCGCTTGCCTTCGCTACCGAAGTAAAGATCCCGACCGCGAAAAACGCGCTGATCGGAACCGGTCGCGCCGATTACACGGGTTGGGCGATCGCGAGCAAGCGGTTCGGGCGCTTCGACACGCACGCCAACGTGGCCTACACGCTCACCGGAAGCCCGCGCGGCATCAAGCTGAATAACACCTGGACGGGCGCACTGGCCGGCGTCTTCCGGCCTAACGCTGGTTACGAACTGTTCGCCGAGACGATGGCGACGACCGCGGCAACCTCGGCGGAAGGCGGCGACGGTGTCGTCGCGCCGGTGACCGGGATGGCATCGGTCATCCCGCCGGAAGCTGCCGGCGCACAGCTCTTCGGCAGCGTCGGTGCGGGAAAATATGTGATGCCGGAGTTCCTGCTCTTCGGGTCAGTGAGCTACGACAACACGAACGCGACGCTGCTCCGCGTCGGGATGACGCTGCGGTTGAACTGATCGCGGTGGCCAATCGATCGCGATAGTCGGCGTGCGGGGCGGGCGAGTGAACACCAGTTGAACCACAGAGCACTGCCGCGAGGGATGGGTTCGGGACGCGGTCCTGAACAACCTCGGGGGAACCGGGGTAAGACCATCCCGCCTTACGCCCAAAAAGACGTGTGGCCAGCAGGCGACCGCGAGCGGTCGATCGCCGCGGCCGTTCTCTGTGGTGTAATGTGATTTTATGCGTGTAGTCGTGCATGCACAGCAGTTGAACCACAGAGCACTGCCGCGGGGGATGAGTTCGCGACGCGCGGTCAAACTTTGGGCAAGCGCAGCGAGATCATCCCGCCTTACGCCCAAAAAGACGTGTGGCCAGCAGGCGACCGCGAGCGGTCGATCGCCGCGGCCGTTCTCTGTGGTGTAATTCGATTTCATGCGTGTACTCGTGCATGCACAGCAGTTGACCCACAGAGCACTGCCGCGAGCGATGGGTTCGCGACGCGCGATCCAAAAACTTTTCGCAAGCGGGGCGAGACCATCCCGCCTTACGCCCAAAAAAGACGTGCGGTCAGCAGGCGACCGCGAGCGGTCGATCGCCGCGGCCGTTCTCTGTGGTGTAATGTGATTTCATGCGTGTAGTCGTGCATGCACAGCAGTTGAACCACAGAGCACTGCCGCGGGGGATGAGTTCGCGACGCGGTCCTGAACAACCTTGGGGCAACCGGGGCAAGATCATCCCGCCTTACGCCCAAAAAGACGTGTGGCCAGCAGGCGACCGCGAGCGGTCGATCGCCGCGGCCGTTCTCTGTGGTTCAACCCCGCGGGCGCCCCTCCGATAACCGTTAGGCGCGACGTCAGCCTCGCAGCGTCACCGTCACCGCGTGATGCGCGCCGTCGTCGGCGAGGGGAATCTGTCCATCGGCGATGGAAGCTCCGTCGACCGTCACCTCAGATCGTCCGCGGTTGAGCCCCTCGGGGTTTCTCACTGTGATCGTGTAGCTGCTCGACCCGTGACGGTACTCGATGGTGTACTCCTTCCAC
Source organism: Gemmatimonadaceae bacterium (assembly GCA_046593895.1). Classification (GTDB taxonomy): domain Bacteria; phylum Gemmatimonadota; class Gemmatimonadetes; order Gemmatimonadales; family Gemmatimonadaceae; genus JABFXC01. Next base: position 3,063 of record JBKJQR010000183.1, on the reverse strand, counting down.
GCAACCGGGATGCAGGGCTCGATCGCCAGGCGGTCACCGCGCTTCTTGAAGCCGAGGATCGCCTCGAGTCCGACGCGATACATCCAGCTCGCCGAGCCGGTGTACCAGGTCCATCCGCCGCGACCGAGATGGCCCGCGGCGGTGTAGAGATCGGCGACGACAACGTACGGCTCGACCTTGTAGCGCTCGGCGTCGGCCTTGGTCGAGGTGTGGGTGAGTGGGTTGATCATCTGGAACAGCTCGAGCGCGCGGTCGCCCTTGCCCTGCATCGCCGTCGCCAGCACTGCCCAGAGTGCGGCGTGCGTGTACTGCGCACCGTTCTCGCGGACGCCCGGGAGGTAGCCCTTGATGTAGCCGGGGTCGTGGGTGGTTTTGTCGAAGGGCGGGGTGAGCAGCCGGAGCAGGCGCGCCTCGTTGTGGACGAGATGCTCCTCGAATGACGCCATCGCCTGGAGCTGCCGCTCGGGGGTGCCGGCGCCGCTGATCACGCTCCAGCTCTGGGCGATCGAGTCGATCTTGCACTCGTCGCTCGTCGACGAGCCTAACGGCGACCCGTCATCGAAGTAGGCGCGGCGGTACCAGGCGCCGTCCCACGATGTCTCCTCGATCGCATGGACGTAGGCGTCCGCCTTGCCGCGGAAGTCGGCCGCGGTTGCGGCATCGTTGCGTGCGTCGGCGAGCAGGGCGAAGCTGCGCAGCGTCGTCGTGAGGAACCAGGCGAGCCACACCGTCTCACCGCGTCCCTCGACGCCGACACGATTCATCCCGTCGTTCCAGTCGCCGATGCCGATCAGCGGCAGCCCGTGCGCGCCAAGCGTGCAGGCGCGGCGCAGCGCGCGCACACAGTGCTCGTACACGGTGCCCTTCGTGCCGCTCGGCTGCGGCAGGTCGTAAACCTCGTGTTCCTCCGGCAGGAGCTCGCGCATCGTGAGAAACGGCGCCTGTTCGTCGAGGATCGACGTGTCGGCGGTGACGCGGATGTAGTGCTCGACGACATACGGCAGCCACACGAGATCGTCGCTGAACTTGGTGCGGACCCCGCGGCCGCTGTGCGGGTGCCACCAGTGTTGCACGTCGCCTTCGACGAACTGCCGCCCCGCCGAGCGGATGATGTGCTCGCGCGCGAGCTGCGGCTCGGCGTAGACGAAGGCCATGCAGTCCTGCAGCTGGTCGCGGAAGCCATACGCGCCGCTGCTCTGGTACAATGCGGAGCGTCCCCACATCCGGCAGGCCAGCGCCTGGTAGAGGATCCAGCGATTCATCATCGCGTCGAAGCTCGGCTCCGGCGTTGTCACCGTTATGGTCGAGAGCCGTTCCTGCCAGCTCTTCACCGTCGCGGCGACCTCGGCTCGCGCATCGCGGGCGTCGCGCCGGGCGGCGACCGAGGCGCGCGCTGCTGCCTCGCTCGACGCGGCGCCGAGGACGACGACGATGTCGCGCGTCTCGCCCGGCGCCAGCTCGATCGCACACTGCAGCGCGGCGCAGGGATCCATCCCGGCGCCGGCCGAACCGGCCAGCGGCGGCGCGCCCACGCCGAGAGCGAACGGGGCGCCTAACGTTCCATTCCGCCCGATGAACTCGCGGCGGTCGGCGGTGTAGCGGGTGACCGGCTCGCTGATCGCGGCGTAGGCCACCCAGGTCGCGAACACCGGATCGAAGGTGTTCCGGGCGTAAATCGCCCCGGTCTCCGCGTCGTACGAGGTCAGCACCTGGTGCTGCGTATGCTCGCGCGTCACGCCTAACGTCCACTCGGTGTACGAAGTGATCGTCAGGCGGCGCGGCCGGTCGCCGCGATTGGTGATCCGCAGCGTCGAGAGCTTGACCGCCTCGTGCTCGTCGATGCCGAGCGTGAGGTGGGTGGCGATCCCGTCGCGGAGATGCTCGAACGACGACGCGCCGGCACTGTGACGCGTGATATACGGTTCACCTGTCCGCATCGGCGCCGGTGTCGCGCTCCAAACGGCCTGCGTGTCGTCGTCGCGGAGGTAGATGACCTCTCCGGCCGGGTCGCTGATCGGGTCATTGTGCCACGGCGTGAGCCGATAGAAGAAACTGCTCTCCGCCCACGTGCACCCGGTCCCACGCTCGCTGACGAGAAATCCGCCGCGCGCGTTGGCGACGACGTTTGCCCATGGCGCCGGCGGTACGCGATCGCCGGCGACGCGAATGAAGTAGTCGCCCTCGGCCGTCATCCCGCCGAAGGTGTTGTCGAACTGCAGCGTCGGCGACTCGACCGCGGGCGCAAGCACGGCAACCCCCGCCGATGGCGTCGGGCGGCTCGGCCGCGCCGGCAACGGACGTGGCTCGTCAGGCGCGTAGCCGATCGCGATGTCGGCCGCCGGACGCTTCGGTTCGCGCATCACCGTGTGCAACCGGGCGCGCTGCACCGCCAGCGTGTCAGACACCGAGTGATGTCCCATGGCATGCCGCAACTGCGTTGGATCCTCCCCGGAGAGCGACAGCTCCTCGAGTTCCGCCTTCGTCTTCGGATCGTCGAGGATCCTGGCGAGTGAGCGCCCATCGCAGGTAACATGGACACGCGCCATCGTGCGCAGCATCTGCAATGCATCCCCGGGGACCAGCTCGACGCGCCGCACGAACACGCCGCCGGCGCGGTCGACCATCCCCGCATCGTTTGACGCAAAGATCGCCGCCGTGATCTTGTCGTTGAGGTCCTGCAGGTAGGTCGGTGGATGCGTGTTGAGAACGACGAGATCGACCACCATGCCGCGTCGCCGCCAATAGTGGTGCGCGGCAAGGATCTGGCGCAGCGTCGGCAGCCCTTCCATCGTGCCGATCGTGGCGAGCAGTATCGGCCAATCGCCGGAGACACCGACTTCCCAGAGCAGCGGCTGCGATCCGCGGTTCTGCATCATCTCGGCTTCCGGCGCGCGGAACACGGACGACGGGAAGAAGAGATGGCCGGCCATCTCCTGGAAGATCGCCGCGTCGGTTGGCGTCATGCCGAGCTCGCGGAGCTCTACCTGCGTCGACGTCCACGCCAGGTCGAGCGCGCGCTGCGCCGCATGCGGGTGGTGATACCGATCGGCGAGCTGGAACGCG
>JBKJQR010000091.1:0-5187 GCA_046593895.1 Gemmatimonadaceae bacterium | reverse complement strand
AAATCTCAAGCTACCGCGCAACCCGCCGCCCCCCAGCACCCGTCCACCGCCGCCGCAGCCGCCCCATCCCTCGGCGCAACCGCGCCCAGCTCCACCGCATCTACCCTCGAGGAACGGCTCCGCACCCGCTCATCCCCGCTTGTCCGCAAGATCGCCGCAGAACACGGTATCGAGATCGCCGCGTTGAGCGGCTCCGGCATCGCCGGCCGCGTCACCCGGCGCGACATCATGCAGGCAATCGAGAGCGGATCGGCCCCGCGGCCCGGCGCTCGTCCGGGCGCGCCTAACGCTTCGCCCGCCGACGCTGCGTTCCCGCTGCCCAGCGGCTGGGCCGGCGACGTCGTCGAGCCGATGTCCAAGATCCGCGCCCTGACCAGCGAGCACATGGTCAATGCGCGCCGTCACGCCGCGCACGTCACCTCGTTCTTCGAGATCGACCTCACGCGCGTCGCCCGCATCCGGGCTAAACACCGCGCGGCCTTCGAGGCGCAGAATGGCGAGAAGCTGACCTTCCTGCCATTCGTGATCAAGGCGGTCACCGAGTGCCTCAAGAAGCACCCGGCGGTCAACGCGGCGCACGACGGCCGCAACGTCATCTATCGCAAGCAGTACAACATCGGGATCGCGGTCGCCGTCGATTGGGGACTCATCGTGCCCGTGGTCAAGGCGGCCGACAACCTGTCGATCAGCGGACTCACGAAGCAGGTCAATGACCTCGCCGCCCGCGCCCGCGCGAAGAAACTGCAGCCGGCTGAAGTCCAGAACGCGACCTTCACCATCACCAACCCGGGCGTCTTCGGGTCGCTGATGGGGACGCCGATCATCCCGTTAGGTACGGCCGCCATCATGGGGCTCGGCGCGATCGAGAAGCGCGCCAAGGTCATCACCGGCGCCGATGGCGAAGACACGATCGCCATTCGTACCTGCGCCTATTTCTCGATTTCCTTCGACCACCGCATCGTCGATGGGGCTGACGCCGACCGGTTCATGGCCGACGTCAAGAAGACCCTGGAGTCCTTTCCCGAGACCGCGCCCTGAACATGCCCCGTGTCCTGACGATGCACAGGAAGATCGTTCCCCCACAGGAGCGGAAAGGCTACCTCGACCGCCTTCGCGCCAAGCGCGATTACTACAAGCGCGCGAATTGCACCTTCTCGGCGTTCGAGGAGGACGGCCTCCCTGGCGCCTTCCTCGAGTTCTTCGAGGCGCCCGACGCGCCGACACTGACCGCGGCACACGCCGCCGCCCCGGAACCGATCGTCGATCCGCGGCGGATCTACAAGCTCGTGGAGCTCTGAGCCATGCCCGATCGCTCGATTGTCATCGATGGTAACAGCTGGAGCGTCCAGCCCAGCGGACGTGTCACACAGTACGACCGCGATGAGTTCGGCCTTCTCTTCATTCGCGGAACCGGCGATGCGCGCGAAGTACGCGTGACCCGCTACTCACCACAGCAGACGCGCTCGCGCGAAGCGGCACTCGCCGAGTTGAGCGAAGAGAAGTTGCGCGAGCTCTTCGCTTTCTCCCAGCCAAGCACCACGTCGCCCGAAGCGAGCTACCGCCCGTGATCGCCAGCACGGGCGCGACTGGGACGCCCGTGCAGCGCGTCGTCGACCTGCACATGCACTCGACCGCGTCTGACGGGTCGCGTGCGCCGGAGGACGTGGCCGCTGCTGCACACGCTGCCGGCATTGCCGCGATTGCCCTCACCGACCACGACACCGTGTCCGGAGTTCCCGCCGCCCGCGAAGCTGGCGAGCGACTCGGGGTTCGTGTCATCACCGGTGTCGAGCTCAGTGCCGAGGACAATGGTCGCGAAGTCCACGTGCTCGGTCTCCACCTCGAACGGCTCGACGCAATCGAGACGGCGATGGAAGGTTTTCGCCAGACGCGCATCGACCGTGCCCGCGACATGGTCGCCAAGCTCAACACGTTAGGCGTGCCCGTCACCTTCGACGCAGTGATCGCCGAAGCGGGCGGCGGGGCGGTTGGCCGGCCCCACGTCGCGCGCGCGGTCGTCGCCGGTGGCTGGGTTGCCGACCAGCGCGATGTCTTCGACCGCTACATCGGCCAGGGTAAGCCGGCAAACGTGCCCAAGGCCCGGCTCGATTTCGTTGATGCGATCGCGCTGATTCACTCGGCCGGCGGTCTCGCCATCGTCGCCCACCCCGGTGTCGACTTCAATCGCCCCCGGGTCGAGCGCGCCGTCGGCTACGGACTCGATGGCCTCGAGGTTTACCACCCGAGCAACTCGGGGGACGAAGTGCGCCGGCTCCGCGCGCTCACCGAGCACTTCAAGCTGGTCCCGAGCGGCGGCTCGGACTGGCACGGCGCCGAGCAGGGACCGCGTACCATCGGCATGATGAAGGTGCCGATCGCGATCCTCGAGCTGCAGGAAGCGCGGCTCGCCGCGCGTCGCGCCACCGCCGTCGCCAGCGAAGGCGGCTGACGATGGAGCTCGCTGGGCGCGTCGCCCTCGTCACCGGCGGCGGTCGCCGGCTCGGCCGCGCGCTCGCTGAAGCGTTAGGCAGGGGCGGCGCCCGCGTCGCGGTGCACTACGGCAGCAGCGCCCGCGGCGCCGAGGAGACCGTGCAGGCGATCCGCGCCGCCGGCAGCGAGGCAGAGTCGTTCCGCGCCGACCTCACCAGCGCGGCCGCCGCCGCCCCGCTCATCACGCAGACGATCGCCCACTTCGGCGGATTGGACATCCTCGTCAACTCGGCCGCCGTCATGGAGCGCACGCCGATCGGGAGCGTTACCGCCGAGCAGTGGGATGCGATGTTCGCGCTCAATCTCCGCGCGCCCTTTCTTCTCTCACAGGCCGCAGCGCCGGCGCTCGGCAAACGGGGCGGCGTCATCGTCAACATGGCGGATCTCGCCGCGTACGAAACGTGGCCGGGGTTCATCCCGCACAGCATCACCAAGGCGGGAATCGTGCAGATGACGCGCGCCCTCGCCCGCGTCCTCGCTCCGGCAGTGCGGGTCAACGCGATCGCTCCCGGCGCCGTCCTGCTGCCTGACGATTGGGACGAGACGAGCGGCGAACACCTCGCGCAGACCACGCCGCTGCGCCGCCTCGGCAGCCCGGACGATGTCGTCGGCGCGCTGCTCTACCTGATCGGCGCTGACTACGTCACCGGGGAGACGATCATCGTCGACGGTGGTCGCCACGTTCGCGCCTGAACTGACCACCCTCGCCCGCGCATCCACCGGCGGCGCCGCGGGACAGTCTTACGCGACGATCACCATCGTCGGCGGCGGCTGCTACGGCAGCTACTACCTGCGGCAGCTGCACCGCGCCCGCCGTGCCGCTGCGATTGCCTGGGACCGCCTCATCGTCGTCGACCGCGACGCGGACTGCGCTGTCGCCCGCGCGCAACGAGCGGAGAGCGCCGATCGCGCCGACGTCGTCATCGCGGATTGGGACGACTATTTCGACGGCGCTCTCGCCACTGCCGTTAGGCAGGACGCGCCGTCGCGCGACGCGATCGTTCCCTCGCCCCTGATGCCGCACCTCGCGTTCTCATGGCTCGAACGGCGCGCGCGCCAGCGCTTCGGCGTCGATGCCGTTCGTCACCTCCCCCTCACCGTTCCGCCGCCCACTCCCTGGCAGCGCGCCGGAACCGACGGCACTCACTACGCGAGCTACGCGACCTGGACCTGCCCGGTGAACTGCATCGAGCCAGTCCGCTGCCCGGCAACCCGCGGGCACCGCGCCTGGAGCATGCCTGACGCGATGCGCCAGTACGTGGACGCGCTCCCCAGCGGAGAGCGATTGCTCGGTCCCCTCATTTTCCACTGCAGCCACCGCGCGTACGGCGTCGGAATGATCGATGTCCGCGACCTCGTCGCCGCCGATGCATTCGTCGCTGCCAACGGGGCTGCCGGACCCGCCGAATTTCTGGTGGCGACTGTCTCGCACTGCCACGGCGCCCTCGGCCGGCTTGCCGTGGGCCATTGATTGACCACACGAACGCGGCGCGCGGGAACCGCAACGCTTCCGCCGGGCTTCCCCAATCGGTTACGATTCATTCGACAATCGCGGGCGCGTTGCCCGCATCTTCCAGGATTCGGCGCGTGGCGAAAGAGCACCAGCACGACGTAGTGATCATCGGAGCGGGTCCCGCCGGCATGACGGCGGCCCTCTACACCGGCCGCGCCATGCTGCGGACGGTCGTTCTCGAGCGCGGTGAACCGGGCGGGGAACTGCTCAACACCGAATACCTCGACGACGTCATCGGCTTTCCGAAGATCCTCGGCCGCGATCTCGCCGAGAAGTTCGCCGTCCATGCGCAGCAGTTCGGCGCCGAGTTTCATCAGTTCATCAACGTGCACCGCGTCTCGAAGATGCCTGACGGCACCTTCGAGACCACCACCGACGTCGGCGACGTGTACCGCTCGCCGGTTGTGATCGTGACCGCCGGCGGCACACCGACCAAGCTCGGAATACCGGGTGAATTCGAGTTCGCCGGGCGCGGAGTGTCGTACTGCGCGATCTGCGACGCCAACTTCTTCAAGAACCAGGTCATCGCCGTCGCCGGCGGTGGCGACGCGGCCTGCGAAGAAGCCGACTACCTGACGCGGTTCGCGACCAAAGTCTATCTCGTCCACCGTCGCAACGAATTCCGCGCGTCGGCGCTGATCCAGAAGCACGTCTTCGAAAATCCGAAGATCGAGGTCGTCTTCAACACCGTCGCCGAGGAAGTCGTTGGCGATCCCGGTGTCGGGATGACGGGGCTTCGCGTGAAGAATCTCGTGACCGGTGAGCAGAAATTGATGGACGTTACCGGCCTCTTCGTCTTCATCGGCTTTCGTCCCAACACCGGCATCATCGGCGATCACTTCATCCACGATGACATGGGATACGTGAAGACCGACGACGCGATGATGACGTCGATTCCCGGCCTCTTCGCCGCCGGCGACGTCCGATCGCAGCTCACTCGCCAGGTCACCACCGCCTGCGGCGACGCCACCACCGCCGCGATCGCATCCGACAAGTATCTCAAGGGACTGCGCGAAGCCGGCAAGGGCGCCAGCGCCTCTACGCGTACCGCCGAGGCGGTCGAGACAGCGCACGTCAGCGGCGGCGGCTACTCCTGACCGCCGCGCCGCGACCAATGCGAATCACCAGTCACACCGTCGGCCCGTTCCAGGAGAACTGCTACCTCGTCGTCGACGAGGCGACGC
>JBKJQR010000063.1:0-2672 GCA_046593895.1 Gemmatimonadaceae bacterium | reverse complement strand
GCCGACGTGACGACCGCGGTCGTCACGTCGGCGATGTTTCGCACCTGACTCGTCAGGTTGCTGGCCATTCCATTCACGGAATCCGTCAGGTCGCGCCACGTGCCGCTCACCCCTTCGACGTTCGCCTGACCGCCGAGGATTCCCTCCGTGCCTACTTCGCGCGCCACGCGCGTCACTTCACTCGCGAATCCATTCAGCTGATCGACCATCGTGTTGATCGTGTTCTTCAGCTCGAGAATCTCGCCCTTGGCCTCGGCAGTGATCTTCTTGCCGAGGTCTCCCTTCGCAACGGCCGTGGTGACGTCGGCGATGTTTCGCACCTGACTCGTCAGGTTGCCGGCCATCCCGTTCACCGAGTCGGTGAGGTCCTTCCACGTGCCGGCCACGCCGGGCACATTCGCCTGACCTCCAAGGATTCCTTCGCTACCGACCTCTCGCGCGACGCGCGTGACTTCCGCGGCGAACGACGAGAGCTGATCGACCATCGTGTTGATCGTGTTCTTCAGCTCGAGGATTTCTCCCTTCGCTTCGGCCGTGATCTTCTTGCCCAGATCCCCCTTCGCGACGGCGGTCGTGACGTCGGCGATGTTTCGCACCTGGTTCGTCAGGTTGCTCGCCATCCCGTTCACCGAGTCGGTCAGGTCGCGCCACGTCCCGCTCACCCCTTCGACGTTCGCCTGCCCGCCTAACCGTCCCTCCGTTCCTACTTCGCGCGCCACTCGCGTCACTTCGCTGGCAAAGCCGTTGAGCTGGTCCACCATGATGTTGATGGTGTCCTTCAGCTCGAGAATCTCGCCCTTCGCCTCGACGGTGATCTTCTGCGACAGGTCACCGTTGGCGACCGCAGTGGTGACGACGGCGATGTTTCGCACCTGGTTGGTCAGGTTGCTCGCCATGCCGTTCACCGAGTCGGTCAGGTCGCGCCACGTCCCGCTCACACCCTGCACGTTCGCCTGTCCGCCCAGCCGTCCCTCGGTTCCTACTTCGCGGGCGACGCGCGTGACTTCGCTTGCGAACGCGTTCAGCTGGTCGACCATCCGGTTGACCGTCGAGCCGATGCGGAAGAACTCGCCCTGCACCGTCTTCCCCTCCAGCTCGAGCTCCACTTTCTGGCTGAGGTCACCTTCGGCGACCGCGCGGATCACGCGCGAGACTTCGGTGGTCGGCTGCGTCAGGTCGGCGACGAGCGTGTTCAGCGCAGCGAGCCCGCGTGCCCAGCCGCCGCGCGCCGTCTCCGGCAGCTCGGCGCGTTCGGTGGTCAGGCCTTCCCGCCCGACGGCGCCGCTGACGCGCTGCATCTCGTCGATCATCGACTCGCTGCGCGAGGCGACGCGATTGAAGGCGAGTGCAATGTCGGCGATCAGCGGGTCGCCGTTAGGCGTGAGCCGGACGTCGAAATGGCCGTCCTCGATGTCGTGCAGTCCGTCGAGCAGGGCGCGCAGCACGGAATCGCGACTGTCGGTGCGATCGGTGTAGCGATCGCTCGGACGCCGCGATGAACCCGCGATGGCGGTGCTGAGGGCAGCTGGCGCGGCAGACGCACGCGCAGCCTTGCGAGTGGTCTTCCGCAGCTTGGATTTGCGACCGCCATTACCTCGGCCGGCCGAATCCTCATCAGCGGCGTCGAAACGATCTCCGACTCCCACGGGTGTACTCCTGACTAGATGGTGGCGGAACGACGGTTCGCACACGCCAGCGAGCGCGGCGCACAAAACCGTCGAACTGGTGCGGGTCTACGATCTCCTGCCTGGTCGGGGAGAAACGCTCCCCGTCATGCTTGAGGCAAGCTCCCCCCTAACTACAAGTTTGATACCGCTCCGCGCTGCGCCAGGTTGCATGCATTCCGAGCCGCTATTTGAGTAACCACGTGTGTTCAGTGGTTGCCTATTCCGCGTGCGCGGGACTGGTCGCCGTGAGGTAGCGGACGCGGATTCCGCCGTTCGACGTTTCGAACGACTGGCCGAGTGCGAGGCGAGTCTGCGAATCGAGCGAGCGGTCGGGGGAGAGCACGCCAACGCGCCATCCGGGAAACGAAAAGTGCGCGACCTTCCCGAGCTGGGCGTAGATGTTCCGGACGTCGGCGCCTTCGTTCAACCGCACACCGTACGGCGGGTTCGCGACGAGCAGTCCGGGCGCGTTGCCGACCGGCTCCGCCGCGCTGAGCGGGCGCTTGATGAACGTGACGTCGGCGCTCACGCCAGCGCGCGCGGCGTTGGCGGTCGCTGCCTCGATCGCGCCAGCATCACGATCGGAGCCGGCGATCGGAACCCGCGACGCCGGCAGCTCGATCTCGCGCGCGTCAGCGACTTGCCGCTCGATGACGCCGGGGGGAAGCTCCGGCCAGCCGGCGATCGCGAACTCTCTGCGCTCGGCGCGGGCGCGACCCGGGGCAATGCGTCGCGCGATCAGCGCCGCCTCGATCGGGATGGTGCCCGCGCCACAGAGCGGGTCGACGAGCGGCGTGTCACCGCGCCAGTCGGCACCGAGCAGCATCGCGGCGGCGAGTGTCTCACGGAGCGGCGCCTTCGCCGTCGCCTGACGATAGCCGCGGCGGTGCAGCAGCGCCCCCGAACTGTCGATGCTGATCGTACACTCATCGCGAAAGAGACGGACGATTAGCATCGACAGTTCGGGGGCGCTGCTGCACCGCCGCGGCTATCGTCAGGCGACGG
>JBKJQR010000174.1:0-55104 GCA_046593895.1 Gemmatimonadaceae bacterium | reverse complement strand
GTCCGGAAGGGTGATGGGCGTGACTGGAAAGTTTTTCGTGCGCTCGCCGCGGCGATGATCGCGCTGGTCGGAGTGATGACCGTGTCGGCTCTCCAGCGACTCGCATTGTACGTCGCGGCGTTCGGGCTGAGCGAAGAGCGCGTTTACGTGACAGCGGCCGTCGCATGGCTGGCAATCGTGTTCGCGCTATTCGTCGGCACGGTGCTTCGACGGCGTCGCGGGGTGTTCGCGTTCGGTTCGATTCTCAGCGGATGGATCGTCCTCGGCGTGCTCGACGTGATGAATCCGCAGGCGGTGGTTGTTGGCGTGAACGCGCGCCGGGCCGCGGTCGGCTGGTCGTTCGATTGGAAATATGCGACGACACTCAGTGCCGACGCGGTTCCGGCGCTCGCAGCGGAGATGCCCCGCCTTGATGTCGAGGGGCACTGCGCGGTGGCGAAGATGCTGGAGAGCGTGGGGACGAACCGTCAGGCACGGCTGATAGAGGACTGGCGCAGCTGGAACGTCGGCCGTGCGGCCGCGCTCCGCGTGTCGAGGATGGCGCGTCCGAGCGCCATTCTCGTGAATTGCCGCTAGTCCGCGCCTGACGGCGGCGAAACAGATGGTTGCGCCGGGCGACCTGGCACTCGCATCTTGGCAGCACCCCACGATGCCAACGCCATCGCCTCGTTTCCCATCGCCGCCACTGGTCGGGCGTAGCGACGAACTGTCGTTGCTCTCGACCGTTCTCGAACGTGCGCGGACGGGTCGCGGACGGACTGTGTTCATTGCGGGAGAAGGTGGTGTCGGGAAAACGCGTTTGATCACGACCGCCGCGGAGCACGCGGTAACCGCCGGCTTCACGGTCGCTGTCGGGCGCGGATACCCGGTGGAGACCGGCGTGCCCTACGCGCTGTTTGCCGACGCGCTGATCCCGGTGTTGCGAGCGATGGACCCGCCAGCGCTGTCGGCGGCGACGCGCGGCGTGAGCGCGGAACTGGGGCGGCTCTTCCCCGCATTGCTCCCCGAGTCACCGGGCTATCGGGACGCTGCCGGGCGCGGCGATCCTGCCGATGCGAAGGCGCGGTTGTTCTGGAGCTTCAGCCAACTGCTCTCGCGGATGTCGACCCGGTTGCCCCTCGTTCTGGTACTCGAGAACCTGCAATGGGCCGACGAAGCATCGGTCGAATTACTGCACTTCGTTGCGCGCCAGCTGTCACGAGAGCGGGTGCTGGTGCTGGCCAGCTACAATTCGTCGCAGCGCGACGTGCACCGGACGCTGGCGGAGACGGAGCGCTCGCTGCTCGCGTTAGGCGCGGCCGACGTGATGGCGGTCGGCCCCCTTACGGTGGCCGACACCGATGAGCTTCTCCAGCGAACCTTCAATGCATCGAGCGCGGTGACGCGAGAGTTCGCCCGGCGGCTCCACGGCTGGACACGCGGGAATGCGTTCTTCGTCGAGGAAACGCTGAAAGCTCTGGTCGCCGTCGGCTCGCTGCGCGAAGACCGCGGCCGATGGACGGGCTGGGAGCGCGATTCCTTCACATTGCCCCCGTCGATCGGGGACGCGCTGGCGGCTCGCCTGGCGCGACTGTCGCCGTCGGCGGTTGCCGTCGCGGAGCTGGTGGCCGTGCTCGGCACCGGCGTCTCCCTCGAGACGCTCGATGCCGTGGGCGAGGTCGGCCGCGCAAAGCTGGCCGCAGCGTTAGGCGAGCTGCGCACCGAGCACGTGCTCGATGAGCGAGTCGAGGGCGAGGAAGTGCAATACGACGTGACGCATCCGCTCCTCCGCGAGACGCTGTTGGCGCGACTCGGTGCGGCCGGCGCGCGCGTCCTTCACGAACGGATCGCCGTCGCGCTCGAGAAGTATTACGGCGCGTCCGCCGACCGACACGCCGACGAATTGGCGGCGCATTTCGCCCGCGCCGCGTCACCGAAGCTTGCGGCGCGCGCCGCACGGTACCTCGGCGTCGCCGGCCGCAACGCGCTGGCGAGTCACGCCGACCGTGAGGCAGTGAACTATCTGTCGGCTGCGCTTGCCGAAGCGCAGCGCGCCGGGACAATCGGAGACGCCGCCGAATCGCGCGCACTGCGTGCCGACCTGGCGAGGGCACGGCAGCGGGTCGGCGACCACGAGGGCGCACTCGCGCTCTGGCTGCAGTTGCGGAATGAAGTGCGCGATGCCGGGGACGTGAGCCGATTGGCCGCGGTCGAACGGCGACTCGGCTTGCTGGCATATTGGAACGGCCGATTCGATGACGCCCTGACACACCTCGACGCCGCGATAGAGGCGGCGCTCGCCGCGAACGACGCAGACCTCGGGCTGCGCGCGCAGCTCGCCAAGGGCGTCTGTCTGGTCGAGATGGGAAGACGTACCGACGCGGAGGCCGTGCTTACCAGCGCGCTCTCGACCGCGGAAGCGGTTGGATCGTCGCAGGCGCTGGCCCGCGTCCACCGGGCGTTACTGCTGCTGTACTCCTGGACGGGTCCGGCGGATCGCGCGCGATTCCATGGCCAGGAGGCGTTGCGTCATGCGCGCGCGGCGCGGAACCCCGTGGTCGAGGCAACGGTGCGTTGGGCGCTGGCGATGCTCGGTGGCCTAACGGGACAATCGGGCGAGGTCGCGGAGCATCTGGCGGAAGCAATTCGTCTCGCCGACGAGCTCAATTCGCCGATCCTTCGTGTGTGGGCGGGGCAGATCGAAATCGAATTTGCCGCGGGCACCGGCGACTGGGACGCGGCGATCTCGATCGGCGACCGTACGATTGGCCTGGCGCGCGCGATGGGACAGCGCTCGCTGCTTCCTCGCGTGCTGGTCTGGAGTGCGCTGGTCCACCTCGGCCGCGGCGACACAGCGCGGGCGACCGCGCTGGTGGCCGAAGCGGAGGCGATCGGTGCGGCGAGTGCCGGGGCGGCGCGTCTGACCGACCTTCAGCTCCAGATTCCGGCGATGGTCGGACGGGTCGCGTTGGCGCTGGCCCGCCGCGACTTTCCGGCCGCGCTGCACATCGGCGAGAAGGCGCTGGCGATGATCGAGCGGACTGGCTATGTCGTGTGGGCGATCCACCGGCTGCTTCCGATGGTGGCCGAGGCGGCGTTGTGGGCGCGCGCGCTGCCGCGCGCCAAAGCGTTAGGCGCGCGGCTGCGAGCCGATTCGACGCAGGTCGGTCACGAACTCGGCCTGGCGTGGGCGGATGCGTGCGATGCAATGGTTGGTTTGCTCGAAGGAGACGCGGCGGGCGCGGTCGTTCTCCTGCGTGCAGCGACCGAACGGCTCGAGGCGATCCCGTTCGTCCCGGATGCAGCCCGCCTTCGCCGGCAGCTGGCGAGAGCGCTGGCGGAGACGGGAGATCGCGACGGGGCGGCGCGCGAGCTGCGGCGGGCCCATGACGTGTTCGCGCGGCTCGGCGCCCAGTCTGAACTCGACGCGACGCGCGAACAATTGCGCGCGCTCGGTGCGCGGCCGCCAGCGCTCGTCGTGACGCACGGCGCGGAGGGGCTGACCGGACGCGAGATGGAGATCATCCAGCTCGTCGTCGCCCGGCGGTCGAACAAGGAAATCGGGACAGCGCTCGGGATCTCGCCGCGCACGGTGAGCACGCACCTGTCGAACATCTTCGAGAAGATGGGTGTCGCGTCGAGAGGCGAGCTCGCCGACCTCGCGCGCGAGCAGCTGATCTCAGCCCGTTAGGCAGTGGACGACGAGGCTGGGGGCATGCCGGCTGACCGCGGCGCACATCGACCGCCGGCTGGCGACGCGGGTCCCGGTCCGGCGCTCGAGGCAGTCACGCTTCGCGGCCAGTAGGTTCGGCTCGAGCCACTCGGTCGCGAGCATGTGCGAGGGCTCGCGGTCGTCGCCAGCGACCGGGAACTCTGGCGGCTGACACGGGAGGACGCTTCCACGCCCGCCGGATTTGCCGGGTACGTCGAGCGCGCGTTGACGGGTCAGGCGACGGGAACGGTCCTCCCGTTCGCGATCATCGAGCAGGCAACGGGGGCGCCGGCCGGAAGCACGCGGTTGGGGAACTACGAAGCAGCCGACCGGCGGATCGAGATCGGTTGGACGTGGATCGGCCGACGGTGGCAGCGGACCACGGTGAACAGCGAGGCGAAGCTGTTGCTGCTGACGCATGCGTTCGAGACGCTGGGAATGCGGCGCGTGGAGCTGAAGACGGACGTGCTGAACGCGCAGTCGCGGCGGGCGATCCTCCGGCTTGGTGCGACGGAGGAGGGAATCTTTCGCCAGCACATGGTGACGGACGCCGGACGGATTCGCGACAGCGTCTGGTTCAGCATCCTCGCAGGGGAGTGGGACGATGTGAAGTCGCGACTGACATCGGCGTTAGGCGCGAGGGAGGGATAGCGGACGACGCGCGATCGGGGCGGAAATTCGCGGACGACGTCGAGTGCAAAATACCGCGGAGGGCCGCGGAGGATGCCTGGAACCGCGGCGGGCCGCGGAGGATGGCTGGAACCGCGGAGCAAACTCGAAGGCCCGGCAACGCTGCGGCGAGCAGCAACGCGCTCGCCGCAGGGTTGGCCGCCTAACGCTTGATCACGCCACAGGCGATGCGAGTGCCCGACGCGCCGGAGGGATCGGTCTGGTAGTCGTCGGCGAGGGCGTGGATGACGATGGCGGAGCCATCGGCGTCGAATAGCGTACCATCGCCGGGACCGAGGCGAACGTTAGGCGCGAGCAGCTCGATGCGAAACGTGCCGCCTTCGGGGATGTTGATGTTCGTCAGGTCGCCGACGTGCGGACCGGCAGGATTCCGCGAGCCGTGCATCTTCATCGTCGGGTTGAAGTGCGCGCCGGCGCTGGTGAAGTCGGGAGCGACGCACTGGCCGACGGTGTGGAAATGGATGCCGTGTGTCCCCGCCGGCATGCCGCTGAGTGACGCGGTGATTAGCACGCCACCGACGCTCTGTTGCAGGGAACCTTGTCCGACCTCGCGGCCGTCGCTTGTCTGAAGCGTGAACGAAGCGGACGTGACCGCTTGGGGCGGCATCTTTGCCGCTTTCGCTCCACCGCCGCAGGCGGCGAGCAGGAAGGCAGCGGGAACAATGAGACGCATGGTGGTTCTCCGGAAAATGAGGGGCAGGTGGAGGGATGCAGCGCGATCAGGGATCCGCGTTCGTCCAGGGCGCGACACCCACCGCCATGGCAAGCGCGTTCCGTGCCGTGACGGTGCGGTGCACCGCGATGGCGGGAGTTTCGCCCGTTGCCGCGACGTGACCCATCTTCCGGCCGGCGCGCGCGGTCTGCTTGCCGTAGAGATGGAGTCGTGTCAGCGGGGACGCCAGCGTGCCGGCAAAGTCGGGAAGGGAACCGGCCGGCCAAAGTTCGCCGAGCAGGTTGGCGATCGCCGCCGGGCGCAACGAACGGGTGTCGCCTAACGGCAAGTCGCAGATGGCGCGGACCGCCTGCTCGAACTGGCTGGTCGCGCACCCCTCGATGCTCTCGTGATAGCTGTTGTGCGGGCGCGGCGCGAGCTCATTCACCAGCAGCGCCCCGCTGGTGGCGAGGAACATCTCGACGCAGAGCAACCCTTCGACGGCGATTGCCTCGGCGATCGCGGCAGCCAGTTCGCGAGCGCGGGTGGCGAGGGGCTCGTCGGCCACGCCGGGAATCACCGACCAGGCGAGGATGCCATCGACGTGATGGTTGGCGGCCGGCGGATAGGTGGCAACGGCTCCTGACGGCGTACGGGCGACCATCACCGACAGCTCCATCGCGATCTCAACGGCCTGCTCGACGACGACCGGCCGTCGCCCAAGCGACGCCCACGCGGCGTCGATGCCGGACGGTGACGCGGCGCGTGCCTGGCCGCGCCCGTCGTAGCCGCCCGTCGCGGTCTTGACGAAACAGGGGCCGCTGAGCAGCGCGGCGGCCGCCGCACAGTCGGCATCGCTGCTCACCAGGTGGAACGGAGTCAGCGGAAACCGCTGACTGGCGAGCCACTGCTTCTGGCGCGCACGATCCTGGATGACCCGCAACACCGCTGCACCGGGCCGCACCGGCGCGTGGGCGATGGCGCGTGCCATTCCCTCAGCGGAGATCGTTTCGATTTCGGGCATCAACACCGCACACCCCTCGGCAAGCCTAACGATGGAGTCGGCGTCGTCGAACGATGCCTCGATGAAGCGGCTGGCGACGGCGCGGGCTGGCGCCGCGGGGTCGGGGTCGAGCACGTGCACGTCGTATCCCATCGAGCGTGCCGCGAAAGCGGTCATTCGCCCGAGTTGACCGCCGCCAAGAAAACCGATCGTCGATCCGGGAAGGATTGGCGGCACTATGGCAGCCGCTGGGCGGCGGCCTCGCTGCTGCGCGCAGCGCGCCAGGCGCGAAGCCGCTCCCGCAGCGCGGGATCGGTCGTCGCAAGGATCGACGCGGCGAGAAGGGCGGCGTTCGCAGCCCCGGGCTTCCCGATCGCGAGCGTCCCGACCGGCACTCCGCGCGGCATCTGGACGATGGAGAGCAACGCATCGACGCCATTGAGTGCGGTCGCCGGCATCGGAACCCCGAGCACGGGGAGGATGGTCTTCGCGGCCACCCTCCCGGGCAAATGCGCCGCGCCGCCCGCGGCGGCGATGATCACGCGCAAACCGCGCGACTCCGCGGTGGCTGCGTACTCGAACATCAGGTCCGGGGTCCGATGTGCCGAGACGATGCGCGCCTCATGCGCGATTCCGAGTTCGGTGAGAATCTCGATCGCGGGTGCGAGCGACTCGTAATCGCTGCGGCTCCCCATAATCACGCCCACCAGCGGCGCTGCGGCAGAACTCATGGCGCTCAAGGCTCCCTGTTCGGACACCCGAAGTTAGTCGCGCGCGGCGCGATGAACAGCCGCGCAGAACAAAGCCCCCTTCGCCGCGGACGACGAAGGGGGCTCACGACAGGCTCCCCGGACAGGACTCGAACCTGTGACATTTCGATTAACAGTCGAATGCTCTACCAACTGAGCTACCGGGGAATGAGTGCAGCGCCGATAGCCTGACTGCCAGGACAACTCGGGCCTAGTCAGATGAATTTAGGCGGGCCGCGCTTCCCGGTCAACGTCCTTGCGACGCGTTTTCGCAGTGCTGCGAGGCGCCGCCTTCGCCGGGAGCACGGTGCGAAGCCAGACGCCCGTGTGTGAGCTGTCGACCGCTGCGATCTCTTCCGGCCGTCCCATTGCGACGACTTCACCGCCGCGAACCCCCGCCTCCGGGCCGAGATCGATCACCCAGTCCGCGAGCTTGATGACGTCGAGATTGTGCTCGATGAGCACCAGCGTATGGCCAGCATCGACCAGCCGGTCGAAGACTTTCGCGAGATTGCGGATGTCCTCGAGGTGAAGCCCCGTCGTCGGCTCGTCCATGATGTAGAGCTTCTTCCCGGACTTTTTTGTCGCGAGCGCGAGTTCGCGCGCGACCTTGAGCCGCTGCGCCTCGCCGCCACTGAGCGTCGTTGCCGGCTGGCCGAGGGTGAGGTAACCCAAGCCGACCTGCTGCAGCTGCCAGAGCGCCTGGCCGAGCTTTTCCTCGCGGGGGAAGAAGCGGATCGCCTGATCGACGGTGAGCTCGAGCACCTCGTGGATGTTCTTGCCGTGTACACGTACGTCGAGCACGTCAGCGCGAAAGCGCTTGCCGCCGCACTCGTCGCAGGGTACGTAGACGTCGGCCATGAACACCATCTCGACTTCGAGATAGCCCGCGCCCTCGCAGGTTTCGCAGCGTCCACCCTTGACGTTGAAGCTGAATGTGCCGGCGCTGAAGCCACGCTGCCTCGCGAGCGGCGCATCGGCGAAGATGCGGCGGATCTCGTCGAACGCCTTGACGTACGTGACGGGATTGGAGCGCGGCGAACGGCCGATCGGTTGCTGGTCGATCAGCACGACGTCGTCGATGCCGTCGGCGCCGGTGAGCTCGCGATAGGCGCCAACCCGCTCACCGAGATGCCGCTTGGCCGAGTGCTCGCCGTGGAGTTGATGCTCGAGCGCGCGATAGAGCACGTCGTGGACGAGGGTGCTCTTGCCCGAGCCGGAGACGCCGGTGACCGCGGTGACGACGCCTAACGGTATGCGGATGTCGACATCCTTCAGGTTGTGCTCGCGGGCGCCGGTCAGCGTGAGCCAGCGCGGACCGAGCTTCCGGCGTTCAGCGGGAATCGGGATCGTCCGTTCGCCACTGAGGTACTTCCCGGTGAGCGGGCTTTCGGAGACGCGCGAGATCGGCCCGGCGAAGACGAGATGCCCGCCCTGCTCGCCGGCTCCCGGCCCCAGTTCCACCATGTAGTCGGCGGCGCGGATCGCGTCGATGTCGTGCTCGACGACGAGCACCGTGTTTCCACCACTGCGCAGCCGCTGCAGCAGCTTGAGCAGGCGATCCATGTCGCGGGAGTGGAGGCCGATCGACGGCTCGTCGAGCACGTAGAGCGTGTCGACGAGGTGCGCGCCCAACGAGTTGGCGAGCCCGATGCGCTGCGCCTCGCCGCCGGAGAGCGTGCGCGCCGCGCGGTCGAGCGAGAGATAGCCGAGTCCGACGTCGCAGAGAAACTGCACGCGGTCGCGCGCTTCGCTGAGCACGTGCGCGGCGACGCCGTGCTCGAAATCGGAGAGCGCGACGCCGGTGAGCCAGGGCAGCAGTTCTTCGACGGGGAGGGCGCTCACCCACGCGATGTCGCGGCCCCCGACCTTCACGTTGAGCGACTCGGGCTTGAGCTTCGAACCGTGGCAGGTTCGGCACTCGCTGGCGGTCTGATACTGGCGGAGAAAGACGCGGATGTACTGCTTGTACCGCTTCTCCTCGAGCGCCTCGAGGAAGGGAAGGATACCGACGAAGCCCCGGCTCTTCGAGCGGAGCAGCTTCTCGCGCGCGGCCACGGGCAGCTCGCTCCACGGGTCGTCGAGCGAGATCCGTTCGCGCTTCGCGAACTCGGCGAGCGTGCGCCGCTTGCCCTCGTAGCGGGGCATCGTCCACGGCGCGATGGCGCCGTCGCGCAGCGAGCGTTCCGGATACGGAACAACGAGCGCCTCATCGTACTCGAGCGTCGCGCCGAAGCCGTTGCACGTCTCGCAGGCGCCGCGCGGATTGTTGAACGAGAAGAGCTGCGGCGTCGGTGCTGGTGCGGTCGTTCCGTCGTACGGGCACTCGAACCGCTCGGTGAAGCGCACGCGTTCCGCCGACGCGTCGGCGATGAGCGCGACGGCGTCGCCGTAACCTTCGCGAAATGCCGTGCCTAACGCGTCGGCGATGCGGCCGGCAAATTCCGCACTGGCCGCCAGCCGGTCCACGACGACGAGCAGCTCCTTGGCGAACGTCACGTCTACCGGCTCGGTAGCGAGGTCGTCGAGGTGCTTCATCACGCCATCGAGCACGACGCGGAGGAATCCCTGGGCGCGAAGGTTCTCGACGACGACTTCGTGCGTCACCGCATCGGAGAGGCGGAGCGGGAAGGTGACGGAGAACCGAACGCCGGCCGGCAGCTTGAGCAGGACGTCGGTCGCGCTCTGTACCGTGTCGGGCTTCATCTCGCGCCCGCACTTCGGGCAGACCGTGTGACCGACGCGCGCCCAGAGGAGGCGCATGTAATCGTAGATCTCGGTCGCGGTGCCGACGGTCGAGCGCGACGTTTTTGTCGGATTCTTCTGCTCAATCGCAACGGCGGGCGCGAGACCCTCGATGGAATCGACGGCTGGCTTCTCCATCCGCTCGAGAAACTGGCGCGCGTAGGCCGACAGCGACTCGACGTAACGGCGCTGCCCTTCGGCGTACAGCGTGTCGAAGGCGAGCGAGGACTTCCCCGATCCCGATGGTCCGGTGATCACGGTGAACGAGCGTCGCGGTATCTCGACGTCGAAACCTTTGAGGTTGTGCTGGCGGGCACCGCGGACGACGATCGATTTCATCGTCTGCGAAAGATAAAGCGTCGCGCGCCGGTTTGCGGGGTTCCTTCGGGTGCGATCAGCTGAGCGCTAGCGGTTGCCGCCGCGCCGCAGCAGACGGCCGATCGCGAGGAGGATGAACGCGCCGAATGTCGCGATGGCGATCGAGCGGAAGTCGAATGAACCGACCGTCACGTGACCCCAGCCGAGGCGAGTGCCAACCCACCCACCGACCACCGCGCCGACGACGCCGAGGATGATGGTGAAGATGCAGCCGGCGGGATCGCGTCCCGGCATGAGGAATTTCGCCAGCGCGCCGGCGAGGAGTCCGAGCGCGACCCAGTAGAGAAACAGTGGCACAGGAGGACCCCACGAAGCGCGCGCGCCGCAACGTCGCGGCGCGCGCTACTCGAAGTCAGACCGTGGTGGAACGGCCGCGAGTCGTCATGCGGTAGATCCAGAGGAGGATCATCGCGCCGACGATCGAAAGAACGATGCTCCAAAGGTTCAGACCACTCACTCCGCTACCGGTGACCATGTTACCGAGGAAGCCGCCGATGAAGGCGCCAACGATCCCGATGAGGATCGTCACGATGACGCCGCCCGGATCCCGGCCCGGCATGATCGCCTTGGCGATCGCACCTGCGATCAAACCGAGGACGATCCAAGCAATGAATCCCATGTTGCCTCCAGAGGGTTGGGGGTGCGCACTCTGCTAACGCAACCCGGGTGCCATCGACGTGCGAAGCGCACTCCGGCCGAGTCCGGATACGGCGGTTGGTCCTCATGAACGCGCCTCCGCGATGCGTTGACCGTTCGCGCCGCCCGCGACTAGGATTCGCCGACATGACGGTACGAGCATGACGGCACGCGGCATTCACGACGAGGACGTACTCGGGAAGGCATACGATGGACGGCTGATGCGCCGCCTGTTGACGTATGTCCGTCCGTATCGCCGGCTTGTGGCTGGTGCCCTGACGCTGCTTTTCACTGAAGGTGCGCTGCAGCTGGTTGGGCCACTGCTCACGCGCCGCGTGATCGATGTCGCGGTACCGATGCACGACATCGCGCTGGTCCAGCGTTCCGTGATCCTCCTCGGCGTCGCACTGGCCGCGCAATTCGGATGCTCGTATGGCGAGACGATTCTCACCGCGCTGCTCGGCCAACGCGTGATGCATGATCTCCGCGGCGAACTGTTCGCGCATCTGCAACGGCTGCCGATCCCGTTCTACGACCGCAATCCGGTGGGGCGGTTGATCACGCGCGTGACGACCGATGTCGAATCGTTGAACGAGCTGTTCACATCCGGGGTCGTCGCCGGACTTGGCGACCTGTTCACGCTCGTCGCGATCAGCGTCGCGATGGTGTGGGTCGATTGGCGGCTGGCGATCGCGGGATTTGCGACGATTCCCCTCGTGCTCCTGGTGTCGCACCTGTTCCGCAAGTCGGTGCGGGAGAGCTATCGCGAAGTGCGGACGCGGATCGCACGAATCAACGCATTCCTGCAGGAGCGGATCACCGGGATGCGTGTCGTGCAACTGTTCGGGCGCGAGCGTGATGAGGCGCGGCGCTTCGACGGATTGAACCGCGACCATCTCGATGCAAATCTCGCGTCGATCACGGTGTACGCGCTGTATTTCCCGGCGATCGAATTGCTGACAACCGTCGCGCTCGCGATCCTCGTCGTGGATGGCGCGCACCGGGTTGGAATCGGCGCGTTGACGGTCGGCACGGTCGCGGCATTTCTCCAGCTGCTGCGGCGCTTCTTCCAGCCGCTGCAGGACCTGTCGGAGAAGTACAATATTCTGCAGCAGGCGATGGCGGCGTCGGAACGGATCTTTACACTGCTCGACACGCCGGCCGCGGCGGGAACAGCGACGACGCGCGGCGCGGCGGCGGCGATCGCGCCTGTCTCGGCACGAATAGCGGAGGATATCCGGCGCGGTGTCGAGGTCCGATTCGAGGATGTCTGGTTCGCCTACCAGGAACCCCAGTGGGTGCTGAAGGGAGTGAGTTTTCACGTCGGACGCGGCGAAACACTGGCAATCGTCGGCCATACCGGAGCGGGGAAGACGACGATCGTCAGCCTGCTGCTGCGGTTCTACGAGCCGCAGCGAGGGCGAATCACTGTCGACGGCGTCGATATTCGCGAGATGCCGCTCGACCAGCTGCGCGAGCTGGTCGGATATGTCCAGCAGGATATTTTTCTGTTCGCGGGCGATGTCGCAACGAACATCCGCCTGAGCGCACCGCTGACCGACGAGCAGGTTGTTGCGGCAGCGACGCGCGTCGGCGCCGATCGCGTGATCCGGCGCTTGCCGGGTGCGTACGCGTACGAGCTCGGTGAGCGAGGTGCGTCGGTGAGTGTTGGCGAACGACAGCTGCTGTCGTTCGCGCGAGCCATCGCATCAGATCCCGCGTTGCTGCTGCTCGACGAAGCGACAAGCGCAGTCGACAGCGAGATCGAAGCGCAGATTCAACACGCGCTCGCGGAGCTGATGCGCGGCCGGACGACGATCGCGATTGCCCACCGGTTGAGCACCATCGTCGGGTCGGACCGGATACTCGTGCTGCATCTCGGCGAGGTGCGCGAGCAGGGAACGCACGCCCAGCTGGTGGAGCGGCGAGGGCTGTACGAACGCCTCTACCGATTGCAAGCCGGTCTCGCCTGACGCGAGCGTGCCGCCGGTCACCGGATCGTGCTTGCTCGGTGTCCGGGCGGCGGATAACTTCGGAGCACTCCCGGAGTGGTCGTTCGACGTTCACAGCCCGCATGCCCTACATCCAGCTCAGCGACAAGCAGCATTCTCTCCGCGTCGGTGAGACGACCGTGGGTACCGCGGGGTCCGACATCGTGGTCGCGGGCCAATCGGCGCTGGGCGTGCAGGCGAAGCTCCAGACTGGCGCGGATAAGGGTGTTGTGATTCGCCGCGCGACAGCTGATGCGGTAGTCCGGGTGAACAACGTCCAACTCGGCAACGATCCGACGCCGCTGATCCACGGCGACAAGATAGAGGTGAGTGGCGTCGAACTGATGTACGGCGACGATCGCAAGGCGGGGCAGACGCAGGCGCTTGTCGGCCTCAAGGTCGACGATGTCTACCAGCCGCGGACGTCCGGTGGCGCGAAGACCACGGCAGCCACCGGGGGCCGGTTGGTCTCGCTCGTCGACGGGCGAGAGTACATCGTGAGCCCGACGGGGACGTCGATCGGACGTGATGCGGGATGCGACGTGGTGGTGCCATCGCCCGAGGTGTCACGGAAGCACGCCGAGTTGATGGTGGGTCCGGGCGGCTACACGGTGACTGACCTGAGTACGAACGGTGTGTTCGTGAACGGCGAACGAGTCACTCGAGTGCGCACGCTCGCGCGCGGCGACGTATTGCGCCTGGGCACGGAAGAATTCCGCTTCTACGCCGACGTCGTCGCGCCAACCGCGGCGGCAGCTGTCGTGGTACCGGCAGCAGCGCCAGTTGCGCCGCAACCGGTCCTCGTCGCGCCGGTCGTTGAACCAGTAAAATCCGATGCGCGTCCGATGCTCGCGACGCTCGAGATCATGAACGAAGGGCCGCTGAAGGGAAAGCGGTTCGAGATCCGCACGCCGTTGACGCACGTCGGCCGCGGGGCGCACAATGACATCGTGCTCACCGATGACACCGTGTCCGACTCGCACGCAAAAATCCAGAAGCGCGAGAGCGGGTGGTTTCTCGTCGACATGGGCTCGAGCAACGGGACGTACGCGGGCGGACAGCGCATCAGTGGCGATGCGATACTCACGGGTCAGGCGGCGGTGCGGTTCGGCGCCATGCGAGGTACCTTTGCGGCGGCAGCGGAACCTCGGGACGACGCGAGCGGCACCCGAGTAATCGCAGGGCTGAGTGCGCAACAGGCGCGGAAGATGTCGCGCGAGGTCGCGCCGCAGGAGGACACGGGTGTGCCGCGAGGTGGCGTCCCGGGGTGGGTCTGGCTTCTCGTTCTGGCGCTCGTCGCGGCGGGCGCGTTCTTCATTCTCAAGGTGCGCTAGTGGAGCTCGTCGTCGCGGCACGCTCGGACGTGGGGATGATCCGCGCCGGAAACGAGGATAATTTTCACACCAAGTCCGACGACAGCGGCGGCATCTTCATCGTGGCTGACGGAATGGGAGGCCATGCGGCGGGCGAGGTCGCGTCGGAGATGGCGGTCGAGATTCTTCGTGACCAACTCTCGGCGCTTCGCGACCTGCACGATCGCAACGCGGCCGACAAGGTGATGAACGCGCTCCGCGGTGCGAACCTGGCGATCTACAATCGCACGGTCACCGAGACCGACAAGCAGGGGATGGGCACGACCGCCTCGGTGCTGATCATCTCGGGCCGTCGCTACCTGATCGGCCAGGTGGGCGACTCGCGCATCTACTTGATGCGCGACGGAGCGCTCCGCCAGCTGACGAAGGATCATTCGTACGTCCAGGAACAGGTGGACGCCGGATTCCTGACCCCGGAGCAGGCGCGTTACCATCCGTACAGCAATGTCATAACGCGCTGCGTCGGTGCGAGTGACGACGTCGAACCGGATAGTTTTGCCGGGGAGACGCGCGATGGCGACTTGTTCCTCGTCGCGAGCGACGGGCTCACCGGTATGGTGGATGATCGCCGACTGCAGCAGCTGCTGCTCTCGCGCGCCGAGCCGCAGCGCATCGTTGATTCGCTGATTGCCGAAGCAAACGGTCGCGGTGGGCTCGACAATATCACCGCGATCCTCGTCCTCGTGCGCGGCACCGGCGACGCGATCGACTCCGCGCAGACCGTCGAGGCGCCGGCCTGGCGGCCGCGTCCCGCCTGACGGTGGCCGGCACCGAGACGGTCGGCTCGCTGGCCGAGTTGTACCTCGGCAACATCCTCTACGCGATCGAACTCGCGGCAATTTCGCTCGAGTCGCAGCAGAAGCCCGGCGACGCGAGCTTCTATCGCGGGATCGCGCGCAAGCTCGCCGAAGCCCACGGGCGGGCGAAGCTGGAGAAAGACCCCGCCTGACGTTTTCACGCCGCTTGCGAACCGGGCGAGCGGAGAGCATATCAGATTGAGCAGTCGCGGTACTTGATCGATCTGCGCCGGCGCTGGCGCTTCGCAACCTAGACCCTCAGCGGAGCTCGTCATGCGTTGTCGTGGCGCAACCGGCGCGTTTCGGGCGCGCACCCGCACTCGTCCCAACACCCTAACGCTGCTCGTCGTGCTCGTCGCCAGCGCGGCGTGCACGCGACCGGTGGCGGTTTCCCGCTACGCGCATTCCGCGCAGGAGGTGACCGCCCGGCTGCCAGAAGCGACAGCGGCGCTGGCGGAAAGCTGCCGGCGTGCCCAATCGTACCGGCTGCGACGCACCGGAGCAGCGTGGTACGAAGAGGACAGCACGCGCGCGGCGTGCGCGGCGCGCGACAGCGCGCTTGGTGAGGTACTGCGCGCGAACCGTGCGCTCGCGAACTACTTCGGCGCGCTCTCCACGTTGGCGGGGAGCAGGAGCGCGGACGTCGGGGCGCGCGTCGATGATCTTGGCGACGCTGTGAGTAGCGCCGGCCCCTTTGACGGGACGCAGGTGCGCGCGATCGCGGCGCTGGCGAAGTTTGTGGCATCGCGGGCGACCAGCGGGTACCAACGGTCGAAGCTGCGCGAAGCGATCGCCAGCGAGAACGCCAACGTGCAGTCAGTTATCGCGGCGCTCCACCAGGTCATTGATCGAGATTTCGCGTCGTACGTCGCGGGCGACGATGCCGCGGCGACGCGATTCTATCGATCGGTGCTGACCGAGGGTGGGGGACACGAGCCGCTGGCGGCGATTCTGGCGCGGAACGACTACGATGCCCGCCACGACGCGTCGGGCGCGCAGGCCGATGCGATCCGCTCATTGGCACGAGCGGTCGACGCGATTGGTCGCGGACATCAGCAGCTGTTCGACGCGCGTAACCACCTCGGCGCGAAAGCACTGCTGAATGGAATCGTCGCCATGGCACGGGAGCTCGACGGCGCCATGGCGAAAAGCGACAAGGCCTTCTGACGGGATCCTGGCATGCCAACAGTTGATGCTGAGCAATCGCGAACGATCGCGCGGCTGTACGCGGAACTCGCGGCCACGTTGAGCGAATATCGATTCAGTCATTGGACGGAGCTGAGCAAGCAGCAGCGGGCCGAGCTCGAGTCGCACGAATGGACGTTGCTCACGTACTCGTCGAACATGACCACGCACGCGGTACGTCTCACCGTCGCGGACGTCGCAGACGCGGTGGCCGACGTCACGCGAGCGACCAGGAAGCTGGCCGCGGCGGGGCGGCGGATCGCCAACATCAAGCGCGGACTCGCCGTCGCCAGCGCGGCGGTGACGCTTGGCGGGGCCGTGGCCAGCGGAAATGCGATTGCGATCGCGGCTGCGGCGAACAGTGCGCTCGACGTCGCCGACGGTTAGGCGCCGAGGAGGGGCTGACCGTCGCCTAACCGTGCCGCGACGTCGAGCGCACTCATTTCGGCGAGCGCGATGACGGCGCGGCGCGGCAAGGCGATCGGGGCGGCGACGAAGACGCGGAGCCAACGCGCGGACGCGTATAGTTGCTGGCTGAGCGCTGGCAGGTGGATCGCTCCCTCGAGGCCGGCCGATGTCAGTCTGACGACGCCGCCGGAGCGCCTGACGACGGGAAGATCGAGGCCGAGCATCTGCGTCTTCGTGGGATAATCGAGGAGGATCGTCCCGGGAGCGAGCTTTCGTTCGGACGCCAGTCGGTTCTCGACCGCGACGACGAGCGAGTGGTCGGTGGCGATCCACTCGCCCGCCCCCGGAGAGAGCTCGGCAGCAGGGCATTCGATCGCCCGCCTGTGCAGCCGACGCGCCGCGAGCGCGTCGAGAAGCGAAGACGGTGCGCGCCGCTTGAGTTCCGACAACAAGCCCTCATCGCCGAAGGTCGCCAGCTCGTCCGGTCGCAACGCGGCGCTCGAAATCGCATCAGCGACAATGCGCTTGTAGATGGCTGTGGCGCTCCGCACGGTATGGTGCCAATAGACGTTGCGGTACATCTGATATTTCGCAAACAGGAGCGACTCGAGCGCCGACAGGGCCTTCTCGGCGACGCCGATCGTCAGGCGCTGCGTGTCGGGATCGGCGACGACGGCGATGGCGTTGAGCAACCGATCGACGTCGATCTGACCGTAAGGCACGCCGCACATGAAGGCGTCGCGCCGGAGGTAATCGAGCTTGTCGAGATCGATCGATCCGGAAATGAGGCCCTGCAACGGCGAGCTGCTTTCGCCGCGGACGAAGGCGACGATACGCTCCGGCGCGTCAGCGCCAAGCGACCGGCGGAGGATATCGGCGACCGGGCCGCTGGTGATCAGCGGGCGGGCGACCTCCTCATGATGCGGCGCTCCGATCTCCTCGAGCGCGTGGGAGAATGGATAATGCCCGATGTCGTGGAGGAGCGCCGCCGCGCGAACGAGTTGCACGTCGGCGGGATCAACCGCCGCGAGCGAGCCGCGCTCGCCGAGCAGCGCGACGGCCTGGCTGGCGAGGTGGTACGCGCCTAACGCGTGCTCGAAGCGAGTGTGCGTCGCTCCGGGGTAGACGAGGTGAGCGAGGCCGAGCTGGCGCACGTAGCGCAGGCGCTGGAAGGGCGCCGAATCGACGAGCTGGCGCGCCGTGTCGTCGAGGCGGACGTTGTTCCAGAGCGGGTCGCGCACGATCATCGGGGGCATGGTGCGACTAAAGGTACGCCGTGTCGAAGAATGCGAAAGCGCCGATCAGCGCCGACGAGCGCGGATCCCCGCTGACCAGCGGCGGTCGCCGATCGTCTTTCATGCAGGGGAACGACATCGCGTGCGCGGGAGGGCGCTCAGTGCTGACGTGGTTGATCTCTCCGTCGATCGTATTGCAGGCGGCCGACGCAACAGTTCCGGTCGCCGATTCCAGCCGCGGTCCGCAGCTCGTGAATGTTGCGCACCATCCGGCGTGGGTCGGTCACGCGCTCGTGCTGGTTCCGGCGATCGCGATACTGCTCGCGTGGATGTCGTATCGCCGCATCCGTGCCCGGGCGGAGCGCCGTGACGAAGAGCGCGCGGCGCTGTTTGCGACGGTCGCGAGAGGGATGATCAGTCGGCAGCGCGCGACCGCTCGCGCCACCGCGGAAACCGTAAGGCAGCCACTCAGCCCTTCGGACCCGCCTTCCTGATCGCGTCCGGGACATTGCTGCCAAACTTCTCGAAGTTGCGGCGGAACATGTCCGCGAGCTTTTTTGCCTGCGTGTCGTAGGCCGATCCGTCGGGCCAGGTATTGCGCGGGTCCATCAGGGGGGCCGGAACGTTAGGCGCGGCCGCGGGGATCGACAGGCCGAAGACTGGATCGGTGCTGAACCGTGCACCGTCAAGTTCGCCGGAAAGCGCGGCGCGCACCATCGCCCGCGTGTGCTTGAGCTTCATCCGGTGCCCCGTGCCATAGGGACCGCCGGTCCAACCGGTGTTCACCAGCCAGACCCGCGACTTGTGTTCGGCGATCAGTCGGCCGAGCATCTCGGCGTACTTCGTCGGGTGCCAGACGAGGAACACCGCGCCGAAGCAGGCGCTGAATGTCGCCTGTGGCTCGAAGACACCGCGCTCGGTTCCCGCCACCTTTGCCGTATAGCCGGAGAGGAAGTAGTACATCGCCTGTTCGGGCGTCAGGCGCGCAATGGGCGGAAGCACGCCAAACGCATCGGCGGTGAGGAGCACGATGTTTTTCGGGTGGCCACCGCGACCGCCCGGCACGTAGTTGCGGATGTAATGCAGCGGGTACGACGCACGCGTATTCTCGGTGATCGACTGGTCATCGAAGCGGACTTTGCGCGTCATCGGATCGAGCACCACATTCTCGAGCACCGTCCCGAACATCTGCGTCGTCGCGAAGATGTCTGGTTCGCCCTCCGGGCTGAGATTGATGACCTTCGCGTAACAGCCGCCCTCGAAGTTGAACACGCCTTCGTTCGACCAGCCATGCTCGTCGTCGCCGATCAGTCCGCGCTCGGGATCGGCCGAGAGCGTCGTCTTGCCGGTGCCGGACAGCCCGAAGAAGAGCGCGGTATCGCCGCCGCGACCGATGTTGGCCGAGCAGTGCATCGAGAGCACGCCGTGCTTCGGCATGAGGTAGTTCATCACCGTGAAGATCGCCTTCTTCAACTCGCCGGCGTAGCACGTGCCGCCGATGAGGATCATGCGCTTCGCGAAGTTGAGGACGATGAACGTCCCCGATCGCGTGCCATGCCGCGCCGGATCCGCCTCGAACTCCGGGGCGTGCAGGACGCTGAATGTCGGCTCAAAGGTCGGCAAGGCACTGAAGTCGGGGCGGATGAACATGTTGCGGACGAAGAGCGCGTGCCACGCGTTAGGCATGACGTAGCGGACCGTCAGCCGGTGCGTCGGATCGGCACCGGCGTAGAGATCTTCCACAAAGAGCTCATCGAGGCCGTTCAGGTGCAGCTTCACGTCAGCGAGCAGGAGCTCGAATTGGTCGGGGGGCATCGCGATGTTGACCTTGCCCCAGTCGATGTCGCGCTCGGAGCCGGGTTCGCGAACCGTGAACTTGTCGTTAGGCGACCGCCCGGTGTGGGGCGACGTCACGCCGACGAACGGACCCATGTCGGCGAGTGTCCCTTCGCCGCGCTCAGTGGCGCGCTGCACCAGTTCAGGCGCGACGAGGTTCCAGTGGACGCGACCCTTCGGCGTGAGCCCCTGTGTTTCCAACCGTTTTCGGCTTTGCCGTTCCGCGACGTCCGCGTTCGGCTTGGTCTGCATTGCCATTCAGCGCTAGTGTTTTGAGAAGTTGGTCGCGGTCGCGGAAGCGGCCGCAGAGGGCCAGCTCGCCGCTGGGTGGGTGCGTTCCTGTGCATCGACGACAGCCACCGCCGCCATGTTGACGATGTCCTGCACGTCGGCGCCGCGCTCGAGCACGTGCACCGGCCGATTCATCCCGACGAGAATCGGTCCGATCGCCGTCGCGCCGCCGAGGTGCATCAGCAGCTTGTAGGCGATGTTGCCGGCGGCGAGGTTCGGGAAGATCAGCACGTTCGCTTCGTCGTGCAGCGCGCTGTGCGGGTAGTCGGCGCGCATCATCACAGGATTGAGCGCCGTGTCGGCCTGCATCTCGCCATCGACCTCGAGTGATGGATCGCGTTCGCGAAGCAGCTCGGCCGCTCGCGCCATCTTCTCCGTCTCGGGCCGGCGCACCGAGCCGAAGTTCGAGAATGAGAGCATGGCGATCCGCGGGACAATGCCAAACGTCTTCACGATCCGCGTCGCCGCGTAGGCGATCTGCGCGACCTGCTCGGCGGTCGGGTCGATGTTGACGGTGGTGTCGGCGCAGAAGACGACCTTCTTCTCGAAGACCAGCATGTACATCCCGCTCACCGTCTTCGCGTTAGGGTGCGCGCCGATGACCTCGAGGGCGGGCCGAATCGTCTCCGGATAATGCATCCCGACGCCGGAGACGAGTGCATCGGCGTCGCCGCAGGCAACCATGCAGCTGCCGAAATAGTTGCCGTTCAGTACCTGCTGGTGCGCCGTACTCAGGCTCAACCCCTTGCGCTGTCGCTTATCCCAGAGAAACCGCGCATACGTCTCACGACGCGACGACGTGACGGGATCCTCGATCGTGATATCGTCGAGCGAGATCGCGTGCTGCGCGGCGATCGTCTCGACGGTCTCGCGCTTGCCGAGGAGGATGGGGCGAGCCAGGCCCTCGTCGACGCAGATCTGCGCGGCGCGGATGATCCGCGGATCTTCGCCTTCGGGAAAGACAACGGTGCGCGGATCGGCGACGGCGCGGTTGATCAGCCCGCGCATGATTCCCTTCGCGCGGCCAAGCCGTGCTTCGAGCTGTTCGCGGTAGAGGTCGAGATCGATGAAGTCGCGCGCCACGTCGCTCGCGACCGCGGCCCACGCGACGGCCGGAGCCACCCAGAGCAGGACGCGAGGATCGAAGGGGAAGGGAATCAGGTACTCGGGCCCGAATTTCACCGAGCGCATGCCGTACAGCGCCGAGACGGAATCCGGAACGTCCTGCTTGGCGAGGAGCGCGAGGGCGCGCGTTGCCGCCATCTTCATCTCCTCGTTCACCGTCGTCGCGCGCACGTCGAGCGCGCCGCGGAAAATGAAGGGAAAACCGAGGACGTTGTTGACCTGGTTCGGATAGTCGCTGCGCCCCGTCGCGATGATCGCGTCCTCGCGAACCGCGCGGACCTCGTCGGGGAGAATTTCAGGAACGGGGTTCGCGAGAGCGAAGATGATCGGTGCTTTCGCCATCCGGGCGACCATGTCTCCGGTGACCGCGCCGGCGACAGAGAGCCCGACGAAGACATCAGCGCCAACGAGTGCGTCGGCGATCGTGCGCGCGTCGGTCCGGTTGGCAAAGCGCGCCTTGTACGGATCCATGTCGCCACCGCGCCCCTCGTAGATCACGCCGGCGCGATCGCACATCAGGATGTTCTCGCGCTGCACGCCAAGCCGGATGTAGTGCTCGCCGGTAGCGATCGCTGCCGCGCCGGCGCCGGAGAAGACGACGCGGATCTGCGTGATGTCCTTGCCGGTGATCTCGAGCGCGTTGAGCAGCGCCGCCCCGGAGATGATTGCAGTGCCGTGTTGATCATCGTGGAAGACGGGGATCTTCATCGTCTTCCGTAGCGTCTCCTCGATGTAGAAGCAGTCGGGAGACTTGATGTCCTCGAGGTTGATTCCGCCGACCGTGGGCTCGAGCAGCTGGCAGAACTTGATGACGTCGTCGGGGTTCTCCGAACCAACCTCGAGGTCGAACACGTCGAGGTCGGCGAACTGCTTGAAGAGGTTGCCCTTGCCCTCCATCACCGGTTTTCCCGCGGCCGCGCCGATGTTGCCCAAGCCAAGCACCGCCGTGCCGTTCGTCACGACGGCAACGAGGTTTCCCTTGGCGGTGTACTTGTAGACGTCGTCGGGATTGGCCTTGATCTCGAGGCACGGCTCAGCGACGCCCGGCGAGTACGCCAGCGAGAGGTCGCGTTGATTCGCGAGCGGCTTCGTCGGAACGACGGCGATCTTGCCAGGCCGTCCGCGCGAGTGGTAGTCGAGGGCGTCTTCGCGTTTCATCTATGTCGGAAAATGCGATACCGGCTCCAAAAGCTGCAGTCCCCCGTGATGACTCGCGGGGGACGGTTGGCGGGCGCCGGCTCGACGGGTGCGATCGCCGCCTGATACGCGACGTGGCACCGTGCAAATGTGTGTCGGCTCTAACGTTAGCCGCGCTTATCGAGTGCGTCAATCTTCTCGACGCGCGCCGCGTGGCGGCCACCAGCGAAGGGTGTCGCGAGGAAGGTGTCGACGATGGCGAGTGCGAGTCTCATGCCGAGCAGACCGCCACCCAGCGTGAGCACGTTCGCGCTGTTGTGCTCGCGCGCGTTCGTCGCCGTGGTCACGTCGTAACACATCGCCGCGCGCACGCCAGCGACCTTGTTCGCCACCATGCAGCTGCCGATCCCGGCGCCGTCGACGACGATGCCAAAGGCCGCCTTTTTTGCAGCCACTTCGCGGGCGACCGCAAGCGCGAAATCCGGGTAATCCACCGGGTCGGCGCTGTTGGTGCCGAGGTCGGTGACGGTGTAGCCAGCGGTGCGGAGATGCGCGGCGACGGCTGTCTTCATTGCGACGCCGCCGTGATCCGCGCCGATCGCGATGGTCGGCTTCGCGGCCGATGCCGTCGCCTGCGGCGCAGCGGTGGTGGCTGGGGCGGATTGGTTGGAGCTGGTCGGGCGCGCGGGGGTAGCTTCCCGTTTGGGGGGGGGACCCCGCCGCTCCGGCGACTTTCCGCGCCCGCTCCGCGCATCCCCGACCAGCGTCACGCCTAACGCTCCGGCGAGGTCACGCGCCGCCGGCGTCACGACCGCGCCCACCACATCAAGCGACTTCTTCCCGTCGCGCACGGCAGCGCGGATTGCTCGCTCAGTCACCAGCGCCGTCGCCATCAGCGCGCGCCCGACAACGGATGCCGGCCGATGACAACAGTGCCGCGCAATACCACCCGATCGCGGGCGCTGCGTTCGATGGCCGACATCGCCGCCAGCGCCGCGGTCGATGGGAGGCGCCGCTGATAGCTCAGCGTCAGGCGTGCCACGTCGTACGGCGCAACGCCGATGTAACCACCGGCCCACGCATCATTCAACCCATCGACCAGCGGATTCTGTAACCATTCGCCGCGTCCGCCGATACGAAGTCCGCGGCGAACGGCGAGGTTTGCGTCGACGAAACCACCGTCGTAGGTGCCGCGCAGGCCCTCGTAGAACGCAGCGAACCGATTGTTGCTGAACACCGGGAGGTCGGTTGCGCCGACGACCATCCGCATCACCTCGGCACTCACCACGAATCCGTCGCCGCCCCAGGCTGCGCGCGCGTCGGCCCCGAGCACCGTTAGGCGAGTGTTCGCCGCATTCACTCCCTCAGGGCAGGGCACTGGGCCGACCGTGCTGTTGTAGACGCAGCCGATCGGCTGTTCGCGCTTGCCGCTGATCGAGGAGACACCGAGGTCGAGTCGCGCGCCGATCGTTCCGAACGAGGCGCCGACGCGGCCTCCTGCCGCGATGCCGGTGAGCGATTGGTCGGCCGCCTCTCCCGACCGCAACGAGTCGACGCGCGCGCCGAAGCGATCGGCGACCGCGGCATCGAGGCTCAACCGGGCACCGCCCACGCTGTGCGTCGCCCGGAGCTGCGCACCAGTCCCGCGCAGGCCGTCGGCACCGAGGAGCACGCGAATCGGCAGCGGCTGGTCCGGCCAGAACAGTTCATGACGGTGGAGCTGCGCACTTTGTCCAAAGGGGAGCGCCGCCCGCCCGATGACGAGACGTGTATCCGCGACGCGGAGCGGAAGCGCGACAAGGAGCGCCGCATCGGTGACGGAGATCCGCTGCGCCGAGCCATCGTCGGTGAGCGTGACCGCGACGAGGCCCCGCACCCGTTCGCCGTATGTCGCGTCGGCGGCACCTTCGACGTCGCGCATCCTGATCCGGCTACCGGCGTTGCGCGCTCGTGCCTGAGGCGAGAAATCGGCGATCATGTCGGCGGCGACGCTCGCGCCCCCGAGGACAACGCGAGGGGCGGGCGCGTCGGCAACTGGCTCCGGCTCGGCATTCATGACGACGGGCGCGCGCGGTTCGGCGCGAATCCGTGCCAGCTCGCTACGGCGAATGCTGTCCGCGCGAATCGAGTCGGCGCGGGTGATGCTGTCGCGCACCATGCTGCTGTCCGGCTGCTGCGCGAGGAGCGCGCGCGGTGCCGCAACGGCGACCGCGCCAACGAGGAGGAGACCGCGGAGAGCCAGGCTGACGTTAGGCATGAAGTCGGTTGAGGAGCGCGCTACGCGCGATGACGACGCTACGTTAGCGAGCGTCGGCACCGGCCGCCAGATAGCTGCGCAGCCGGTCGAGCATCCGCCGATCGGTCGTCTCCGCATCATCGAGCTTCGGTGTCTCGATCACCTTCGGGATTCGCGCCAATCGTTCGTCGGTCATGATCCGCTGGAATGGCGTCGCGCCGAGCGAGCCCTCACCGATCAGCTCGTGCCGATCGCGGTGCGAGCCGAACGGTGTCTTTGAATCGTTGAGGTGCATGACCTTGAGCGCAGCGCGCCCGATGGTGTCGTCAAAGCGCGCCCAGACCCCATCGTAGTCGCCGACCAGATCATAACCCGCCGAGTAGACGTGACAGGTGTCGACGCACACACCCATGCGATGGCGCACCGACGGCGCGACACGCGCCACAAGCTCGGCGAGCTCCTCGAACGTCCCGCCGATCGACGTGCCCGAGCCGACGGTTGTTTCCATGCAGACGATGACATGACCCTCCGCGCGCTCGAGCGCCTCGGTGATCGCGTCGGCGTTGCGCGCGATCCCCGCCTCACGATCGTCCATGAAGTTGCCGGGGTGCGACACGAGATACTGCAGTCCGAGCGCATCGCAGCGGCGCAGTTCGGCAACGAACGAATCGATCGACCGAGCGCGGAGCACTGCATCGGGCGACGCAAGATTGATCAGGTAGCTGTCGTGCGCGATCGTCGCGGCGACCGACGTCGCGGCAAGTGCGCTGCGGAACTGGACGCGCTCGTCGTCGAGGCATTCACGCTCCGCCCAGCGATTGGCCATCTTGCTGAAGATCTGCATCGCCGATGCAGCGATGGTTCGGGCGCGCAGCGGGGCTTCGTGTGTGCCGCCAGCGCTCGAGACATGAGCACCGAGCAGGTCGTCAGGAGGAATCGGGAAGGGTCCCTGCAGCGGCCCCGTCTCACGGGCGACGCGCTTCTTCGTCGCCGCGGGCTGGGCCGGTTTAGCCCGTGAACTCGTCGCTGCGCCCGCGGAGCGAGCGACCGCAACGCGGGCAGTAGAGGTCCGCGTCTTCCGGCTCTTCGAGCGAGAAGTCGAAGGCGCGGCCGCAGCCGCACTCGATTTCGAGCGCGTCGCTCCCGCAGACGAGGCAGAAGGCGTCTTCCGCTTCGTACGGCCGGAAGCGGCCGCAGATCGAGCATCTTTTCGCGACATGATCGTTGCTCACGGGCGCGCCTTGAGGTAGTCGAGCGGATCGACCGCGCGCCCCTCCGGGCGAAATTCAAAGTGCAGGTGCGACGGCAGTTCGGGATCGGCGCTGCCAACGGTGCCGATCACCTGGCCGCGGCTGACGATCTCGCCCTTCTTGACCGCGACCGAAGCGAGTGAGCCGTAGACCGCGTAATCGCCGCCCCCCTGCTGGACGATAACGGTCAGGCCGTACGTTCCGAAGGTCTCGGCGACCATGATCTGTCCGGCGCCAATGGTGCGGACCGAGGTACCAGCGGCGGCGCCGATACCGATCCCGTTCCAGCGCGTCGTCGTGTTGTTCGGGTTGACGACGCGGCCGAAGCGATAGAGCAGCGCGCCCTCGACCGGCCAATCGAGATTTGCCGACGGGCGAACGGTCGGCGCCGCGGGGCGTGCCGTGCCGCGGCTGCGCGCCGCGTCTTCGGCGCGGCGGCGCGCCACCTCGAGCGCGGCGATCCGGTCGGACACGCGCGTCTCGTCACGCTCGATCTGCCTGATTCGTGCTTCGGTCTGCCGCGCACTGCGCTTGGCCTGCGTGAGGCTCTGCTGCCGCTGCTCTTCGAGCGTGCGCAGGCGCTGCTCTTCGCGCGACCGCTCGCTGCGACTGCTTTCGACGTCGGTCCGCAGCCTGACGAGAAGGCCGCGCTGCCGGCCGATCTGGTTGCGCAACTCCTCGACACGGTGAACGAGTGCGCGGTCGCGCAGCGCGAGGAGATGGAGATATTTGTAGCGTGCGACGAGCTCGGCGAACGTTTGCGCTGACAGCAATGCTTCGTACGAGTAGAGCGGCCCGCGCTTGTAGATGTCAGCGAGGCGGCGGTGGAGCACAGCGCGCTTGATCGCCAGCTCGTCCTCGGCGCGAACCAGGTTGCCGGTGGCGTCCGACACCTCGTCCCCGATCGCGTTGACCTGGACGTTGAGCGTGCGAACCGCGCGCGCGGTCGCATCGGCCTGGCTATTGAGGTTCGTGACTTCCTCGGCGAGGTCGTGCACGGTGCCCTGCAGCTGCGACATCTTCTCCTCGAGCGCGGACCGCTCGCGGCGGATCCGGTCCAGCTCGTCGCGCTGTGCACGCACCTTCGTTTCAGCGTTAGGCGCGGGCTTCTGCTGCGCCGCCAGCGTTCGAGGAGCGCCGGCGCCGAATGCCGCAGCCGTTGCCAGCGCGGCAGCGAACAGCGCGCTGGCCCGCATCCCGCGAACGGTCATATCCGCCGCAGATGCCTGCCGACCGACACTCCGCTGCCGAGCAGGCCGATCACCGCGCCAGCGAGCACACCGGCGACGGCCATCTCCAGCGAGAAGAAGGCCGCCTTCACGATGTAGCG
This sequence comes from Gemmatimonadaceae bacterium, assembly GCA_046593895.1. Lineage (GTDB taxonomy): Bacteria > Gemmatimonadota > Gemmatimonadetes > Gemmatimonadales > Gemmatimonadaceae > JABFXC01. The sequence continues at coordinate 28,366 of JBKJQR010000174.1, read as the reverse complement.
GTCGATCAGCACGCTCGCCAGCCAGGTGAGAAGCAGGGCCGCGCCGCCGCCGAGGATTCCCTTGACGAACCCCTCGATCAGGAACGGGCGCCGAATGAAGCCGTCGGTGGCGCCGACCAATCGCATGATCGAGATCTCGCGGCTGCGGGCGAGCACCGCCATCCGGATCGTCGTCGCGATGATGATCACCGCCACCGCGGCGAACGCCAAGCCTAACGCGATGCCGGCGATCCCGGCGATGTTGCGGATGCGGGCCAGCTTCTCGACCCACTCCTGGCCATAGCGGACGTCGTCGATGAACTGGTAGGTCGCGATGCGGGCCGCCACCGCCTTGACCCGCTCCGGCGTCCGGAAGCCGGGCTTGAGGCGGATCTCGATCGATGCCGGGAGGAAGCCGGCATCGAAGACGTCGCGAAACTCACCAAGTTCGGTGCGTGCGCGCTTCAGCGCATCTTCCTGCGAGACGTAGGCGACGCGCGCAACCTCCGGAAAGCTGCCGATGTCGCCGATCGCTGCGCCGGTTGCCTCGGCCGACGTACCGTCGGCGAGGAAGGCGCGAATTTCGACGCGCTCCTCGACGCCGGCGATCGTGTCCTTGATGTTCACCGCGACCAGCCCGAAGAGGCCGACCGCGAAGAGCGAGAACGCGATCGTGACGATACCGAGCACGCTGAGGAGCGGCGCGCGGCGGAAGGCGAGCAATGCTTCGCTGAGTGAGCGCATCAGACCATCTCCTCGGCCGCGGGCGTCTTGTTCTCGCCAGAATCAAAGACGATCGCCCCGCGGTTGATCTCGACGGTCCGGTAATCGGAGCGGCGGATCAACTCGAGGTTGTGGGTTGCCATCACCACTGCGGTGCCTGATGCGTTGATCTCGCGGAGGAGCTGGAAGATGCCGCGCGTCGCACGGTCATCGAGGTTGCCCGTCGGCTCATCGGCGATCAGGACGTACGGCTCGTTGACTAACGCTCGGGCGATCGCCACCCGCTGCTGCTCGCCGCCGGAGAGCTCGCGCGGGTAGGCCGTGGCCTTGGACGCGAGCCCGACCTGCGTGAGCAACCGGCTGACGCGCGTCGGGATGTTCGCACGTGGCGCGCCGGTTACCTCGAGCGCGAAGGCGACATTCCGCTCGATCGTGCGGTCTTCGAGCAGTCGAAAATCCTGGAAGACGATGCCAAGCTTGCGGCGCAGCTGGGCGACGTCACCGCGGCGGAGGTCGGTGGTGCTCAACCCGCTGACCCGTACTTCCCCCGCGGTCGGCAGCTCCTCCATGTAGATGAGCTTGAGGATCGTGCTCTTCCCACTGCCACTCGGGCCAGTGAGGAAAAGGAACTCGCCCTTGCCGACATGGAGGTTGACGTCGGTCAGCGCGACGCCGGTGCGCGCGTACTCCTTCGTCACGTCGGTGAAGCGGATCACGTGATCGCCCCTGAAGTCGCGCCGTCAGCATCGCGCTTGCCGAGCGTGCGCCGCCCGCTGCTCGCTGACCCCGTGTCGATGATTGCCTTCAACATCCGGATGAGTCTTGCTCCAATTGAAAATTCCGCGAGCGTCAGCCGGCGATCCATCGAACCAATCAATGTATTCCCGACGACCCCGACCAGAACCATGACGATCGCCCGAACCGCCGCGCCACGGAGACGCCGCCGTGGGGAAACGCCGGGGACGTCAGTCCCGACGGTCGTGCTGCATCGTCGTCAGGCGTAGCGCGCGCCGCGCACGGCACCACCGCGGTCGTCAAGGTCGGGCTTGACGACGCGAACGATCTCGGACGGAGCGACGCCAACGATGTCGCGCAGCGTCACGTCGCCGCGCAGCAGTCGTTCATCGAGGCGGACCTCGGCCAGCTCATGGCGGCGCGGTCCGTAGACCCACGCCAGCTCGCCGTCGACGAGCAAACGCGTCCGCGCGTCGTCGGGGTGCATCGTCACCAGCGGTCCCCGCTCCGGATCGCTCGATCGGGTCGCGATGAAGCCGACGACGCGGAGCGGCCGCTGGCGATAGTCGTCGCCTGGCCCCTTCATCACCCGCGTGTCATAACGGTGCGCCGACGGCGATCCACTGATCGTCGACCTTCATCATCAACCGCCGCCGAGTGAGCTCGGTGAGCATCGTCTCGGCGTCTTCCACCGCAGCGCCGGTGCGGTCGGCGAACTCGTCGCAGGTCGCACTCCCCAGCTCGATCACCGTCTCCCACGCCTTGCGTTCGACGTCCGACACGGCGCCAACGATGACGGGGATTCCGTCGTCCTGCTGGAGCACGAGCGCGAGCCGATGCCGTGCGAGTACATACTCGAGCGCGTCGAGGTGCGTCTCACTCATCCCGCGGAAGACGAAATACGCATCGCGCGGCGGCAGGTCGGCACAGTAGGGCAGCAACAGCTTGGCGACGACTTCATCGGCGCAGGAGAAGTCGAGCAGCCTGACGTTGCTGAAGTCGATCACCGTGACAGTGCGGCCGCCAAGTTCGGCGAGCTGCGTCTCGATCGCGGTGCGGACCGCGGCGCCGGTCGGACGGGTGACGAGGTTCGAGTACAGGTCGCACACCGTCCGGCGAAGGACTGTGCTCAGGTCGATGTGATTGATCATCGCCCGGCCGCGACAGTGCGTTCGGGGATGGTGATCTGCATCTGTGCACCGGGAAACAATGGCAATCCTTCCTTCAACGCGACGTCGTCATCCCACGAAGGAACAATAGCGATTCGCGCGGTCCCGCTGCGTACCGACAATTTTCCATCCCAACGGCCGACGTAACGTCTGACGCCGGCGAGTCCCTGTCCGCGACCCGGATCACGAAACCGGCTGACGCCGCGCACGACTGCTTCCTCGAGCGCCATCGCATCGTCCCAGCGATCGCTACGCACGCGTCCCGGTGCGCTCTCGAGCGATTGGCGGAAGCCGACGCCGGCATCGCTCACCGCGATCACGACCACGCGACGTCCCAACCGCTTCGTCCACTTGTACGTCTGCACGGCGACCCAGCCGCCACGTCCCGCGTGCTCGACGATGTTCTGGCACGCCTCGGAGAGAGTCATCGCGAATCCCATCGTCGCTTTCGCGTCGAGATTCAACTCGCGTGTCAGGATGTGCTGCGCCTTTTGCTGGATGCGTCCGACGATCTCATGTACGTCGTCGCTCTTCGTGATCGGCGTGATCTCGAGGAGGACGTCCGATTCGCCGGCGGGCCGCTGCTTCGGCGTCGTGCCGACGATCTCGAAGAGGTCGTTCGCATACCTGAAGAAACCGGCGCGCGTCCAGTAGGAGAGCGTGTCCTCCGCTTCCGGTGGCGCGAACGCCGCGCGCTCGGGGCGTGACTGCGCGAGCGTGAGCAGCGCCGTCAACCCGAACGGCGACGCCCAGCGTGCATGGCGCGCGTCGACCAGCAGCTTCTCGTCGACGGGAACCTGTGCGATCTGCTCCAACACCTGCTCGAACGTGACGTCGTCGAGGGACGGGGGGACATTGATGACGGTGGTCACGTGGTAGAAAGCTCTCCTCGCAGGTAGCTCGCGAGCCCGGTGGCTCCGCGGTGCTCGAAGTTTCGCGCGGCTGCTTTTTGCGCGGCTTCGATCGCGACGGGGAACATATCACCGGCGAGTAGCCGAGAGAAATAGGTCGCGCCCCAAACATCTCCACATCCTGTCGGGTCTCCGCGCGGCTCGCGAGTTGCCGCCGCGGCGATCCGCTGCGTCCGGATCGCGCCGGTTGAAACGCCAAGTTCATGGCGCGTCGCAACATCGGACAGGCGATCGAAACCAGATGCTGCGAAGTACGCCATCCCGCGTGGTCCGAGCGTGACGCACAGACACCGAACACCGGCGGCGAGCGCGGTCGCGGCGAGGGCGAGCCCGTCCGTCGCCATCATCGCGAGTTCATCCTCATTGACCTGGATGATGTCGAAGCAGCGGCACCACTCGGCGACGTCGGCCAGCGGTCGCTGCTCGCGCAGCCCGTCGGCGCGGAGCGAGAGCGTGACCGAGTGGAGGTCGCAGTAGATCGGCCCGCGATACGCCTGCCGCAGGAGCTGCGCGACTTCGAGATCGAGCTCCCAGCCGCTGATCAGGTTCACGTAAAGCGCGTCGAGTCCACCGAGCATTGGCTGCAGCGCGGCCCAGCTCCATCCGGGGACGCCACCGGTGAGGACTTCGCTCCGCCGCTCGTCACTGAAGTATCGAAGTTCGACCCGGTTGTTGGGGAAGGGTACCTCGTACAGCGCGGCGTCGGACGCAATGTGCTTCAACGTCGCGAGAAACTCGCGAGCTCGCGGCGCGAGGTCGCTGCCGACCTTCATCACCGGCACTATCTCCCAGGCATCAGGGAGCGCAGCGTCCAATGCGCCTAACGCGTAGGTGATGCCGCCCCACTCCTCGACCGGCGCACTGCGCAGGTCACGACCGTGGATGACATCCCAGACGAACGTGCCAATGACCCCGACGCGCTTCCGGCGAATCACGCGCTGTGCGGATGCTGCTGACGGAAGGTGGCGACCGCGCCAACGACGCCGGCTGCGCCATCGAGCTCACCGGGCACGATGCGGCACGCATCGAACGCGGGGCGGAACGCGCGGCGGCGTGCTTCGGCGCGCAGTGGCTCGAAGAGCGCCTCCCCAGCCTGCGTCACGCCCCCGGCGATCACGACGACATCCGGGTTGAAGGTGTTGAGCAGGTTCGCAACGCCGGCGCCGAGGAAGCCAGCCGTCTCCTTGACCACGTCGAGCGCGACGGCGTCGCCGGCGTGCGCCGCTTCGTACACAGTGTGTGCGGTGATCAACTCGAGCTTGCCGCCGACCATCTTGGTCAGCACTGACTGGCCGTCGCCGCTCAACCGCTCGCGTGCGCGCTCGGCGATGTTCGGCCCCGACGCATACGCCTCGAGGCAGCCGTAGTTACCGCACTTGCAGCGGCGTCCATGCATGTCGATCGTCGTGTGCCCGATTTCGCCGGCAACATCCGACGCGCCATGCCAGATACGACCGTCGACGACGAGACCGCCGCCGATACCGGTTCCGATGGTCATCCCGACGACGGCGCGTCCCCCGCGCGCCGCACCGATCCACCATTCACCGAGCGTCGCACAGTTGGCGTCGTTGTCGAGCGTGGCCGGCAAGCCGACGGCGTGTGAGACCCGGTCGCGCAGCGGGAAGTTCTTCCAGCCGAGATTCGGCGCCACGATGACGAGCCCTTTCTCGCGATCGAGCGGACCCGGTGCGCCGATCCCGACGCCGGCGAATTGCTTCCGCGTCGCACCCGTCTCGGCCATCGTCGCGGTGATGACTTCACCGATCATCGCGACGATGCGATCGACCACCGAGTCCGCGCCGAGCTCGGACATCGTCGGCTTCGATCGCAAGCCATAGTGGCGGCTTCCGTCCTCAGGCATCGCACCGACGACGATGTTGGTTCCGCCAAGATCGACGCCGATGATGAAACGCTGGTCGTTACGGGCCATGTGCGAGGCTCACGAGGTGAGATATCCGGTGATGATGCCGGCGACGCGCTCCGGCGACTGCTCCAACATGCACTTCCAGTGACCGAGCGGACAGCTCCGTGGGCCGTGTCGATCGCACGGTCGGCAGGAGAGCAAGTCGTCCTCGACGATCGACGAACGTGGTGCGAGCGGTCCGAACCCGAATGCCGGCACGGTCGGCCCGAAGATCGCCACCGTCGGCGTGCCCATCGCCGAGGCGAGATGCAGTGGCGCGGAATCATTGGTGACAATCGCCTGCGCGCGCCCGATCAATTCCGCCGACGCAAGCAATGTAAGCTGTCCCGTCGCATCGATCACCCGTCCATCGCCTGCGGCGATCGCGATCGCTTCCGCCAGCGGTGCGTCATCCCGCGCGCCGACGATGACAATCCGTGCGCGCCCGCGGAGGAGCCGGGCGAGGGCAGGGTAGTGCGGCCAGCGTTTAGTCCCCCAGACGCTTCCGGGAGCGAACGCGAGGAGCGGCGATCCGTCGTGAGCGGACAGCCGGAGCAGGGCATCGACCGCCTCGCGCTCGGCCGCGCCCGGGTAGAGGCGCGGGCGCACGTCATCGCGGGAGTAAGGTCGCCCGCCGCCGGCGCTGCCTAACGTGAAGATGCGCTCGGCGTGATGCATTCCGGCTGGTGCCTGAACGCGCGTCGTGTAGAAGGCGCGTCCGGCCGACGTCGCAAAGCCGACGCGGCGCGGCGCGCGCGACGCCAGCGCCAGCGCACCGCTGCGCGCCGATCCCTGCGCGAGATATACCGCGTCGTAGCGCTTCGCCCGCAGCACGCTGGCGAGGCGGGTGAACCCTGCCACGCTGCGGTCGCGTCCACGCTTGTCGTAGACGATCGTCTCGCGAATCGCCGGGTCGTGCGCGAGCAACCCCGCCGCGGCGGGCGTGACGAGCACGTCGACGGCGCCGGACTCGGCCAACCGCGCGATCAGCGGCGTGGTGAGGACGGTGTCGCCGAGGAACGATGTCTGGATGACGAGGGAAGACGTCACTGCAGCCGTGAGCCGTTAGCCATTAGCAGGAAGGAACCGCGGTTACGCCGTTGCTCAACGCTAACAGCTATTGGCTAATGGCCGACAGAGCGTACGAGCCGGTCAGACATCGATCAATCGACCTGCAACACCGCTAGAAACGCTTCCTGCGGGATCTCGACCGAGCCGACCTGCTTCATCCGCTTCTTCCCTTCCTTCTGCTTCTCGAGGAGCTTGCGCTTCCGGCTGATGTCGCCGCCGTAACACTTCGCGAGCACGTCCTTCCGCAGCGCCTTCACCGATGTGCGGGCGATGACCTTCGTGCCGATCGCCGCCTGGATCGCCACCTCGAAGAGCTGGCGCGGGATCAGGTCCTTCAGTTTGTCGGCGATCTTGCGGCCCCAGTCGTAGGCCTTGTCCTTGTGGATGATCACGCTGAACGCATCCACCGGATCACCGTTGATCAGCATGTCGAGCCGGACGAGATCGCTCTCGCGATAGCCAAGCATGTCGTAGTCGAGGCTCGCGTACCCGCGGCTGACCGTCTTCAGCTTGTCGAAGAAATCGAGGATGATCTCGCCTAACGGGAACTCCCAGTCGAACTCGACGCGCTCCTGGTCGAGGTACGTCATGTTCTTGTAGACGCCGCGGCGGTCCGTGCCTAACGTCATGATCGGGCCGATGTACTCGGCCGGCGCCATGATCCGCGCCTTGACGTAGGGCTCCTCGACCTTGTCGATGACGCCGGGGTCGGGCATCAGAGACGGGTTCTCGATCAGCACCATGTCGCCATCGGTGCGATAGACCTTGTACTCGACGCTCGGCACCGTCGTCACGAGGTCGAGCTCGTACTCGCGCTCGAGCCGCTCCTGGACGATCTCCATGTGCAGCAGGCCGAGGAAGCCACAGCGGAAGCCGAAGCCTAACGCGGTGGACGTCTCCGGCTCGTACTGCAGCGAGGCGTCGTTGAGCTTGAGCTTTTCCAGCGCATCGCGGAGCGTCTCGTACTGCGTGGTATCGGTCGGGTAGAGCCCAGCGAACACGAACGAGCGGACTTCGCGGTAGCCGGGCAGTGCTTCCGGCGCGCGATTGGTCGCGTCGAAGACGGTGTCGCCGGCGCGCGTCTCGCTCACCGAGCGCAGGTTGGCGACCACGTAGCCGACTTCGCCCGGCCCAAGCTCGTCGGTCGGGACCTGGCGCAGCTGATTGTAGCCGACTTCAGCGACCTCGTAGATCGAATCGCTCGCGCCGAAGGTGATCTTCATCTTCGGGCGGAGATAGCCGTCGACGACGCGCACGCTCGGGATCGCGCCGCGATATCGGTCGTAGTACGAATCGTAGATCAGGGCGCGGAGCGGGCCGTTCACGTCGCCCACCGGCGGCGGCACGCGCCTGACGACTTCCTCGAGCAGCTCGGCGATGCCAATGCCGGCCTTCGCGCTCACCTGCAGTACTTCGGCGGGATCGCAGCCGAGCAGGTCGACCACTTCCTGGCGACGGCGGTCGGGTTCGGCGCCGGGGAGATCGATCTTGTTGAGGACCGGAATGATCTCGAGCCCGGCGTCCATCGCGAGAAAGAGATTCGACAGCGTCTGCGCCTGAATCCCCTGTGATGCATCGACGACGAGGATCGCGCCCTCGCACGCCGCCAGCGAGCGCGAGACCTCATAGGTGAAGTCGACGTGTCCTGGCGTGTCGATGAGATTCAATTCGTATGCGCCGCCGGCGGGCGACGTGTACGACATGCGGACGGCGTTCAGCTTGATCGTGATGCCGCGCTCACGCTCGAGATCGAGCGTGTCGAGCACCTGGGCCTGCATCTCTCGCTTCTGCAGCATTCCGGTCGCCTCGATGAGGCGATCGGCCAGCGTCGACTTGCCGTGGTCGATATGGGCGACGATGCAGAAGTTCCGGATATGGTCGAGCTTCACGCGGGTCCTGCGCTGGTGGGTCCGTTCGGGCGATAGCCTATAAAGCTAACGACGCGGCGCCCGCTCCGTGGTGGAGCGGGCGCCGGGCCGTCAGATCCTTGTGATGCGTTATTGCCGCGGTCTGCGCTCGACGGGCTGCGTGCGCGGCGACGATTTCGGCTCGCTGCGCCGTTCCGGCGCCTGACGCGGCTCGGATCGCGGTTGGCTTCGCGGTTCTGAGCGCGGCTCGGCGCGTGGTTCACTCCGCGGCTCGGAACGCGGCTCACTTCGCGGCTCGGAGCGCGGCTCACTCCGCGGCTCGGAGCGCGGCTCACTCCGCGGTTCACTCCGTGGCTCGGAGCGCGGCTCGGGGCGCGGGAGTGGGCCGACCACGTTGTTGCCGTGGTCTCCGCCGTTCCCGTTCCCGTTGCCGCCGCCATTGCCGCCGCCATTGCCGCCGCCATTGCCGCCGCCGTTGCCGCCGGCGACGTGCGTCGTGTCATGCACCGGTCGGTCCCCGTGACCACCGCCGCCGTTCCCGCCGTTGCCGTTCCCGTTGTCGTTCCCGCCACCACGCCTGTTGTCGTGCGGATCCTTCTTTCCGCCGCGATCGTCGTCGCCGGGGCGCGTCGCGCCGTCGTCGCCGTCATGGTGCCCATCGCGCGGAACGTTAGGGTCGTCGGACGGCGCGCCAGGACGCCGCCGATCGACGATGCCATCGCTGACACGGCGTCCGTACTCGATCTTCCCTGCCGGATGTTCGTTGCTCGCCGCCTTGAACTCGTAGTGTGGGCGGGAGTAGACGACGCGCCGGCCGTCGCCACGACGATACGGGTAATACTCAGGTTCATCGTAGATCACGATGTGATAGCGAACGCACGGATGCGAGTACACGTCCCAATCCGGACGACCGTGGTGACAGTCATAGCAGACGAAGCGCGGATACTCGTAGCGACCGCCGACGTGATATTCCGCGTAATCCATCGAATAGTCGTCGTCCCCGTCGAAGACGACGCGCTCGGCGAAGCGGTGCATCGCCACGAACGGGTCGCCCTCGACATCGGGCAAGCCATGATAGTCCCAGTCGCCGCCGCGGCCGTACTGTGACAGTCGCAGTTGGTGCGCGCTGACGATCGCGAAGACGTAGCCGATCCCGGGACGATCGTCGGCGGTGAAGGCGCGACCGCCGTAGCGATTGACCTCACGCGTTTCGCCCGCCCAGACGCGCGCGTCGTCGTCCGGGCGCCGCGGATACAGCACGTCGATCCGACCGTCGGTGTCGATCCGTCCGACCACGACGAATCCGTCCGCTGCCGTCCGAAATCCGACGCCAATGTCTTCACCACGCTGCACGACATCGCCGCTCGTCGTCCACAGTTCGATTCGCGGCGCAAGACTCCGCGCGTGCGACGTTGGAGGAATCGAGGACGATTGCCCGCGATAGACCGTTGTCGAACAGCCGGCGACGGTGAGGAGTAGCGCGACGACGGATGTGCTGGTCACGGTACGCATTGTTTTGTCCCCTTTGGGAGGATGCTCGATCCCCCAATGAGGCACGGCACATGCCGGTGGTACTCGGAGCGCTAACTCTTTGTCAAAACATGTTTTATCGCCTATCTCACTTCGCCTCCAACGCCCTTCTGTCCCGCCCCTGAGACGCTGACACAGGACAATTCCCCCGTCCTCGGGACAGGCGATAGTTTTGCACGATGGCTCGCCCCGACCTCCTCGACCCGGCGCTCATCGCGTCACTCGGTCACATCGAACTGACCGCGCGGTGGATCGTCGATGGGTTCATGAGCGGACTGCATCGATCGCCGCGAAAAGGATTTGCCGCCGAATTCGCCGAGCACCGGGCGTACCACCCGGGCGACGAGCTGCGCTATCTCGACTGGAAAGTCGCCGCGCGCTCCGATCGTCTCGTCGTCAAGCGATTCGAGGAAGAAACCAACCTCCGTGCGACGATCGCGCTCGATGTCAGCCAGTCGATGCGCTGGCGTGGCAGCGACGCCAGGCTGGAAAAAGGGACGTACGCCGCGCGCCTAACGGCGGCGGTCGCGCTCCTCTTCATCCGCCAGCGCGATGCGGTCGGGCTGCTCCGGTTCGATGACGCCATCCGGACAGCCATTCCGCCGCGAGCGCGCGAAGGGCACTGGCGTCGCATCGTCGCCGGCCTCGCGTCCGCCGAGGGAGGCGGCGCGTCGGGAGGTGCTGCTGCGCTGGCTCGCGCCGCGCACGCGGTCGGGCGACGCGGGATGATCGTCCTCATTTCCGACCTCCTGCTCGATGTCGACGAGACCGTTCGCGCCGCACGAGCACTGCGCGCTGGCGGCCACCAGCTGGTCGTGCTCCACGTGATGGATCCCGCCGAGCGCGCGCTGGAACCGGGCTCGGAAGCACGGTTCAGGGATTCCGAGACAGGCATCGAGATTGAAGCGTCTCCCGCCGAAGTCGCCGCCGCATACTCGGCAACGGTCGAGGCGGCGATCGCGGAATGGCGCGCCGCGCTCGCCGGCGCCGGCGCCGGCTACGCAACGGTCATGACTGACGCGCCATTCGGCATTCCGCTCCGCGCAGCGTTCGCCGCGCGGCAGTCGGCCGCCTAACGCGAGAGAGGCGGCACGATGCTCTTTCTAGCGCCGTTCTGGCTGGCCCTTTCAGCTGCGGCACTCATCCCGCTCCTCCTCCACCTGCGCCGCCGGCCGCGCGGTCGGGTCGTCGAGTTCCCGGCGGCGCGCTATCTCGCGCGCGCGACACACGACCACGAGCGCTCGCTGCGCGCGAGGAATTCCCTGCTCGCGCTGCTTCGCATCCTCCTCGTCCTGCTGCTCGCTCTCGCCGCGAGCCGCCCGCTGGCGCGCATCGGCACCGGTCACGGCCGCGCAGCGATCGCGATGGTGATCGACAATTCGCTGAGTACTGGAGCGGTCACCAACGGCGGCAGCGTGCTCGCGGAGGAAAAGCGCGTCGCGCGCGCAGTGCTCGCCGCCGCAACGCCCGAGGATCGGCTCTGGCTGATCACGGCCGACCGCCGCGTCACCGGCGGCGACGCGGCAACACTGCGGGCGCGGCTCGACTCGATCCGCCCACTCTCCGGCGGCGGCGACCTCGCCGGCGCGCTGCGAATCGCTGCGTCGCACGCGGGTGGCATCGCCGGCGCGTCGCCAGTTACCCTGGTCGCCACCGATGGCCAGGCGACGGCATGGCGCGAAGTCGGCGCGCTCGCGCCTAACGTTATCTGGACACCGGCGCTGCCCCCGCCGGACAACCGCGCGCTGCTAATCGCCGAGCCGCGCTCCGCCCGCTGGACCGGGAGCGGTGTCGTGCATCTCACGACACGCGGTGGCTCCGCAGGCGACACGCTCGCTGTCCGAATCGAGATCGACGGTCGAACGCTCGGCCGTGGGATCGTCATGCCTGACGCAAACGGCGTTGGAGACGTTGACGTGACCGTCGCCGATCCGCCGCTCGGCTGGGCCGCCGCGCGCGCCGTGCTCGCGCCCGACGAGCTCGCGGCCGATGACGAGCGTTGGTTCGCGAGCTGGAACGCGCCGCCGCCGCGCGTCGTCTCGCGTGCTGGATCCTTTGCCGACCACGCCGTTGACGCGCTGGTCTCCGCGGGCGTGATCGCCGCCGGGAGCGACGTCACGATCGCTCCTGCCGATGCCGGTGTCGCGAAGCCGGTGCTCGCGGTCGCGCCACTCGACCCCTCGCGCGTCGGCGCGGCGAACCGCGCACTCGAGCGCGCGGGGATTCCCTGGCGCTTCGGCGCGGAGCGCCGCGACATCTCGCCAGCGCGCGGCGATGGCATGACAGCGGTCGATGTGCGGCGGCGCTACGCCCTCATTCCCACCGCGTCGGTTGCCGCCGAAACGCTGGCCACGGCCGGCGGTGAGCCGTGGGTGGTGGCGGGTGACGGGTACGTGGTCGTTGCCTCGGCGCTCGACACCGCGGCGACGACGCTGCCCGCGACGCCGCAGTTCGTGCCGTGGCTGGCGCGGTTGCTCGGCGAACGACTGGGCGGCAGCGGACGACCGGCGACGGCAATCGCGCCCGGTGAATCGGCGGGGGCGCCGCCCGGGGCCGATGGGCTCGAGTTCCCCGACGGCGAGCGGCGAGCGATCAGCGACGAGCCGGCCCGGCCGACGCGCGCAGGAGTGTATTTTTGGACGCGGGCGGGTGCGCGCATCGGCGCGGTGACGGTGAACGGGGAAGCGAAGGAGTCGGTTCTGCAGCGATTGACGGACGACGAGATGCGGCAGCGCGTGCGCCCGGGCACCCTCACGCACGACGCCAGCGTGGCGGCAGCGGCGGCCTACCGCGGCGCGTCCCGCCGGCCGTTAGGCAGCGTGCTCCTCGCCGCCGTCCTCGCCGTGCTCCTCGGGGAGACGCTGGTCGCAGCGGCGCCTGGCGCGTGGCGTCGCCACGCCGCGCCGGCGCCGGTCCAGGCGAGCTGATGGCGCTCCCCTCGATTCTCGATGCGGTGGGGCGGCTCGGTGCGTTCACCCGGCTGAGCAAGTCACTTCCAGCGCCGCGCACCGCGACGACGGTTGCTGGATTGCATGGCTCGAGCGACACGGTCGTCGTCGCGGCAATCGCACGCGAGCATCCGGGGCGATTCATCGTCGTCACCACCGACAGCGTCCCCGAGTCCGAGCGATGGCTCGCCGACCTCGGCGCGCTCGTCGACGACGCATCGTCGATCGCACTGTATCCGCCTCGCGAAGGACTCGGCGAAGCGGAGCCGCACGCCGAGGTCGCGGGCGAGCGGGTGGAAACGCTCGAGCGCATGTCGCGCGGTGCGGTGCGTGTGCTGCTCACCACGGCGCGTGCCCTGCTGGAGCGCACGCGATTGCCACGCGCGGTGGCTGTCTCGCGGCTCGAGCTGCGCCGCGGTGACCGCTGGCGACTCGGCGACCTCGTCGCGCACCTCGAGTCGGTCGGCTACGAACGCGTCGCGATGGTCGAGGACGTCGCACAGTTCAGCGTTCGCGGTGGCATTCTCGACGTCTACGGCTTCGGAATGACCGATCCGGTGCGCGCCGAATTGTGGGGCGATGAAGTGGTCGAGCTGCGGCACTTCGACCTCAATTCGCAACGCTCGACACGTGCCGCGGAGCTTGCGCTCGTCCTGCCTGTCGAGACATCGGCCGGTGACGACGAGGAAAGTGTCGAGCGTGTCACCATCGGCTCGCTCTTTCCTCCCGACACACTGCTCGTGCTGCCGCAGGGAACAGACCTCGCGCCCGAGCTCGAACGCACCTGGCAAGAGGCGGCGCATCACATCGAGCTGGCACGCCGCCGCGGCGAGGACACGGCAAATCGCGTCGAACTGTTCGACGCGCCGGCGCACGTGCTGGAGACGCTGCGCACACTCGGCACGTTGCGGATCGTCGATCGGGCGACAGCCGATGAGCGGGCGATCGTCTTCCCGTTGAATGCGCCGGATCAGATTGATCGTGACATCAAGCGACTCCGCCAGCTCGTCCGCGGACCGACACCGACGGTCATCCTCTGCGACAACGCCGGGCAGTGCGAGCGGCTCGACGAGCTGCTGAGCGAGGGGGAATACACGCCGTCGCCGGCCGCACTGACCGTCGGCGTGCTGCACGGCGGCTTCGTCATCCCGCCTAACGGCAACGATCCCGGGCTGCGGATCCTCACCGACCACGAGATCTTCCGCCGCGAACGCCGGTTGCGCCGTGCCCGCCGCTACCACGCCGGCGCCGCGCTCGACATCGCCAGCGCGCTCACGCCCGGCGACTACGTGGTCCACCTCGAGCACGGCATCGGCATCTACCGCGGGATCGTGTCCACCTTCGTCCAGGAGAGTTCGATCGAGGTTGCGGTGATCGAGTACGAGGGCGGCGACCGGCTCAATGTCCCGCTCTACCGGCTCGACCAGATCGAACGCTATCGCGCCGCCGGGGACGTCGATGGCGACGCGCCGCCGCCGCGCCTCCACACGTTAGGCGGCAAGCGCTGGGGCCAGCAGCGCGATCGCACGCGCGCCGCGATCAAGGAGATGACGGTCGAGCTGCTCGATCTCTACGCCCGGCGGCACGTGGCGACGCGGCCGCAACACGTGCCCGACACCGCGTGGCAGCGGCAGCTCGAGTCGTCGTTCCTCTTCGAAGACACCCCCGACCAGCGCAAGGCGACCACCGACGTCAAGCACGACATGGAGAGCGTCCGACCGATGGACCGCCTCCTCGTCGGCGACGTCGGCTACGGCAAGACCGAAATCGCGGTGCGTGCCGCGTTCAAGGCGGTGCAGTCGGGACGGCAGGTCGCCATCCTCGTCCCGACGACGATTCTCGCCGACCAGCACGCCCGCACCTTTGGCGACCGGCTCGCCGACTTCCCGATTCGCGTCGCGGTCCTCAGCCGCTTCCAGACGCAGAAAGAACAGGCGAAGACGCTCGTCGAGCTCGCCGAGCACAAAGTCGACGTCATCATCGGCACCCACCGCCTGCTCAGCCCCGACGTCACCTTCGCAGCGTTAGGCCTGATCGTCATCGACGAGGAGCATCGCTTCGGGGTAAAGCACAAGGAGCGCCTCAAGCAGTTGCGCCTCGAGACCGACGTCCTGACGCTGACCGCGACGCCGATCCCGCGCACGCTCCACCAGTCGCTGGCCGGCCTCCGCGACATGACGCTGATGCAGACGCCGCCGCGCGACCGCTCGCCGGTGCTCACCTTCGTCGAGCCGTCCGACGATGGGCTGATCGACGAGGGGGTTTCCCGTGAGCTCGATCGCGGCGGGCAGGTGTTTTTCGTCCACAACCGGATCGAGACGATCGAGGCCGTGGCCGACCACATCCGGCGCATCGTGCCGCGGGCCCGCGTCGCCGTCGGCCACGGCCAGATGAAGGAGCGCCAGCTCGAGGACGTGATGCGCCGCTTCGTCAACGGCGAGATCGACGTGCTCGTCTCGACGCTGATCGTCGAGAGTGGCCTCGACGTGCCTAACGCGAACACGATGTTCGTCAATCGCGCCGACCACCTCGGCCTCGCCCAGCTCTACCAGCTGCGCGGCCGCGTTGGACGCTCGCACCGTCGCGCCTATTGTTACCTGCTCGTCCCCGATCAGGTCGATCCCGACGCCGAGCGCCGGCTGCAGGTGCTCGAGCACCACACCGAACTCGGGTCGGGCTACCGTGTCGCGCTCAAGGACATGGAACTTCGCGGGGCGGGGAACCTGCTCGGCCCCGAGCAGTCGGGATTCGTCCATGCGGTCGGCTTCGACCTGTACCTGCGGCTGCTCGAGGAACAGGTCCATCGCGTCACGCGTGCCGAGGGTGCGCCAGCGCTCGTGCCGGCGGACGTGTCGATGGATGTCCCGACGTACCTCCCCGACGACTACATCGATGCGCAGGACGCCAAGCTCGATGTGTACCGCAGGCTCACCCGGTTCACGCAGCCAGCCGAGGTAGAGGCGCTCCGGCTCGAGCTTCGCGACCGGTTCGGGCCGCTCCCCGCGCAGGCCGATGCGCTCCTCGCGCAGGCGATGCTGCGCATCGTCGGCGGGCTCCTCCGGGTGGAAGGAATCCTCGTGCGCGGCACGGAAGCCCGTATTACCTTTCGGGCGGACGCGGTGCCCCGGATGAAGGGGCTGTCGGCCGCGTTCCACGAGGTCCAGTTCCAGGCTGACGTGAGACGCGCGCATCCACTGTCGCTCAAGCTCACCCGGCTCGGTGGCGCGCCGATGCTCGACGGTCTGGCGCGCGCGTTGCGGTCGCTCCTCGCCTAACGGCGGGTGTTGCCGCGCCGGCCTCACCCGACACTCCACGCCCGTCTCCCCCCCGCATGATTCGCCGGAAAGGATTGCTCGTACTCGCCGCGGCCGCGACCGTCGCCGCCTGTGAAGGATTCAAGGAAGCGATGTCGGCTCACGTCGACGTCGCCGCTCGCGCCGGAAGCCAGGAGCTCTCCTCGGAGCGGCTCGCCCAGATCATCGGCAGCACGAAGTTGCCGCTGCAGAAGCCGATCTTCGAGGACTTCACCCGCGTCTGGGTGTCGTACCAGTTGCTCGGCCACGCCGCCGCGCACAACGATTCGCTCACCGAGCGCAAGTTCATCGACGACGCGATGTGGCCCGCCGTCGCGCAGGCCAAGCTGCAGCGCTTCTATCAGAAGATCGCTGCGACGCTGCCGCACGACTCCGCCAGCGAGCAGAAATACAACGACGGCGGCTTGCTCGTCGCCCGCCACATCCTGCTCCTGACGCAGCGGCAGGGCGGAGCGCCGTATACGCAGCAGCAGATCGATTCGATCCACCACGCGGCGGACGCGATTCGCGCCGCTGTCACGCCGACCAACTTCGTCGCCACCGCGAAGCGCGTGAGCCAGGATCCGGGCTCGGCGCCGCAGGGCGGCCTGCTTCCGCCCTTCGCGCCAGGCGAGATGGTGCCCGAGTTCGAGGTCGCCACCCGCGAGCTCAAGCCGGGCCAGATCTCTCCGGTCATTCGCTCGCAGTTCGGTTACCACATCATCGAGCGCCTGCCTTACGCTGAGGCGCGCGATGAATTTTCGAAGAAGTTTGCGTCGCAGTCGACGCGCGGTGCCGAGAGCACCTACGTCGCCCAGCTCGAGAAGGATGGCAGGATCGAAGTGCGAAAGGATGCACCGGCGAAGGTGAAATCGATCATGCGCGACCCGGACTCGTTCCGCGAAGACAAGACGGTGCTCGCGACGACGACGCTCGGCGATTTCACCGGGGCGAAGTTCGTGCGCTGGGTCGGGACGCTTCCGCCGCAGGTCCGCCCGCAGATCCTGCAGGCTCCGGACTCGCTGCTCCCCGACCTGGTGAAGGCGATGGCGCGCAACGAACTGATGCTCCATCGCGCCGACAGCCTCCACGTCGATATCGACTCGACCGAGAAAGCGCAGATGTACACGGGCGTGAAGGGTGTCGTCGTCCGTCTCTGGCAGGCGCTCAACATCGATCCGACTTCGCTCGCGGCGGCGGGGAAATCTCCGGCCGATCGCGAGAAGGTGGCCGGCGAGCGGGTGAACGCGTATCTCGACGAGCTAATCGTCGGCAGCAAGCAGTTCGTGCCGGTGCCCGACGAAATCGCGACGATCCTGCGCCTCAAGTTCGAGTCGAAGATCGTCCCGCAGGGAATCGACCGCGCGTTCGAGCGGGCGCAGAAGGCGCGCGCCGCTTCCGATTCGAGCACACGTGCTGCGCAGCCGCAGTCGAGCGTGCCGCTTCCGCAGCGTCCTCAGGCCAGCGCTCCAGCGCCCGCGCCGAAGCCGTAACGAGCAGGTCGCATGGCGGGCCCGTATGTCGGCCCGCCATGCGTCGTTTGTTGGTCTCAGAGCAGGGCTTTCCGATGCGCCGGACCCCGGCGCGCCGCGGCGGGTATCTTCCAATCATGCCACGCAAGCTTTCCGTCATCGTCGCGCTCGCGACCGCCGCGCTTCTCGCGCGCCCACTGTCCGCCCAGGACAGCACCGCTGCACTCGCCGCGGCCGCTGCACCGGTCCCTGTGGACCGGGTGGTTGCCGTAGTCGGCAATCATCCGATCCTCTACTCCAACGTCATCGAAGCGGTCAACGTCCGCCGTTCCCAGGGACTGACGCTGCCAACCGACTCCGCCGGCCAGGAGAAGGTGATGCGCACGATCCTCAACGATCTCGTCGACGAGGAAGTGCTCGTTCAGAAGGCGAAAGAGGAGAAGGTCGTCGTTGCCGACAACGATCTCGCGACCACGGTCGAGGCGCAGATCAAGCGCGTCCGCGGTCAGTTCCAGACGGAAGCAGAGTTTCGCGCCGAACTGTCGAAGGCAGGATTTGGCACGCCCGAGGAATACCGTCGCAGCCTGACCGACGACGCCCGTCGTCAGGCGTTGCAGTCGCAGCTCATTGCGAAGCTCAAGCAGGACGGCAAACTGGTGCAGGTTGGTGTGTCGGAGGCCGACGTCTCGAAGACCTACGCCGAACGTAAGGCAGACCTGCCGAAGCGCCCGGCCACAGTCACGTTCCGCCAGATAGTGATCGCGACCAAGCCGTCGCCGGCGGCCCGCGAAGTAGCGCGCGTGAAGGCCGAGTCGTTGCTCGCCGAGATTCACCGCGGCGGCGACTTCGAGAAGATTGCGAAGCGCGAGTCGATGGACCCGAGCAAGGACCAGGGCGGAGACCTCGGCTGGAACCGTCGCGGTGCGATGGTGCCCGAATTCGAGCGCGTGATGTTCTCGATCCCGCCGGGCGTCGTGAGCAATGTCGTCGAGACGCCGTTCGGATTTCACATCATTCGCGTCGATCGCGTGCAGCCGGCCGAAGTGAAGGTCCGCCACATCCTCATCAAGCCGGTCATCGACTCGGTTGCAGTCGCTGCCGCGCGGGCGGAGGCGGACAGCGTTGTGGCGCAACTGCGTCGCGGGGTGGCCTTCGATTCACTGTCGAAGCAGTACCACGACCCGATGGAGCTCCGCGGCGCATTCGATCCGTGGGAGCGCTCGCAGCTTCCGCCCGAGTATGCCGCCGCGCTCGAAGGGAAGAAGGCCGGCGACATCGCTGGTCCCTTCCGGATCGAGGATCCGCGTCGCGGCGCGAAGTTCGTCGTCGTCTCGATGCTCAGCGCAGTCGAGGGCGGTGACTTCACCATCGATGACCTGCGCCAGCGCATCCGCGAGCAGCTATCGCAGGAGAAGGCGATGCGGCGCATGCTCGACGCGTTGCGCCAGACCACCTACGTGTCGATCCGCATCTAGCGTGGGCCCGGCCGTCGGCGGCCGCGAACGGTCCGCTGTCGATGGTGGCACACCGCGTCGTCCGCGGCTCGCCATCACGTTAGGCGACCCGCGCGGCATCGGTCCCGAAATCGTCGCCAGCGCGCTCGCCGACGAACGTGTGCGTGCCGCCTGCAGCTGGCACGTGATCGGGCCGGCCGGCACCGCGGCGCCGGTCGCTCAGCCGTTAGGCAGATGGTCGGCGGGCGGAAGCGCCGCGGCCGCCGGGGAGTTCGCCGGCCGCGCCGTCGAGCGTGCGGCCCGAATGGCGCTCGCCGGCGAGGTGGATGGCATCGTCACCGCACCCCTCGACAAGAACGCCCTCCTCGCCGCCGGCTTCGACTTTCCGGGACACACCGAGATGCTGGCCGAGATTGCCGGGGTTCCCGTCGCGATGATGCTCGCCTCGGAGAAGCTCCGCGTCGTGCTGGCGACCACCCACCTCGCGCTGCGCGACGTTCCGCGCGCGCTCACGCACGACGCAATCGTCAGTGCGGCCGCGATCACGCGCCGCGGGCTCGCGGACTGGTTCGGCATCGCCGAGCCGAGGATCGCACTCTGCGCGCTGAATCCGCATGCCGGTGATGGCGGGCGCTTCGGCCGCGAGGACGACGAGTTGCTCGCGCCGGCGGCGCGTGCGGCGGGGATCGACGGCCCGTTTCCCGCCGATACGGTGTTCGTGCGCGCGATGCGCGGTGCGTTCGACGCGGTGATCGCGCCGTATCACGACGTCGGGATGACCGCGATCAAGGTCGCCTCGTTTGGGAGTGCGGTGAATGTGACCCTTGGCCTTCCGTTTCCACGGACCTCGCCCGATCATGGCACGGCGCTCGACATCGCCGGCACTGGTCGCGCCGATCCATCGAGCTTCATCGAAGCAATGCTGCTCTGCGCGCGCATTGCCGCGCGCTCGCTCAATCCCCCATCCCCCGTACGATGAATCGTTCGTTGCCCGCCGCGCTGCGCCGCGCGATCGCTCCGTTAATCCTTGCCGCGGCTGCCGCGTGCGCCTCGGCACCGGTGACTTCGCCCCCGCCGGCGCCGGCTGCCCCGACGGGCCGCGGCAGCGGCGCACCGGATACCGCGTTCAGTGGACCGCAGCACGCCGTCAGCATGGCCCGAGACCAGGCGGCCATCGACGCGATCACGGCCGAGGGAATGCAGCGCTCGCACGCCGGCGCTGACCTCGGCTACCTGGCGGATGTCATCGGTCCCCGCCTAACGGCGAGCGCGTCGCTCAAGCGCGCCAACGACTGGACGGCCGATCGATTCCGCGAGTACGGCCTGGCAAACGTCCACCTCGAGCCGTGGAAATTCGGCCAGTCGTGGACGCGCGGTCCAGCTGCGGTGCGGATGACCGCGCCGCACGAACGCTGGCTCAACGCGGTCTCCTGGGCGTGGGCACCGGGCACTAACGGTCCGCTCAACGGCGACGTCGTGTACATGGACGCAACCACTCGCGCGGACTTCGAGACACGATTCGCCGGAAAGATGCGCGGCAAGTGGATCCTGCCGCGCGGTCCGGTCAACATCTGGAATCCCGACGGTCCGGCGATGACGCACGCCGACAGCACACGCGCCGATTCCCTTCGCCGCGCACAGTTCGCCACGCCCCCCAGCGCATTCCGCGACTCGCTCGTCAGCGTCCTCGCAGCCGAGGGAATTGCGGGCTACGTCACGTCGGGCGCGAAGCCGTTCGGGCTCGAGACGATGAGCGGTTCGCCAGCGCGCATCTATCCGTTCCCCTACATCGTCGTCGACAACGAGACGTACGGCCAGCTGCACCGCCTGATTGCGCGCGGCGAACGTGTCGCGCTCGAGGCGAACATCCAGAACCGGACCGGCGGCGACTCGGTCACCGTCTACAACACCGTCGCCGAGATCCGCGGGAGCGAGAAGCCTGACGAGGTCGTGCTGCTCGGCGCACACCTCGATTCCTGGGACCTCGGAACGGGTACGACCGACAATGGCACAGGTTCGATCGCGGTGCTCGAGGCGGCGCGAATCCTTCGGGCGTCAGGCATGAAACCGAAGCGGACGATTCGCTTCGTCCTCTTCAGCGGTGAAGAGCAGGGACTTTACGGATCGCGGATGTACGCACGTGACCACGCACGCGAGCTCGGGAAGGTTCAGTCGGTGCTCGTCCTCGACAACGGTACCGGCCGCATTCTCGGAATGGCCTTGCAGGGGCGCAACGAGCTGCGAGACCTGTGGACCGCGCTGTTCGCGCCCGCCGGCCCACTCGGCCCCTTCAAGGTAACCGCCGGAAACAAGGGCGGGACCGACCACCTGTCGTTCCTGCCTTACGGCGTGCCTGCGTTCAACTACGATCAGGAATCCCGCGGCTATGACCACACGCATCATTCGCAGATCGACACCTTCGACCATGCGGTGATCCCGGATCTCATGCAGGCCGCGACCGTCATGGCGATCAACGCGTACCAGCTCGCGAACCTCGACGAGTTCCTGCCGCGGGGTGCGATCAGTACTCCGCGCTGATCGGCAGCAGGACAGCGCGAACATCGGCCGCCGTCAGGCACCGCGTCACCAGCGTGACGCGGTGCCTTGTCGTGATCAGCCCTGCCTGTCGGGTCGAACCTTCTCGCGCCGATCGCCTGCCGAGTGAAGGTCGACGGCGAGCGAGTCGATGCGCCGGCCGTCCATGGCGCGGACGGTGAACACCGCGCCACCACCGGTGACGCGATCGCCGACGACCGGCAGCCTGCCTAACATTCCGAACACCCAGCCGCCGATCGTGGTGTAGTCCTCCGACGCGACATCGAGCGAGTAGCGCTCATCGAGCTCTCCGATGTTCGTGCTCCCCGAGACCAGGACCTCGCCCGCCGCTGGCCGGGCGAACGGCTCGGCCGGCTCGTCGTACTCGTCGAGAATCTCGCCGACGATCTCCTCGAGCAGGTCTTCCATCGTGACGACGCCGGCGGTTCCGCCGTACTCGTCGAGCACGATCGCCATGTGCTCCTTCAGCCGCTTGAAGTCGGAGAGCACTTCCTCGACCTCGCGCGTGCCGGGCACGACATGCACCGGACGCATGATGTCGCGGAGCGAGAATTCTGCCGGGCGCCTGACGAGGACGCGCAGCAGGTCTTTCGCGAGCACGAGCCCGATCACGTGATCGATCGTCTCCTCGTACACGGGGAAGCGCGAGAATCCGCTCTCGTCGGCGATGGCGACCGCTTCGTCGAGCGTCGCTTCGATGTCGAGGGCAGCCATCCCCGTCCGCGGTGTCATCACCTCGCGCGCATTCTTCTCCGAGAACTCGAAAACGCCCTCGATCAGGTCCGCATCGCGTTGCTCGAGGACGCCACCCTCCTGGCTCTGCTCGACGAGCAGCCGCAGCTCGTCCGCTGAATGCACCTGCTCGTCGGCGTTGATCGGCTTCTGCCCGAACACGCGCAGTACGAGCGTCGACGAGCGGCTGAGGATGATCGTGAAGGGAATGACGATCCAGGCGAATACCATCAGCGGCGGTGCCAGCCAGCGGGCGAGCGATTCCGGATGATTGAGCGCCGCGCCCTTCGGCACCAGCTCGCCAAAGACGACGTGCAGGTACGTGACGACGATCAGGGCGATCGTCGCCCCGATCGTTAGGCGAAGCGAGAGCTCGATTGCCAGGGGCACGTGCTCGAGCAGGCGTTCGAAGATCTCGCCAAGCGCCGCCTCAGCCACCCACCCGAGTCCGAGGCTGGCCAGCGTCACCCCGACCTGCGTCGCCGAGAGGAGGCGGGGGAGGTTTCCCATCGCACGGAGGGCGAGCCGCGCCTTACGATCGCCGATGCGCGTCATCGCTTCGAGTCGGGCGCGGCGCGAGCGAACGAGCGCGAACTCGGCCCCGACGAAGAAGCCGTTGAGCAGCACCAGCACGACGATGACGATCAGCTTGAAGATCACCCGCCAAAGCTACTCGTCGCGGCGGCCTCGCGGCCAGCCGCTGCCGGCCTCTCGCAGCAGTCGATGGAGTTCGCGCCGCCTTTTATCGCTCGCTTGGCGTGATGTCAAGAGCAAAAAATGCGTGACGAACACTGCGCGCGGCGCGTCTTTGACCTGATGATGAGTTCCTGCCCATGAGCGACTATCGCATCGAGAAGCACCGATGCCGGGTAGTCGTCACGACGCACAGCGGCGAGAGCATTTCCGGCGAGATGTTCCTGCAGCCCTTCGGCCGTCCCGACGGCGGAACAGAGCGGCCGCAGGACATTCTCAATGGCGCCGACCCGTTCTTCCCGCTCGCAATCTCGGAGGACGAGACGGTGCTCATCGCCAAGGAGCAGGTGGTCGAAGTCTCGGTGGATTTTGATCCCGCCGAATCATTCGAAAATCAATCGCTGTCACGTCCAACCGTGATCGAGGTACGCCTCATCAACGGTGCGACGCACGCCGGCGCAATCTTTCTTCAGTTGCCCCTCGAGCGCCCACGGCTTCTCGACTTCCTGAACCGCGATACACAGCGGTTCCTCACGCTGCACGGCACGGAACGGCGTCTCCTGATCAACCGTCAGGTGATCGAACGCGTCCGTCCGCTCGACTAAAACATGGCACAACTCGATAGACTGCTGTCCGTCATGGTGAGCAACCGTGCGAACGCCCTCGTTCTCAACGAGGGTGACGTCGCACAGCTCGAAGTGCCCGGCGGCGTCCGCCCCGTGACCAAGCAGCCGCTGACATCGCAGCAGGTCGTCTCCCTCCTCCGTGAGATCGCGCCGAGCGACGCCGCGTCGCGGCTCGACTCCGGCGAGCAAACGGTATTTCAGTACACGTCAGAGGACGGCATATTCGTCGCGCGCGCACTGCAGACCGACGGACGATGGGAAGCAACAGTCCGCGTCGACGATGACGGATCCTTCCTGCGGGAAGCGGGCGCACAATCTGGCGGCGCGACCGCGGTGGCGACTCCCGTTGCCGCCGCGGCCCAGCCCGCACCGGCGGCAGTTGCGGCGCGCCCTGCGCCCGCAGCGCCGCGTTCGGCGCCAGTGACCGGCGCTCAACCCGCAGTTACCGGCGCGCAGCCGGCGGTCAGCGTCGTCGCCAACGAACTGCCTAACGTCTTCGTCGCCGATCCGCGCGCGAAGATCGAGATCGACACGCTGCTTTGCCAGTTGGTGAGCAAGGGCGGCTCCGATCTTCACCTCCGCGTCGGCGAGCCGCCTGTGCTGCGACTCCATGGCGAGATGATGCGCATCGAGGGCCGCGAACCGGTGACCGACGACCTGATGCGGGCGATGCTGCTTTCGATCATGCCCGAGCGCAATCGCAACGAGTTCGAGGAGCTGCACGACACCGACTACGCCTACGAGATCGAGGGGACGGCGCGCTTCCGCGCCAATGCGTCGATGGAGCGGAAGGGACCGGCCGCGGTGTTCCGCGTCATCCCGGCCCAGATGGTCACCGTCGAGCAGATGGGCGTCACGCCCGAAGTGCAACAGCTCTGCTACCTGACCAAGGGTCTCGTGCTCGTCACCGGCCCGACGGGTTCAGGCAAGTCGACGACGCTCTGCTCGCTGATCGATCTCGTGAATCGGTCGCGCACGGATCACGTCATAACGATCGAAGATCCGATCGAGTTCGTGCACCCGAACAAGAACTGCATCATCACCCAGCGCCAGGTCGGCGTCCACACGAAGAGCTTCAAGAGTGCGCTCCGGGCCGCCCTTCGCGAGGATCCCGACATCATTCTCGTCGGCGAGCTCCGCGACCTCGAGACGGTCGCCATCGCGATCGAAACCGCCGAGACGGGGCATCTCGTCTTCGGCACGCTGCACACGACCACCGCGGCCGGCACCGTCGACCGGATCATCGACCAGTTCCCGGCCGACCGGCAGGAGCAGATCCGCGTCATGCTCGCCGAATCCCTCAAGGGCGTCATCTCGCAGACGTTGTGCAAGAAGATCGGGGGCGGCCGCGTCGCGGCGCGTGAAATCCTGCTGACGAATCCGGCGATCTCGAACCTGATTCGCGAGTCGAAGGTCTTTCAGATCAACTCGGTGCTGCAGACATCGCGCAAGCTCGGCATGGTCACGCTCAACGATGCGCTGATCGACCTCGTCGACGGCAACCTGGTCGAGCCGAAGGAAGCGTACATGAAAGCGATCGACAAGCCGAACTTCGCCACGATGCTGCGGAACCGGAATCACGACGTCGGCTTCCTCGACCTCGGCAACAGTCCCGAGGACGCTGGCGCGAAGCCGGCGCCCGCGGCGCGTGCGGCTACGGGATCGTCGGCAACGGTCAAGCCGGGCAAGCGGTAGTCGCGCGACCGTCGTCGCGCGAGAGGCGTCGCGCGAGCGGCGCGCCTAACGCTGCATTTCAGTCCGTCTCTGGCCGTTCCTCGGCTTCGGTCGACCCGACGTCGCTTCGTCGCTCCCGGAGTTCACCCCGTGGTGTCGCGTACTCGTCGCGGGCACTGTAGCCGTAGCCGCCGAGTACCTCGCCGCCGCGCATGTAATCGGCACCATAGCCGCGGCCAAGGGGATAACGGTCCTGAGATGCTTCGTCGCGCTCCTCCATCGGGACACCTCCAGTGCTGGACGGGATCGAGCCGTGTAACGGTGACAATGTGGCCTGAACCCCCAACAGGCAAGGTCAACCATTCGGGAGGTACCTTTCGGTACGGATTCGGCTATATTTAAAGGCTATGGAAATCCGTAACGTCGCCATCATTGCGCACGTCGATCATGGGAAGACGACCCTCGTCGACAAGATGCTCCGCCAGGCGGGAGCGTTCCGCGAAAATCAGGTCGTCGACGAACGCGTGATGGACTCGAACCCGCTCGAGCGGGAACGCGGCATCACGATCCTCGCGAAGAACACCTCCATCCGCTGGAAGGGGACGAAGATCAACGTCGTCGATACCCCGGGTCATGCGGACTTCGGCGGCGAAGTCGAGCGCATCCTCCGGATGGTCGACGGCGTGCTGCTCCTCGTCGATGCTTTCGACGGTCCGATGCCGCAGACCCGCTTCGTGCTCCGCAAGGCACTCGCGTTAGGCAGGACGCCGATCGTCGTCATCAACAAGATCGACCGGCCGGGCGCCGACCCGATGCGTGTCCACGATGAGGTGCTCGACCTCTTCATCGAGCTCGAAGCAACTCCCGAGCAGCTCGACGCGGCGGTCGTCTACGCCTCGGCGCGCGAGGGTGTGGCGACGATGGACATGGAGGTCAAGCCGACCGACCTGTCGCCGCTCTTCGACATCATCATCGAGAAGGTCCCGAAGCCGCCGCACGATGCCGAGGGGACGTTCCAGATGCTCGTCTCGACGATCGACTATTCGCCCTACGTCGGACGGCTGGCCGTCGGGCGGATCGAGCGCGGCACGATCAAGGTCGGCGAGACCGTCGCGCTCCTCCAGATGGATGAGTCGCGCGCGGCCGAACGCGCGCGCGTCACGAAGCTCATCGCTTTCGAAGGACTCGAACGGACGGAGGTGCAGGAAGCGTCGGCCGGTGAAATCGTCTCGATGGCCGGACTGGAGGGCGTCGAGATCGGGCTCACGATCACCGACGTCGAGCATCAGGAGCGGCTCGAAGGGATCGCGGTCGAGGAGCCGACGATCAGCGTCGACTTCATCGTCAACAACTCGCCGTTCGCCGGGAAGGCAGGAAAGTTCGTCACCTCGCGGCAGATCCGCGAGCGCTTGATGCGCGAGCTCGAGCGCAACGTGGCGCTGCGGGTCGAGGACACCGACAGCACCGACACGTGGAGCGTGTCGGGCCGCGGCGAGCTGCACCTGACGATCCTGATGGAGACGATGCGACGCGAGGGCTACGAGTTCCAGGTGTCGCGACCGCGTGTCATAACGCGCCGCGGCCCGAAGGGCGAGCGCCTCGAGCCGTACGAGGAGTTGGCGATCGACGTGCCGGAAGAGCACCTCGGCGCCGTAATCGAGAAGCTCGGTCCGCGCCGCGCCGAGATGATCGAAATGAAGAACCCGGGGCAGGGGCTCGTCCGGATGCTGTATCGCATCCCGGCGCGCGGGTTATTCGGCTACCGCTCGGAGTTTTTGACTGATACGCGGGGAACCGGATTGATCCATCATCGTTTCCTCGAGTACGGCCCGTGGGCGGGACCGCTGGCCGGTCGCTCGCGCGGGACGCTGGTCTCGATGGAAGGCGGGAACATCGTCGCGTTTGCGCTGGCGAATCTCGCCGAGCGCGCGACGTTGTTCGTTGCGCCGGGTGACCCGGTGTACGAGGGGATGATCGTTGGGGAGAACTCGCGGCCGGGTGACATGGACGTCAATCCAACGCGCGAGAAGAAGCTCACCAACATGCGTTCGAAGTCGACCGACGATAACATTCAGCTCGAGCCGCCGCGGGAGTTGACGCTGGAAGGTGCGCTCGAGTATATCGAGGACGATGAACTGATCGAGATCACGCCAGCGGCGATTCGTCTGCGCAAGTCGACGCTGAGTGCGACCGATCGGAAGCGCGTGTCTCGCGACCAGAAGAAGGACCGCGAGCGCGCGTCGGTCTGATTCGCGTCGCGGCGCACCACAGCGGCGCCACGAATTATTTCAGCACAACTTTCGGGAGAGCACGAGACATGTGGGGAGAAGTCGGCGCGTCGGAGTTCATCGGCGCGACTGCGGTGCTCGCGATGGGCGGGATGTTCGCAGCGCCACGTCGTCCAGCCGAAGGCTCGGACGACGAGGAGGATGAGGTCGAGAACGACGGCCTCGAGGAAATCGACGCCGACGAGCTGGACGCCGATCTCGACGAAGATCTTGACGACGACGACGACGACGATGATGACGATCTCGACGACGACGATGATGATTTAGACGATGACGAGGACGATTTCGACGACGATCTCGACGAGGATGAAGAGGACCTCGATGACGACGCCGACGAAGAAGACGAGGACTGAACTCCGATAAAAACGCCAGCGGTTGCGGGGGCGCGCTTGTAGTGGGTCGCGCCCCTTGTAATCATTGACCGCCTCGCTATAATTCCAGTCCCTCGCGGTGCGGGGGCAGCAGTGTAATTGAACGACGCTGATTGAAAATCGAGTGATGCATCGTGCGAGGCTCTTGTTGATCCGCTGCCAATTCGTGGGTAGCGGGGAGAGAACACAACACGATTGTTTAAATGATTCCGGACACTGGCTTCAGGCCAAGTGTCTGATGACAGTGTTCGGGGAGCTGAATTGGACTTGTCTATTGGAGAGTTTGATCCTGGCTCAGGACGAACGCTGGCGGCGTGCTTAACACATGCAAGTCGAGGGCATGCAGCAATGCATGACCGGCGAACGGGTG